>CATJWI010000130.1 GCA_949744075.1 uncultured Eubacteriales bacterium | reverse complement strand
GGACCATGCCCAGAGTGTGGTTATTGAAGATGACGGCGATGACGGGGATATGGTAGTGCTCCAAAGTGGCCAGCTCGTTGCAGTTCATGCGGAAGCCGCCGTCGCCGGTGCAGAGTACTACCGGGACATCGGGATTGCCCAGGCTGGCCCCCATGGCGGCGCCCACGCCGAAGCCCATGGTGCCGAAGCCGCCGGAGGTGACGAACTGCCCCGGCCGGGAGAAGTGGTAATATTGGGCCGACCACATCTGGTGCTGGCCCACGTCGGTGGCGATGATGGCCTGTCCGTCGGTGACCGCTTGAATGGTCTCCAAAATCTCATGGGGGTGAAGGGTGTCGTCCTTTTTCAAGGGCACCTCCTGGTGGGAGAAGACCCACTCCTTCCACTGGGGGTAGTCGTGGGCAGGCAGTTTCTCATTGAGGAGCTGGAGCACCCTTCTGGCGTCCCCGATGATGTGGTGGTCAGTCTTCACGTTTTTGTCGATCTCCGCCCGGTCGATGTCGATGTGGACGATCTGGGCCTGCTTGGCAAAGTCCTCGGGGACGGTGGCCACCCGGTCGGAGAACCGGCAGCCGATGGCGATGAGCAGGTCGCACTGGTCCACCGCGTGGTTGGAGGCATGGGAGCCGTGCATGCCGATCATGCCGGTGAAGAGGGGATGGCTGCCGGGGAGGGCGCCGCCGCCCATGATAGTGGAGGCCACCGGGGCGTTCAGAGTCTCGGCGAACTTCCGGAACTCAGGCACCGCCCCTTTGGAGCGGATGACGCCGCCTCCCACCAGCACCAGGGGGCGCTTGGCCTTGGCGATGAGATCCAGCAGCCGGTCGATATCCCCAAAGTCGGGCTCGGGGGTCTTCAGGTCGTGGCTGGCCCGGCGGAGCATGGCCCCCAGCCGGCCGTGGGAGGCGTGCTGTTCGATGGGGAGATACTCGTACTCCGCCGTGGCGGCGGTGACGTTCTTGGCGATGTCGATGAGCACCGGCCCTGGCCGGCCCGACCGGGCGATGGCAAAGGCCTCCCGGATCACGTCGGCCAGCTGCTCCGGGTCCTTCACCAGGTAGTTGCATTTGGTGATGGGCATGGTGATGCCGGTGATGTCCACCTCCTGGAAGGAGTCCTTGCCGATGAGGTTCTCGCTGACGTTGCAGGTGATGAACACTACGGGGGAGGAGTCCATATAGGCGGTGGCGATACCGGTGGTCAGGTTGGTGGCCCCGGGGCCCGAGGTGGAGAAGCACACCCCCACTTTGCCTGTGGACCGGGCGTAGCCGTCGGCAGCGTGAGAGGCCCCCTGCTCGTGGGCGGTGAGAATATGGCGGATCTTGTCCTTGTAGCCGTGGGGCTCCCTTTCGTCGTATACGTTCAGAATGGTGCCGCCGGGGTAGCCGAATACGGTGTCTACCCCCTGTTCCAGCAGGCACTCCATCAGGATCTGGGCGCAGGTCATTTTCATGGTTGGGGTCCTCCTTGTCCGTGGAATGATAGGGCGGAGAAAGACAAAACGGCTTCGTCCTATCTATAGGACGAAGCCGTTCACTCCGTGGTACCACCTAAATTCGCGGGTACATCCCGCGCGCTCAAGGCCCGTAACGGGGGCAGGCCGTCGCCGCCTACTGGGCCCAAAGGCCGTTCAGTGCGCCGCTCTCGGGTGATGTTCGGTTCTCGTCCCTCACGGAAGCTTCCACCGTCCGCTTCCTCTCTCGGCTTACGGGACGGACCTATTGGCCCGGTCATTGCGTTTTGGGATTATTGTTTCCTATCATACCGCCCGGGAGGGGATTTGTCAATCCGGGAAAAATTTTTTTTGTCCGGGAGGCGGCGGAAGGGAGGGGGAGGAGCCCCTCTTTTGGCGGAAAAAGGGGTTTTGGCGGAAAAAATCAAAAATACCATTGATTTTTTTGCACAAGACACTGGACTTTTTTGCGTTTATGAACTATTATATAAGAGTTTGGAGCACAAACTTTTATGGGGAAAAGAGAATGTGAGAAAATTGAGGTGAGGCTATGTTGCATCAGTTTTTCGGCGGAGTACATCCGGCCGAGCACAAGGACCTGACCGAGCACAAGGCCACAGCGCCCCTGGCGGAAGCACCGGCCCAGGTGGTCATTCCCATGTCCATGCATGTGGGTGCCCCCTGTAAGCCTGTAGTTGCCGTTGGAGACGAGGTGAAGATGGGCCAGCTTATCGGTGAGACCACCGGTCTGGGCGCGCCCATCCACGCCAGCGTGTCGGGCAAGGTCGTGGCCGTAGAGGCCAGACCCCACGGCGGAGGTGGGATGATGATGTCCGTGGTTATCGAGAACGATTTCCAGGACACTCCCGACCCCTCCATCCAGCACCGGGACAACGTGGACGCGCTGACCGGAGCGGAGATCATCGAGATCGTCAAGAATGCCGGCATCACCGGTATGGGCGGCGCGGGCTTCCCCACCCACGTCAAGCTCTCCGGCGCGGTCGGCAAGGTAGACACCGTGATCCTCAACGGCGCGGAGTGTGAGCCCTACATCACCTCCGACCACCGGCTCATGTTGGAGCGGGGAGAGGCGGTCATCGGCGGCGCCCGGCTCATCGCCAAGGCGGTGGGCCTCAAGGAGGCCACCATCGGCATCGAGCTCAACAAGCCCGACGCCATCGAGCACCTGAAGTCCCTGGTGGGGGCTGCGGGCGACGTACATATCGAGGGGCTGAAGACCCGGTACCCCCAGGGCGCCGAGAAGCAGCTCATCCAGATGATCACCGGCCGTCAGATCCCCCCCGGCAAGTTGCCCGCCGACGTGAAGTGCGTGGTGTGCAACGTGGCCACCGCCGCCGCCGTTTGGGACGCTGTCACCGAGGGCAAGCCCCTGACACGTCGCGGTGTGACCCTCACCGGCGGTGCGCTGACCGAGCCCATGAACGTTATGGCTCCCGTGGGTACCCCCGTGAGCCACCTGCTGAAAATGGCCGGCGGCTTCAAGGAGAATCCCGACCGGGTCCTCTTCGGCGGCCCCATGATGGGCAACCCCATCTTCAACATGGACGTGCCCATGATGAAGTCCAGCAACTGCATCCTGTGCATGACCGCCAAGGAGGCGGCCGACCAGGATCCCGCCCAGACCTGCATCCGCTGCGGCAAGTGCGTGGAGGCCTGCCCCATGCACCTGACCCCGCTGTTCATGCGTCAAAACGTGGATAAGCGGCAGTGGAGCGCGGTGGAGGCCCTCAACGTGATGGACTGCATTGAGTGCGGTTCCTGCAACTACATCTGCCCGGCCCGTCTGCCCCTGGTCCAGTCCTTCCGGACGGCGAAGTTTGCCATCCGGGACGAGGCGGCCAAGGCCCAGGCGGCCAAGCAAGCAAAGGAGGCGGCCAAGGCATGAGTGAGAATAAAGAGATGAAGCTGACAGTCGCTTCCTCGCCCCATGTGAACTCCCCGGTCAGCACCCGGTCCCTGATGCTGGACGTGTTGATCGCCCTGATCCCCGCCCTGTGCGTGGGCACCTACTTCTTCGGCCCCCGGGCTCTGCTGCTCACCGCCGTGTCCGTGGCGGGCTGCGAGGTCTTTGAGTGGCTGTACCGCAAGCTGCTGAAGAAGCCCCAGACCGGCGGCGACCTGTCCGCCGCCGTTACCGGTGTGCTGCTGGCTTTCGTGTGCCCGGTGGCGCTGCCCTACTGGACCATCCTCATTGGCGACTTCTTCGCCATGTTCGTGGTCAAGCAGCTCTTCGGCGGCCTGGGCAAGAACTTCCTGAACCCCGCCCTGGCGGGCCGTGCCTTCTTGATGCTGTCCTATCCTGTGTTCATGACCACCTGGGTCCGTCCCGGCGTGGCCAACTGGATGGGCATCACCACCTCGGTGAACGACGCGGTCACCGCCGCCACCCCCATGGGCACCATGCATGGCTCCACTGTGGCCGCCGCTACTCTGCCCTGGCTGGGTGACTCCGGTGCTACCCTCCAGGACCTGCTCATCGGCAACGTGGGCGGCTGTATCGGCGAGGTGTCCGCCCTGGCCCTTATCGTGGGCGGCGTGTACCTCATCGTCCGGGGGGTCATCCACATCCGGATCCCCGTGTCCTTCATCGGCACCGTGGCCGTGCTCAGCCTCATCTTCACCAAGGGCAATCCCAACGTGGAGTGGATGCTGTCCCAGCTCTTCGGCGGCGGCCTGATGCTGGGTGCCTTCTTCATGGCCACCGACTACGTGACCAGCCCCTGCACCCCCAAGGGGGAGATCGTCTTCGGTATTGGCTGTGGCCTGCTGACCTGGTTTATCCGCTACTTCGGCGGCTATCCCGAGGGCGTCAGCTACGCCATCCTGCTGATGAACATCTGCACCCCCATCATTGAGAAGTATACTAAGCCCGGCCGCTTCGGTGTCACCAAGGAAGACATCAAAGCCGCCAAGGCTGCTAAGAAGGGAGGGGCTTCGGCATGAGTGAGGCTGCTGTGAAAAAGAACGATTCCGGTATGGCGAAGCTGACCATTACCCTGTGTGCCATCTGCGCTGTCTGCGCTCTGGTGCTGGGCCTGGTGAACATGATCACCGAGGACCCCATCAAGAACGTGCAGATCGAAAAGAACAACGCCGCCATGGCCGAGGTCCTGCCCGCCAGCGGCTACGCTCCGGTGGACTACACCGGCAGCGACAGCACCATCAAGTCCATCAACAAGGCCGAGGGTGACGTGGGCT
Organism: uncultured Eubacteriales bacterium; assembly: GCA_949744075.1. Lineage (GTDB taxonomy): Bacteria > Bacillota > Clostridia > Oscillospirales > Oscillospiraceae > Vermiculatibacterium. The sequence goes on along the minus strand of CATJWI010000130.1, from coordinate 19,191 downwards.
ACGTGGTGGAGGTCTCTCCCAGCGGCTCCTTCAGCGGCACCCTGACCATCATGGTGGGCGTCAACGCTGACGGCACCGTCTCCGGCGTGGCCGTCACCAAGTCCGGCGAGACCTCCGGCCTGGGCGACAACGCCAAGAAGCCCGCCTTCCGGGACCAGTTTGCCGGTCTCAGTGGTGAGGTCAAGGTGACCAAGGACGGCGGCGTTGTCAACGCCATCACCGGCGCCACCATCACCTCCCGGGCGGTCTCCGCCGGCGTCACCTCCGCTCTGGCCGCCGTGGCCGAGCTGGGTTAAGGAGGGACAGAGATGAATTTTAAACAACAATTCAAAGAGGGCCTGTTGACCCAGAACCCCGTTACCGTTCAGCTGCTGGGTATGTGCTCGGTCATGGCCATCACCACCAGCTTCTTCAATGGTATCGGCATGGGCCTCAGCGTTCTGGTGATCCTGACCCTGTCCAACATCTTCATCGCCGCGTTGCGGAAGATCATCCCCAACAAGATCCGGATCGCCTGCTTCATCGTGGTCATCGCCACCTTCGTGACGGTGGTGGACCTGATTCTTCAGGCATTCGTCCCCGCCCTGGCCGAGAGCCTGGGCGTGTTCATCCCCCTGATCGTGGTCAACTGTATCATCCTGGGCCGTGCCGAGGGCTACTCCTCCAAGAACGGTGTGGTGGCCTCTGCTATAGACGGCATCTGCCAGGGCCTGGGCTATACCGTGATCCTCATCGTCATGTGTGTGGTCCGTGAGCTGCTGGGTGCCGGCAAGTTTGGCGGCGGCATCCTCAACGGTGGCGAGGGCGTGGAGCTGTTCTCCAACCACTTTGCTGCGCTGGGCATGGCCCTGCCGGTGGGCGGCTTCCTGACCCTGGCCTGTGTCATCGCCACCATGCAGTATTTCCTGAGCAAGCCCAAAAAGTCTGAGAAGAAAGAGGAGGTGGCCAAGTAATGGACTTCAAAGAACTGTTTACCATTGCCATGGGAGCCATCCTGATCAACAACTTTATCTTCTCTCAGTTCCTGGGCATCTGCCCCTTCATGGGCGTGTCCAAGTCCACCGACACCGCCAGCGGCATGGGCCTGGCCGTGACCTTCGTCATGGGCCTGGCCTCCGCCGTGTGCTGGCCCATCAACCACTTCATCCTGGAGCCCAATGGCCTGGTGTTCATGCAGACCATCGTCTACATCCTGGTCATCGCCTCCCTGGTGCAGTTCATCGAGATGTTCCTGCAGAAGTCCATGCCTTCCCTGTACACCGCCCTGGGCGTGTACCTGCCCCTGATCACCACCAACTGCGCGGTGCTGGGCGTGGTGCTCCAGAACACCCAGAACGGCTATGGCTTCGTGTCCAGCGTGGTCTACGGCGTCACCGGCGGCATTGGCTTCCTGCTGGCCATCTACCTCTTCGCCGCTGTGCGGGAGAAGCTGGAGTTCTCTGAGTGCCCCAAGGCCTTTGAGGGCTTCCCCCTCGCTCTCGTTACCGCCGGCCTGCTGGCCCTGAGCTTCATGGGGTTCTCCGGCCTGAAGATCTTCGGGTAAGGAGGAGAAGAATATGACAAAAGTTATTTTTGCTCTGGCCGTTTTGGCCATCATGGGCGCCATCTTCGGCGCCATCCTGGCGTTTGCCGCCAAGGTCTTCGCCGTGGAGAAGGACCCCCGGGAGGAGGCTATTGCCGAGTGCCTGCCCGGTGCCAACTGCGGCGGCTGCGGCTTCCCCGGCTGCGCGGGCTATGCCGCCGCCGTGGTGGCCGGCACTGCTCCTGTCAACGCCTGCGCTGCCGGCGGTGAGGCCGTGTCCGTCAAGATCGCTGAGATCATGGGTGTGGCTGCCGGCGAGACGGTGAAGCAGTTGGCTGTGGTCCACTGCACCGGCTGCGGCATCGATTTCAGCAAGTACAACTACCAGGGCGTCACCGACTGCCTGGCCGCCTCCCGGCTGCCCGGCGGCGGCCCTCTGGCCTGCGACTTTGGCTGCCTGGGCATGGGTACCTGTGAGAAGGTCTGCCCCTTTGACGCCATCCACGTCGTCAACGGCGTGGCCGTGGTGGACGAGGACAAGTGTAAGGCCTGCTCCAAGTGCGTGGACGCCTGCCCGCGTCACCTCATCGCCCTGGAGCCCTACAAGACCAAGAAGCACGTGACCATCCCCTGCTCCTCTCATGCCAAGGGCCCCGTGGTTACCAAGGTCTGCACCAACGGCTGTATCGGTTGTTCCCTGTGCGCCAAGGCCTGCCCCAAGGAAGCCATTACCATGGACAACTTCTTGGCCAAGATCGACTACGATAAGTGTATCGGCTGCGGCATCTGTGCCCAGAAGTGCCCCCGCGGCCTGATCACCGTGGACGGCGTTGTGCCTGAGAAGAAGCCCGTGCCGCCCAAGCCCGCCGCTCCCGCGGCCCCCAAGGCTGAGGTGCCCGCCGAGGCTCCCAAGGCTGCCGAGGCCCCTGCCGCCCCCGCGGCGGAGGAGGCTCCCAAGGCTACCGAGGAGGCCCTGAAGGCCTTCGAGAAGGCTGTGGCCGATGCCGGAGAGGCCATTAAGGCCGAGGAGAGCGCCCCTGCTGTTTCCGGTGAGGAGGCTCCCAAGGCGGAGTAAACGAACCAAGAAAAAGAGACGCTTCCATATGGAAGCGTCTCTTTTTTTGCCAAAAGGGAGATATCTCTTAAAAGGCCACCACAAGGCCGCCGTCGTTGGCGTAGACCGTGGTGACGCCCCGGGCATCGGAGATCAGGATGTCCCGGAACTGGCAGCTCTTTCGGGCCAGATCACGGACGTAAAAAGCCCGCTCCACATTGTTGCAGTGGACAATGGACAGCAGCTTTCCCTTGTGAGCGGGATCAGCGGCCATCAGGCTTACCATCCGGGAGAGGGCCTGCTTCACTGACAGGGCCTGGCCCACCTTTTTGATCTCTCCCTCGGGGGTGGCCCCCATGAGGAGCTTGATCCGCAGGGCCTCGGTGACTAAAGCCAAGGCTCCGGTGAGCCGCCCGTTTTTCCGCAGATGGTCCAGATCCTCTAAGACAAAGTAGGTGGTCATAGGGGTGATATACCGGGAGGTCTGACTCACCACCGTATTGAAATCCCGACCGGAGCCGGCCAGTTCCAGGAGCTTCAGCGCCACGGCCACCTCCCCTGCAGCGGCGGAGCAGGAATTGAATACATGGACCCGGGCGCCGGGGTGGTCCTCCAGCCAGATAGCCCGAGCCTGGGCAGCGGCGTTGTGGGAACCGGAGAGAAGGGCGGAGAGGGTGACCACATAGAGGTCATCTGCCTGGGCGGCCTCAAAGGCGTCCAGATACTGTGCGGGGGAGGGACATGCCGTCTTAGGAGGCTGCTGGTTCTCCCGCATGAGCATCAGCAGGTGGGTCTGGTCAAAGCTGTCGTCGTCTACGATGTCTTCATTGGCCAGGGAGATGGTAAGAGGCACTCGCAGAAAAGGCTGCTGGATCAGCTGAGCGGCAGTGAGGTCGCAGCAACTGTCCACAATGATCTTAAAGCTCATAAGATGAATCTCCAAATATAATATTTAAAATTATATTTGGATTATAGCACAAAAGACCTGAAAAGTAAAGGGAATTTGGGAACAAAGAAAAATTCTCCAAAGGAGGGAAAAGTCCCGGGAGGCCCAAGGGCATCCCGGGGCTTGCAGGAAAGAAGCACTCAAAAGAGGGATTTAAACAGCTGAAACTGAAAGGCCTCTTCACTCATTTTCCGCAAAATTCGCTGAGAGAAAGGTGGTCAATTGTCCCTTTGCATTGAGCTTCAAGGGCCGCTCCGTTCGGTCCGCATCTCTCAAAGCTCCCGGTCTTCTGAAGATAACTCCTCATCAGGAGGGAAAGTCCTCGGGGTATTCCTCCCGCAGCTCCTTCCACAGCTTGACCTCCTCCTTGCCAGACGGCGCAGGCAGTCTATCATACATATCGGGCCGCCTCCGCTTGGTCCGCAGGATGGCCTGTTTCTTCCGCCACCTGGCGATAAGAGCGTGGTTCCCCGAGAGCAAAATGGCGGGGACCTTCCGCCCGTGCCACTCCTCGGGCCGGGAGTATTGGGGATACTCCAAAAGCCCGTTCCAATGACTTTCATTTTCAAAGCACTCCGGGTCGGGAAGCACTCCAGGCACCAGCCGGCTCACCGCGTCTGCAACAGCCATGGCGGGAATTTCCCCCCCGGTGAGGACGAAGTCTCCCAAGGAGATCTCCTCGTCCACACACTCCTCGATGAACCGCTCGTCAATGCCCTCATAATGGCCGCAGACCAGGATCAGGTGCTCGTAGTCCGCCGCCAAACGCTTGGCGTCCGCCTGCCGGAAAGTGGTCCCGGCAGGGGAGAAATAGATGGTGTGTCCCGGCCCGAAGGTATCCACCACGTGCTTCCAACACTGATAGAGGGGATCGGCCTGCATCACCGCCCCCCGGCCGCCTCCATAGGGGTAGTCGTCCACCTGCTTCTGCTTGTTGAGGGTGTAGTCCCGAATTTGGTGGGTCTCGATCCGCAGGAAATCCCGCTCTTGGGCCCGGCCCAGAATGGACTCGGAGAGCACGTCCCCCACAGTCATGTCAAAAAGAGTGAGAATATCGATCCTATACATCAGTCTCCAGCCCCTCAATGAGATTTACCTTGATATAGTTGCCCTCCACATTGGTCTCGGCCAAAAAAGCGTCCACAGCGGGAATGAGGTAAGATTTCTCTTTGCCCTTGACCACATAGACCTCATGGGCGGGCGGGGTCAGGATATCCTCAATGACCCCCAGCTTCTCCCCAGTGGCGGCATCCAGAACGGAGAGACCCATAAGGTCCGCCAGAAAATGGCGCCCCCCAGAGAGCTCCACACCGGTGCGGTCGATGGAGAGGACTTTGTTTTTCAGCTTCATGGCCTTCTCCACCGTGTCCACCCCCTCCAAGGTAGCCAGCACCATGGCCTTGTGGGGCCGGGAGGAGAGGACCTTGACAGGCTTGCCGTCCATATAAAGGGTATCAAAGCCGCACAGGAATTCTGGGGAGTCCGCCCAGGGCATGATCTTCACCTCGCCCCTGACCCCGTGGGTATTGACGATCTGTCCGGCCTCTAAGAATTGGCTTTTCATGTACAGTTCCTCCGGTCGTTGATAAGAAAAAGCGGCGGGGCTTGCCCCGCCGCTTTTCAGTCGGTGATGTCCACGGAGACCCGAGTCCCCTTCCGCTGGCCCGCGGTGCGCATGAGGACGCGGATCCACTTGGCGATGCGGCCCTGGCGGCCGATCACCTTGCCCATGTCCTCGGGGGCGACCCGAAGCTCCAGCGCGGTCTCGCCGTCGCCCACATGCTCGGTGACCTCCACCTGCTCGGGGTGGTCCACCAGGTTCTGGGCGATGTAGGTGAGGAGCTCTTTCATTTGGTAGTCCTCCCTTAGATAGCGCCGGCTTTTTTCAGCAGAGCCTTCACCGTCTCGGTGGGCTGCGCACCGGTCTTGACCCAAGCCTGGGCCCGTTCAGCGTCCACCTTCAGCACGGCGGGATCGGCGGTGGGATCATAGGTGCCGATCTCCTCGATGAACCGGCCATCCCGGGGATAACGGGAGTCGGCCACCACGATGCGGTAGAAGGGGGCCTTCTTGGCACCCATACGGCGCAGACGAATTTTGACCATTATTTTCACCTCCATAAGAAATCTCATGCGTATATGGTAAACGCAAACTGCGTTTTCCAACAAATCAAAGAGGGGTCAAAAGGGAAATCCCTTCCCCATGCCCATGCTGCCAAGACCGCCCAAGCGGCCCTTTTTGGCCATCTTGCGCAGCCGGGGGTCATTAAACTGCTTGGTCATGTGGCGCATGGCCTCAAATTGCTTCAGAAGCCGGTTCACATCCACTACCTGGACCCCGGCGCCGGCGGCGATTCGCTTTTTCCGGCTGTTGTTCAGCAGAGAGGGCTCCTCCCGCTCCGCGGGGGTCATGGAGAGGATGATGGCCTCGGTGCGGCCAAAGGCCTTGTCGTCCATGCTGGCCCCTTCCAGAGCTTTGGCGTCTATGCCGGGGAGCATCCCGGCCAGGTCGCTGATGGGACCCATATTCTTCATCTGCACCAACTGGTCATAGAGGTCGGTGAGGGTGAATTTATTCTTCCGGAGCTTTTCCTGGAGCTCCATGGCCTTCTTCTGGTCAAAATTTTCCTGGGCCTTCTCAATGAGGGAGAGCACATCGCCCATGCCCAGGATCCGGCTGGCCATCCGGTCCGGGTGGAAGACCTCCACCTGGTCCAGCTTTTCCCCAGTGCCCGCGAATTTGATGGGCTTTCCGGTGACCGCCTTGATAGAGAGAGCCGCGCCGCCCCGGGCGTCGCCGTCCAGCTTGGTGAGCATCACGCCGGTGAGGTCCAAAGCGTCGTCAAAGGCCTTGGCGGCATTCACCGCGTCCTGGCCGATCATGGCGTCCACCACCAACAATATTTCGTCGGGGGAGACGGCGGCCTTGATATTCTGCAGCTCGGCCATCAGCTCCTCATCCACATGGAGCCGGCCGGCGGTGTCCAGAAACACCATGTCGTTGCCGTGCTTCTTGGCGTGCTCCACGGCGGCCTTGGCGATATCCACGGGGTCGATCTGCCCCATCTGGAACACCGGGATGTCCAGTTGAGAGCCCACCACCTCCAACTGCTCAATAGCGGCGGGGCGGTAGATGTCACAGGCGGCCAGCAGCGGCCGCTTCCCTTGCTTTTTCATAAGCCCCGCCAGCTTGGCGGAGTTGGTGGTCTTGCCCGCGCCCTGGAGGCCCACCATCATGATGACGGTGGGAGGCTTGGATGCAATGGCCAACTTGGCGTCCTCGCCGCCCATGAGGGCGGTGAGCTCCTCATTGACGATCTTTACGATCATCTGGGCGGGGGAGAGGGCCTCCAGCACATCAGCGCCCACGGCCCGCTCCGACACTTTGGCCACGAAGTCCTTGACCACCTTAAAGCTCACGTCGGCCTCCAGCAGGGCCATGCGGATTTCCCGCATGGCCTCCTTCACGTCGGCCTCGGTGAGCCGGCCCTTGCCCCGGAGGCGCTTAAAGGCGTTGGTCAGTTTTTCCGTCAGTCCCTCAAAAGCCATACCTTACTCCTGTTTCAGCTTACCAAGGATCTCTCCGATCTGGCGGGTGAGCGCCTCCAGCTCATTGTCCAGGTATAGCTGGGCGTTACGGTCGGCGATGGCGTCCACCGCGGCCTGGACGGTCTTCAGCTGGTCCTGCATCACATGGAATCGACGGATGATGCCCGTCTTGTCCTCCAGCTCAGTGAGGGTGGCCTCCGCTCGTACGATCACGTCCCGGACGCCCTGACGGGAGATACCGTAGTTTTCGGCAATCTCGGAGAGAGAGAGGTCCTCATTGTAGTAAAGGTCGTAAAATTCACGCTGGCGTTCGGTAAGCATATCGCCATAAAAGTCAAACAGCATGGCCATGCGGTAAGCCTGGTTTTTCACGGGGACCCCTCCTTCAAAGCATAAATGTAAAGCTCATTAACTTTACAACAAAAATAATGATACAACATTTTGTGCCGCTTGTCAAGGGAAAATCCCTTTTATAGGTGGGAAAAAATAAAAAAAGGCCTTGCCAAGGCGGAAAAAAACCTGTATAATAAAATGCTGTCAAAAGAAATAAGCCGGTGTGATGGAATTGGTAGACGTGACGGACTCAAAATCCGTTGGGCTAATCCCCCGTGTGGGTTCGAGTCCCACCACCGGCACCAGCTCAGAAATTCCCACTACCGCTCCGTTTCCCGCTAAAGCGGAAAACTGCGCTATAGTGGGAATTTCTTCGCTTCCGACGGTAAACCGTTTCGGTTTGCCGTCGGAGAAGGGCGAAGGGCAAGGGCCAAGAGTCAAGGGCAAAAAGCTGCGCCGTTCAAAATGAGAGGGCGGGTCTTTATCCTAAAAATTCGATTTTACCCTTTGAATGTCCGGAAAATCGGATATTGAATATTTTGACGAATTTTAGACGGGTTTCTTTAACTTTTTTCTGAATACTATATTTTTTGAAACGGTTTTTCGATATCGAAAAACCGTTTTGTCTGTTTTTTCGGACTGAAAAGGCGCTTGAAATTTGAACGGGGAATATGGATGGGGTTTAGGGAGGATGGGAAAGCCTTGCGTCCCAGTGGATGTGGGCTTTTTTCTTCTTTTTGGCAAAATCGGCACGCCATTTGCTAAAGACAGGGGTATAGGAGCGATAAAGCCTTGCCTGTAGGATCTGTGCCTTGTGGGCGCTGGTGGTGGGGGCTTTTCCGATGACCACATAAGAAAGCGAGATGTTACGATGGAAAACTGGAAGGATCTCTATGCAAAAAGGACCATGACGGCGGAGGAGGCCGTGAAGCGGATCAAATCCGGGGACCGGGTGGCCCTGGGACACGCGGTGGGAGAGCCCTGCCATCTGGTGGAGGCCATGGTGAACAACGCTGCCGCCTACCGGGATGTGGAGATCCTACACATGGTCTCCATGGGCAAGAGCGAATACTGCAAGCCGGAGTACAAGGAGAATTTCCGCCACAACTCCCTCTTTGTGGGCGGTACATCCCGGAAGGCGGTGGAGAGCGGCCAGGCGGACTATACGCCCTGCTTTTTCTTCGAGGCCCCCAAGCTCTTCCGAACCAACCTGCCCTTGGACGTAGCCATGATCTCGGTGACGCCGCCAGACGAGAACGGCAAGTGTAGCCTGGGTGTCTCGGTGGACTACACCTACGCCGCGGCCAAGACCGCCAAGCTGGTCATCGCCCAGGTCAACGCCATGATGCCTCGGACCTTCGGCACCAGCCTGGACGTGGCCGATATCGACATCTTTGTCCCCTTTGACGAGCCCATCCTGGTCCTACCCGCCCCCAAGATCGGGGAGGTGGAGGAGTCCATCGGTCGCTATTGTGCCTCCCTCATCCAGGACGGGGATACCCTCCAGCTGGGCATCGGCGCCATCCCTGATGCAGTGCTGCGGTTCCTGAAGGATAAGAAGGACCTGGGCATCCACTCGGAGACCTTCTCTGACGGCGTGGTGGACCTGGCGGAGGCCGGGGTCATCAACAACAGGAAGAAACCCATCCACACGGGGAAATTCGTGTCCACCATGATGATGGGTACGCAGCGGCTCTACGACTTCGTGAACAACAACCCGGACGTGGAGCTTTACCCAGTAGACTACTCCAACCACCCCAATACCATTGCCAAGAATGACCACATGGTGTCCATCAACTCCGCCATCCAGGTGGACCTGATGGGCCAGGTCAACGCCGAGACCATCGGCACCCGCCAGTTCTCCGGCATCGGAGGCCAAGTGGACTACATCCGGGGTGCCGCCCTGGCCCAGCACGGCCGATCCATCATCGCCATGCCCTCCACCACCAAGGGCACTTCCAAGATCGTGGCCTGGCTGGACGACGGCGCGGTGGTCACCACCAGCCGCTGCGATGTGGACTATGTGGTCACCGAGTACGGCATCGCCCCCCTGAAGGGGCTGACCCTGCGCCAGCGGGCCCGGAACCTGATCGCGGTGGCTCATCCTGAGCACCGGGCCGCCCTCATCCAGGTCTTTGAGGAGCGCTTCGGTGAGAAGTACGAGTAAATAGCCTCTATAGCGGAGGAGAGGGAGGCTTGACCGCCTCTGTCAACACGCATGAAATAAAAAACAGCTTTGAAAGGATGATCAGACATGGCGCTTATGACCGGAAAAGAGTACATCGAATCCATCCGCAGCATGAAGATGAACGTCTACATGTTCGGCAAGAAGGTGGAGTGTCCTGTGGACGACCCCATCCTCCGTCCCTCCCTGAACTCGGTGCGCATGACCTATGACCTGGCGCAAATGCCCGAGTACCAGGACCTGATGACCGCCATCTCCCCCTATACCGGGCACCGGGTCAACCGCTTCGCCCATATCCACCAGTCCACCGAGGATCTGGTGAAGAAGGTGAAGATGCAGCGGCTGCTGGGCCAGAAGACCGCCGCCTGCTTCCAGCGCTGCGTGGGCATGGATGCCTTCAACGCCGTGTTCTCCACCACCTTCGAGGTGGACAAGAAGTACGGCACCAACTACCACGAGAACTTCAAGAAGTTCATGATCTACGTTCAGGACAAGGACCTGACGGTGGACGGCGCCATGACCGATCCCAAGGGTGACCGCTCCAAGGCCCCCCATGCCCAGAGTGATCCCGACCTCTTCCTCCGGGTGGTGGAGCGCCGCCCCGACGGCGTGGTGGTCCGGGGCGCCAAGGCCCACCAGACCGGCGTGCTGAACAGCCACGAGGTCATCGTTATGCCCACCATCGCCATGGGCCCCGAGGACAAGGACTACGCCATCTCCTTCGCCGTGCCCATGGACAGCGAGGGCATCACCATGATCATCGGCCGCCAGTCCTGCGACACCCGGAAGCTGGAGAACACTGAGCTGGACGTGGGCAACGCCGAGTTCGGCGGTGTGGAGGCCCTCACCGTCTTCCAGGACGTATTCGTGCCCAACGAGCGCATCTTCCTCAACGGGGAGACCGACTTCACTGGCATGCTGGTGGAGCGCTTCGCCGGCTATCATCGCCAGAGCTACGGTGGGTGCAAGGTAGGCGTGGGCGACGTGCTCATCGGCGCCGCCGCCGTGGCCGCCGAGTATAACGGCGCCGCCAAGGCCTCTCACATCAAGGACAAGCTCATCGAGATGACCCACCTGAACGAGACCCTCTACGCCTGTGGCATCGCCTGCTCCGCCGAGGGCCACCCCACCGAGAGCGGAAACTACCTCATCGACCTGCTGCTGGCCAACGTCTGCAAGCAGAACGTCACCCGCTTCCCCTATGAGATCGTCCGCCTGGCGGAGGACATTGCCGGCGGCCTGGTGGTCACCGCCCCTTCCGAGGCCGACCTGCGGGACGCCAAGGTGGGCCCCATCATTGAGAAGTACCTGAAGGGCGTGGACGGGGTGTCCACGGAGAACCGGCTGCGCATCCTGCGGCTTATCGAGAACCTGGCCCTGGGCACCGCTGCCGTGGGCTACCGCACCGAGTCCCTTCACGGAGCCGGCTCTCCCCAGGCCCAGCGGGTGATGATCGCCCGCCAGGGGAACCTGGAGCACAAGAAGGCCCTGGCCAAGACCCTGGCCCACATCAAGGAGTAAGCAAGACCGGATATTTCTGACAGGAGGCGGAGGGAACATGACAGAGCTGGAGCAGATCGAACAGGTATTGGACGAGAAGGTGCGCCCCCATCTGCGTTCCCACGGGGGGGAGATAGCCTCCCTGAGCTTTGAGGATGGACGCTACCGCTTTCGCTTCCTGGGGCAGTGCTCCGGCTGTCCCTCCGCCTACCTGACCACCGAGCAGGTGGTGGCCGAGGCCCTGCAGGAGGCCCTGCCCCAAGTGAAGGAGGTCATCCTGGTCCAGGGGGTGAGTCCCTCTCTCCTGGATCAGGCCCGGGCCATCCTGGAGAGCGGCAGTCCCCAGAAATAGTGAGGAAATGAACAGATAAACGGAACGCCCCCTCCGGTCTCTGCCGGAGGGGGTGTTCCGTATTAGGAGGGAGGAACAACAAAAGAAAGAGAGGGGCCGGGATCTACAGTAAAGGGCCTTACAGACCCCAACCGTAGATCCGTTTATACTCACTGCGCAGCTCGTCCCGGAAGTCGGGGTGGGCTACGGCGATAAGGGCCTTGGCCCGCTCCCGCAGGGACTTGCCCCGCATCTGGGCGATGCCGAACTCGGTAATGACGTAGTCCACGTCGGTGCGGGAGGTGGTGACGGGGGTGCCGGGCTTGAGGGCGGGGACGATCTTGGAGATGGTGCCCCCCTTGGCGGTAGCGTAGCAGGCGATGATGGACTTGCCACCGGGGGACATCTTGGCGCCCCGGACGAAGTCCACCTGCCCGCCGATGCCGCTGATCTGCCGGGCGCCCACGGCCTCGGAGCACACCTGGCCGGTGAGATCGATCTCCACGCAGGAGTTGATGGAGACCACGTTGCTGTTCTTGCAAATGATGCGGGGGTCGTTGGTGTAGTCCACCGCCCGCAGCTGGAAGGTGGGGTTGTCGTTCACCAGCTTATAGAGGGCGTCGGTGCCGTAGTAGCTGGTGCACACCACCTTGCCGGTGTCGATTTCCTTACGGCTGCCGTTGATGACACCAAGCTCGCACAGGTGCTTGACCCCGTCGCCGATGATCTCGGAGTGGATGCCCAGGTCCTTCTTGGAGTCCAGGAAGCCCAAGACGGCGTCAGGGATGGCGCCGATGCCCATCTGCATGCAGGAGCCGTCCCCGATAAGCTCGGCGCAGTAGCCGCCGATGGCGCGCTCCACGTCGGTGATGGTGGTCACCGGGGCGGGGGTGATGGGGCGGTCGCTCTCCACGAAGGCCTGGATCTCGGTGACGTGCATGATGGCGTCGCCGAAGACCCGGGGACACTGGGCGTTGACCTCAGCGATGACGGTGCGGGACAGCCGGGCGGCCACGATCATGTAGTCGGTGCTGACGCCCAGGCTCACGTAGCCGTGCTCGTCGGGGGGAGAGACCTGGATGAGGGAGACGTCCGGCCGCATGGAGGTGCGCAGCAGGCCGGGGATCTCAGAGAAGTGGCAGGGGGTCATGTCGCCGTAGCCGGCGGCCAGGGCCTTGGCGGAGTTTCCGGACACGAACCAGGGATTCATGTGGAAGTGGTCCTTGTACTGCTCCTCGGCATAGGGGATGCCGTCAGAGGTCAGCATACAGCTGATCTCCACGTCCTTGTATGCTTTATAGTTTTTGACCATGGCGTCAATGATGGGCAGGGGCGCGCCGCCCAGATGGGAGTTAATGACCCGGTCTCCGCTTTTGATGAGGGAGACGGCCTCCTCGGCAGTCATGGTGTGGTCCTTGTAATACGCTTTCCAATCTTGGCTCATGATCTTGTTTCCTCCTGTCTGCGTTTTGTTCCAAGCCAATTTTTATAATAGCAAACAGGATGCCAAATTTGCGGTAAGAAAAGAAAAAGTACAAAGTAGAGAAAAATGGCTAAAAAAACAGAAAGAATATAAATGATTCAAGACATTTTGGGCGATTTTGTTTCGTCACAGGGAGCGAAGAAGGGGCTCCAGAGTTTTGTTGAATACAATATTTTGGACAGGGAAAGGCCTCGTTGGGAGGCACATCCTATATTTTTGAATTAAAAGTGCTGCAAATCATATAAAATGACGGCTTTTACAACAAAAATAGAGCGTCCGAAATTTCGACTCGCAGTTGAAATTTCGGACGCTCTCTCACTCCTGGAGCTCGGAGAGGCTGTCTCCGTATTTTTCCTGATACAGTTTAAACTTTCCGGCAAAGGTGCTTTTTTTCATCCCCACGGCCTGGGCGGCGTCCTTCATGTTTCGGTACTTGCGATAGGCCTGGCGCATATACCGGTACTCGATGCGCCTGAGTCGCTCGCTCAGGTCCAGGGGGGAGCCACCGGGGGAGAGCTGGGCAGGGCGGGTCTGGATGGACTCGAATTCGTGGGCCTCGATCTCGTCTGCCTCGCTGATAATGATGGCCCGCTCCACCATGTTGCGCAGCTCGCGGACATTGCCGGGCCAGGAATACTGCTGGATCATCCGCAGCGCTTCTGGTGAAAAGGTCTTTTGATAGGCGTATTTTTGGTTGATCTCTACTCGGAAATGCTCTGCCAAGGGCAAAATGTCACCGGGACGTTCCCGGAGGGGAAGGATGTGGATGGGCACCACATTCAGACGGTAATATAGGTCTGCCCGGAAGAGATTTTCAGCCACCATCTGACGCAGGTCCCGGTTGGTGGCCGAGATGACCCGGACATTGATCTTTACCGGCTTGGTGCTGCCCACTCGGGTGATCTCCCGCTCCTGAAGGACCCGGAGGAGCTTGGCCTGCATGGGGAGGGGGAGCTCGCCGATCTCGTCCAAAAAGATGGTGCCGTTGTCGGCGGCCTCAAAAAGCCCCAGCTTTCCCTCTTGTTTGGCGCCGGTAAAGGCGCCCCGCTCATACCCAAAGAGCTCCGACTCAAAGAGGTTTTCCGCGATGGTGCTGCAGTTGAGCTTGATAAAGGGTCCGCCGCTCCGGGAGCTGTTGTTGTGGATATACTTGGCGATGATCTCCTTGCCCACTCCCGTCTCTCCGGTGAGCATCACGGAGGAATCCACATGGGCGATCTTCTGGGCCGCCCGGAGGAGCTCCAGGGAGGCGGGATCCTCCAGAACCAGACTGTCATTGGAGAGGAACTGCTTTTTCAAACTGGCGATCTCGTCCTCGTACTTTGTGATGAGACTCTTATCCTTGGCATTTTCCGCCCGGAGGCTGTTGATCTCGGTCATGTCCCGAATACAGCCGATCATAAGGGCGATGTTTCCGTCATTGTCAAAGACGGGCTTGCAGGTTACCAGACACTGTTTCCCCGTGCGGTAAAAATAGGACTCGATGGTGGTGGCCCGCCGGGTCTCCCGCACCAGGAGGATACAGGACTTGTCGATGTAGCGCTGATTCACCAGCTCCTCCGGCGGCAGGTCCCGGATCTCCTCCAGACTCAGCCCGGAGATGGCCTTGTACGCGTCGTTGACATAGAGACCGTGGCCTGCCTCATTTCCGATGTAGATGCCGTCATTGGACTGGTCGATGACGTACTTCCACTCGTGGTAGGTCAGCAGGCTTTCGTAGAGACATTTCAGCAGGTCCTCCCGGGGAAGGCCGGAAAAGGTGGTCGCCACCTCTTCAAAGGTGGGGTTCCGGTTGTCCTGAAAGAGGCTTTCTAAGGGGGTATCCAGCATGAAATATTCCTCCTGATTTTCGAGTGGAGTTTTCAGCCCTGGGAGTGGTGAAGGGAGGCAATGGTGCGGCAGAGCAAGGGAAAGTCGGCTTCACTGGTGAGCCAGAAGGTTTTTATCTCTTCGGCGGAAAGGTCGGGCAGGGAGACGCACCGGGCGGAGCAGCCGCAGACTACCAGGAGAAGCGCCATGCCGCCGGGCGAAATGTCGGTGGAAAAGGAGACGTCGGGAAAGGCGACTTGAAGCCGCTGAACAGCGGCGACCCGGTCATAGCGTGGGTTGCAGCCGCCGCAATATCGGACGCCTATCTTGATAGGAGATAACGATGCCATATGAGCCACCTTTCATTTTTCCTTATTATATACCCTTTTTTCTCCTCCTGCAATAAATTCTTCCCAGGTCGCCTTGACGCTTTTGAGGGGGATGGGATAAAATAAAAACGCAAACATGCGCATGTTTGCGTTCCCACCATGGTGGGAACGATACCCGGTATAGTCAATGGAAAAAATGGTCCTATGGAGAACGTTGGAAAGGTTTGTCAAAAATTTGGCATGATAATTGCACATGGTATAGAGATAGAAAGCAAAAGTAAGAGCAAGACAACAACACAGGAGGACGCAAGATGAGCGAAAAGCTGTATTGGAGCAAGATATCCACCAACGATATGAGAGAGCTCAAGTTGACCTTTGAGGACTTCTTCAAGCTAATGGATTGCTATTATGGCAATGTCTTTATTACAGACGGGGAAGGGTACATCCTCTATTTGAACCGCTGGGGCTGGAATACCGTGGGAATGTCCCGGGAGAAGTATCTGGGCAAGCATGTGACGGAGCTGGTAGAGGATGGCGTTTTCCAGTATTCAGTAACTATGGAGGTGCTGAAGACAAAGCAGATCATGGACATGGAGGCGGTGGACGTCAACGGGAAGAAGTTCTGGGTCCATGCGGTGCCGGTATTTGACGACGAGGACAATATCCTGTTTACAGTACACTATAGCCAGTATGAGCGGGAGATCTCAAAGTTCCTGACGGAGATCGAGCAGAGCAAGGCCCTGATCAATCAAATGCGGGGGCTGCTGGAGCATTATTCGGAGACCATTGGCGGAGCACCCCTGATCTATCGGAGCGAGGCCATGGGGCAGGTGCTCCACTATGCCCGAAAGGTGGCCAAGACCGACGGTTCAGTGCTGGTGGTAGGGGAATCCGGTACCGGAAAGGAACTGGTCTCCCACTATATCTATGATGAAAGCGAGCGCAAGGAGGGGGTCTTCCTGCCCATCAACTGCGCCGCCATTCCCCGGGAATTGATCGAATCAGAGCTTTTCGGGTACGCGCCGGGGGCCTTTACCGGGGCCAGCAAGAACGGAAAGATCGGCGCCTTTGAGCTGGCGGATAAGGGAACGCTGTTTCTGGACGAGGTGGGGGAGATCCCCCTGCGGGTCCAGGCCAAGCTGCTGAGGGCGCTGGAGAGCGGAGAGATCACCCGGGTGGGGGCGACCAAGGTGAAGAAGGTAGATGTGCGGATCATCGCGGCCACCAACCGGGACCTGCAGGCCATGGTGCACGAGGGCAACTTCCGGGGGGACCTATACTACCGGCTGAACGTGCTGCCCCTGACCATCCCGCCCCTGCGGAGCCGGCCGGAGGACATCGCGCTTCTGGCAAATCACTATTTAAAGGAGTTCAACAGCAAGTACCATACGAGCAAGCAGTTTTCGGAGGCCTGTATGGAGGAGCTGCTCCGGTACCGTTGGCCGGGAAATGTGCGGGAGCTGAAAAACCTGATCCACCGGATGGTGGTGGCAACGGACAAGCAGATCCTGGACGCCCCCAAGCTGGACTTGGAACAGCCGGTACAGCGGGTAAAAATGGAGACGCCCCAGCTTCAGCTGGACGGGGACCTGAAAACCGCGCTGCGAAAATTTGAACGGGAATATATCCGGGAGGCCATCGAGGCCTCGGATGGAAATGTGACAAAGGCAGCAGAACTGCTGGGAGTTCACAGAACCTACATTTACCGCAAACTAAAAGGGGAAGAAGGAAAAGAATGAGTGTAGCGGCCTTGCGACAGTGTCGTAAGGCCGCTACGTTGCAAAAATACGACATATTTCGGAGGCAGACAAAAAGAAAGAACGGAAAGAATAAATTCTCACCCAAAATGTGGGCTTTTCCCGCAGTTTCCCTGTTTGAAAATAAAAAAGAAAAAAAGAGAAAAATGGCACGGCCCTTGCTCATATATAAAGCGACAGCAAAAAGCAGGTAAGTAAGCGTGCGAATAAAAAAGGTTTGGGAGGGAACATACTTGAATTGGCGGGAAAAGTACCAGGACAAAATTAGATCGGTGGAGGATGCGGTCAAGATCGTGGAATCCGGCGATAAGGTGATGATCCAGCAGGCCCACGGAGAGGCGAAGACCATCCTCCGGGCGCTGGTGGACCGGGCGCCGGAGCTGCGGGATGTGACCGTCATGTCTCACCTTCATTGGGGCCCGGCGGACTATGCCGGCCCGGATGTGGTAGACAGCTTCAAGGGCTGGAGCTGCTTCCTCAGCAACAGCAACCGGAAAGAATATGAGGCGGGACGGATCGACTTCCAGCCCATGTTCTTTTACGAAATGGTGGATTTCTATAAGGAGATCAATACACCGGACGTATTTATCATGCAGGTCCCGCCCCCCGATGAGAACGGGATGTGCAGCTACGGCCTGAACGCAGACTATTCAGTGGCCTGCGTAGAGAAGTGCAAAAAGCTCATCGTGCAGATCAACCCAGCCATCCCCTTTACATATGGCTCGGCCTTTTCTCTCTCCAAGGCGACGGTCATCGTAGACCTGGAGGAGCCCCTGGTGGAAGTCCCCGGCGGCGATTTCGGCGAGGTGGAGCAGAAGATGGGCGAATTCATCGCCGCTGAGATCCACGACGGCGACACGCTGCAGCTGGGCATCGGAAGCGTTCCCAACGCGGTGTTGGCGGCGCTAAAGGATAAAAGGGACCTGGGTATCCACACGGAGCTGTTTTCTGACGGGGTGGTGGACCTCTATAATGCGGGGGTCATTACCAACGCCAAAAAGACCCACCACACGGGGAAATTCGTCAGCAACTTCCTGATGGGCACCAAGAAGCTCTTCGACTTCGTAGACCACAACCCCGACGTGCTTTTGATCCCGGTGGACCAGACCAACGACCCCTATCTGATCTCCCTGAACGACAACATGGTCTCCATCAACGCCTGTCTCCAGGTGGACCTGCTGGGCCAGGTGGTGTCGGACAGCATCAACGGCAAGCAGTACAGCGGCCCCGGCGGCCAGGTGGATTTTGTCCGGGGAGCCAAACGTTCCAACGGCGGCAAATCCATTCTGGTGCTGAAGACCACCGCCAAGAAAGGGACCATCTCCAGCATTGTGCCCCAGCTGCCCCAAGGCTCCATCATCACGGTCTCCCGCAACGACGTGCAGTACATCTGTACCGAATACGGCATCGTCAACTTGTTTGGGAAGACCAACCGGGAGCGGGCGGAACTGCTGATCAGCATCGCCCACCCGGATTTCCGGGAGGAACTGACACAACAAGCAAAGAGCCTCGGAATGCTCTGAGCTGTGTTGGTTGAAGATCAAGAGAAAGGGGGGCAGCAGCGGATACCGGTACTTCAATCGAGGAAACTATAAAAACAGGAGGATCAATTACATGAAAAAGATCAAAAAAGTTAGCGCTCTGGTTCTGGCTCTGGCTCTTTGCGTCGGTGTCTCCGCCTGCGGCGGTGGCGGTACGGCGACCAACAGCACTCCTCCCGCCGAAAACAGCGCGGCCCAGGGCGGCTCCAAGGATGCTCCTATCGTGATCCGCATCGGCGGCACCTGCGCCGAGACCCACCCCGTTACCGTGGGCCAGTATAAGTTCGAAGAGCTCTTCGAGGCGGCCACCGACGGCGCCTACGACGTGCAGGTCTATCCCAACATGGTGCTGGGCAGCCCCAACGAGATGCTGGAGGCCGTCCAGCTAGGCAACCTGGAGATCACCGACTCCGGCAACATGGCCGTGGCCGCCTTTTCCAACGCCCTGATGTTCATGGATATCCCCTACCTGTTTACCAGCCGTGACATCGCCTTCGAGTTCATCGACGGTGAGGTGGCCAAGATGGCCTATGACCGGTTTGCCGAGGAGGCCAATATCCGCCCCTACATCGGCCTTGACCTGGGCTATGCCACCATCAGCAACAACATCCGTCCTCTGCACGTGCCCTCCGACCTGGACGGCGTGAAGTTCCGGGTCATGGAGAACAACATGTACCTGACCTATTTTGAAGGCGTCGGCGGCCAGCCCATGCCCATGGCCTTCAACGAGCTGTTCACCGCCCTGCAGCAGGGCACCATCGACGGCGTGCTGACCCAGAACGCTGTGTTCTACTCCAACAAGTACACCGAGGTCACCAAGTACCTCTCCGACATGAATCCCTTCTACTGCATC
>CATJWI010000129.1 GCA_949744075.1 uncultured Eubacteriales bacterium | reverse complement strand
CCGGTTCCCAATCTGCCAGGGTATCAAGGGTATAAATATAGACTGTAATCAATATGGCGGGGGTTCCCATTCGCTCAATTTCGGGAGTTGGCGGCGGCTTTGAAATCATGCCAGAGTACAAAATCGATAAAACTGTTTTTTCGACTGCCGATCTTTCCGCGATCTTGATGGGGCTTTCTAATCTCTCCAACATGGTACGAGGAGATGAACTTGTAAACGTTCTTGCAAAAGTCAAGAGTTTTATCCCTGCTGATAAAACGAATGATATTGAAATAAGGGTCAATCAACTCTGTGTAGATGTAAGCCCCTGGTCAGGCAATCAAAATATCCAACCATATTTGCAAATGATCAAAGCGGCTTTAGAGGATCACAAACTGCTCTCCTTTGAGTACATCGCTCACCACGGAAACAAAACTGTAAGAACGGTTGAGCCATACCAGCTTGTATTAAAAAGCGGTCACTGGTATTTTTATGGGTATTGTTATAGCAGGAGCGATTACCGCCTGTTCAGGCTATCCAGAATGTCAGACCTGCAGATGAAGCAGGAAGCCTTTGCCCCACGGGAGCATCAAAAGCCGATTTTGGATTCTGATCAAATAATAGAAACACTGCAAGCAGAAATTAAAATACGCATCCACAAATCTGTGCTGGATCGGGTACTTGAATTTTGCGCCTATAACCACTTCTTACCGGACGGCGATGAGCATTACATTGTCAATTTTCCATTTATTGAAAACGAATATTACTATGATATCCTCCTTAGTTTTGGCGATAAATGCGAGTGTCTTGAGCCTCCACATATCCGTGCAAAGATGAGGCAAAAAATACACGATATTGCTGCGATATATCGTAATTAACACTGCAAACAGCAAAAAAGCGACCAGCAATAATGATGCTGGCCGCTTTTTTGCTCCATTGATATTTGAATCTGATGTCAACAACTCCGCATAGATTTTTTGTGGCCTTGTCCATAGCAGCGAGCTTTTATTCCTCCGGCATCTGCTGGGCCATGGCCTCGTCAAAGTGGCGGTTGATCTGGTCGGTAAAGGCCTGGGCGGCGTTATAGCCCATCTTTTTGTGGCGGTTATTCATGGTTGCCACCTCAATGATCACTGCCAGGTTCCGGCCAGGCTTCACCGGGATGGTCACAGCGGGCACGTCCACCCCCAGGATGGTGGTGTGGAGCTCCTCCAGGCCCAAGCGGTCGTAGACCGCCCCGTCCCGCCAGGGCTCCAGGTTCACCACCAGGTCCACGTCGGCCTGGTCCTTGACCGAGGCCACACCAAAAAGCTGGCGCACGTCCACCACGCCGATGCCTCGTAGCTCCATGTAGTGGCGGATGAGCTCCGGAGCGCTGCCCACCAAGCGCTGGACCCCCATGCGCTTGATCTCCACCGCGTCGTCGGCGATAAGGCGGTGGCCCCGCTTGATGAGCTCGATGGCCGTCTCGCTCTTGCCCACCCCGGACTCGCCGTAGATCAGCACACCCTCGCCGTAGATCTCCACCAGCACTCCGTGGCGGGTGATCCGGGGGGAGAGATAGTTCCGCAGGCCGGAGATCAGGCCGCCCATAAAGGCGGAGGTGGTCTCCTGGCTGCTGAGGATGGTCCGGTCATACTTCTCCGCCATCTCCATGCACTCGGGAAAGGGTGTCATTCCCCGGGTGATGATCAGGGCGGGGATC
Source organism: uncultured Eubacteriales bacterium (assembly GCA_949744075.1). Taxonomy (GTDB): domain Bacteria; phylum Bacillota; class Clostridia; order Oscillospirales; family Oscillospiraceae; genus Vermiculatibacterium. The sequence continues at coordinate 5,705 of CATJWI010000129.1, read as the reverse complement.
TCCTGGGCCAGCAGCTGCTCGAAGCTCTTTCTCCGCTCCGCGGAGGAAAAGCCCTCTAAAAAGGTGGACTCCACCTTGCCCAACACCTGTAGGCGCAGGGGATCGAAGTAGTCGAAAAAGCCGATAAGCTGCAGGCCGGGTCGGTTCACATCTTCGGTGCGGATCTCGTATTTATCGTAGCCCTTGCCCTTTCGGATCACCTCCAAGTGGTAATCCTCCACCAGCTGGGACAGTTTTACGCTGTATAGGCTCTCCATGGCGGCCCCTCCTTTTTCTGTCCTTTCAGTATAGCCCAGAACCGCTTTCGGCGCAACTGTTTTTCTTTCGGCGCTCATGGAAAAAGTCCGGAGTCCCCCAAGTGGGGCCCCGGACCTTTTCCTTTTCTTTTACGCTCCGCAGGCGCAACCTCCCCCTTCTTCCTCCGAAAACTTACAGCTTTCCGGCACGGGCAGGCCCTGGCGGCGGTAGTAGTCGGCCAGAGCGGCCTTGATGGCCTCCTCGGCCAGTACCGAGCAGTGCATTTTGTAGGCGGGCAGGCCGTCTAAGGCTTCGGCCACAGCGGCGTTGGTGAGCCGGAGAGCCTCCTCCACCGACTTGCCCTTGATGAGTTCGGTGGCCATGGAGGAGGTGGCAATGGCAGAGCCGCAGCCAAAGGTCTTGAATTTTGCGTCCACGATGATCCCATTCTCGATCTTCAGGTACATCCTCATAATGTCGCCGCACTTGGGGTTGCCCACCTGCCCTATGGCGTCGGCGTCAGCGATCTCCCCCACGTTCCGGGGGTGCTCAAAATGGTCCATGACCTTTTCGGAATACAGCATTGTCGTCTCTCCTTTTCCATGCAATATCAGTCGTACCAGACGGGCTTTTGGGCCTTGGCGTCCCACACAGGGGACATCTCCCGCAGGTAATTCACCACCTCCGGGACCTGCTCCAACAGGTAGTCCACATCCGCCTCCGTCGTCTCCCGGCCCAGGCTCAGCCGCAGGGAGCCGTGGGCCACCTCGTGGGGCAGGCCAATGGCCAGCAACACGTGGGAGGGGTCCAGAGAGGCCGAGGAGCAGGCCGAGCCGGAGGAGGCCCGGATACCCCTGGCGTCCAGGTGGAGCAAAAGGGCCTCCCCCTCCACCCCCTCAAAGACCAGAGAGGCCGTGCCAGGGAGGCGGTTTTCCCGGTCCCCCGTCACCTTGGTGCAGGACAGTCGGGATAGGCCATCCAACAGCTTGTCCCGCAGGGCGATCAGTCGTTGGGCTTCCGCGGCCATCTCCCCCACCGCCTCCTGGAGGGCGGCGGCCCTCCCCCCCGCCCCCGCCACATTCTCGGTGCCGGAGCGCAGGCCCTTCTCCTGACCACCGCCGTGGATCAGGGGCGGGAGGCGGACCCCCCGGCGCATGTAGAGACCGCCGATCCCTCTGGGACCGTAGAACTTGTGGGCGGAGAAGGTCAGCAGGTCACAGTTCCACTCCTTCACGTCCACCGGCATGTGGCCCACCGCCTGGACGGCGTCCACGTGGAAAAGGACTCCCGCCTCCTTGGCTATGGCGCCGATGGCGGCAATGGGCTCGATGGTGCCGATCTCGTTGTTGGCCGCCATGACGGAGATCAGGATGGTATCGGGACGGATGGCCGCTTTTACCTGCTCCGGGTCCACCCGCCCCAGTTGGTCCACCGGCAGATAGGTGACCTCGAAGCCCTGCTTTTCCAGGAATTGGGCGGTGTGGAGCACGGCGTGGTGCTCAATGGCGGTGGTGATGATGTGTTTTCCCCTGCTTTTCCGCAGCTCTGCCGCCCCCTTCAGTGCCCAGTTATCTCCCTCGGTGCCCCCGGAGGTAAAAAGGACCTCCCCGGGCTGGGCTCCAATGCACCGGGCAATGACCGCCCGAGCCTGCTCCAGGTCCGTCCGGGCCTCCTGGCCAAAGGCGTAGAGGCTGGAGGGGTTACCGAAGCGGAGGGAAAAATAGGGTTTCATGGCATCCCGAGCCTTGGGGGACAAGGGAGTGGTGGCTGCGTGGTCCGCATATACGAGCTTGGACATATGGAAGCTCCTTTCTGAAATCTGTTCTTTTTAATTCATATTAATTTACTATGATTATATCCAAAGTCCTCCCAATTGTCAACAGAAAAAACGGGCGGGAGGCGTTCAGTGCCTCCCGCCCGTTGCCCCTCAGGGCTTTTCGGAGTTGAATTTGTTGTAGGTCTCGCTGATCTTGCTCAGGGGGGCCGGCTCCACCTTGTACCAGCCCTTGTCCTGGCCGGCCTTGAAGAGGGCCGTCTGGGTCATGTGGCTCTTCTGCAGCAGCTTCAGGTATTCGTCCCGCAGCTGGTCGTCGGTACACTCAGAGGCGAAGGTGCTGTAGTTGGTGCTCATTTTCTTCTCGCTGAGGATCATATCTGTGATCCGTTCCTGGTCATTCATGGCGGTCCCTCCTTACTTCAGAAAGTTCAGCAGACAGTCGTAATTCTGCCGGTGCTGGTCGGCGTACTGTTGGAAGCTGGTCTTGAGCTGCTGGTCCTCGGTCTCCTGGACCGCGGCCTGGTATTTGGCACACAGGACCTTCTCAAAGGCCAGCTGGTCGCTGATTCCGCTGAGCTCTTTGGCGCTGAGATTGGGCATAGGGCTTTCCCTCCTTTTGTATTATGTTCCATGCCCATCTTGCCCCTGCTGGAAAAAATTATGCAAAAGCTCCGGCTTTCCTCCCCGGGAAAAGCGGAACAGGATATACCTCCGGTCTCCTATGGCCTCCACCCGGCTGAGGCAGAACAGGGGCGGCAGGGGGAAGCCCTCCCGGCAGGGCCAGGGGAAGGCCAGAAAAAACCCCTCCTCCTCCCGGCGGAGCAGGGCCCGTTTCGTCCCCCGGAGGCATTGGGAGAGCGCGGCGTCCTCCAGCAGCCTTTGGGGGCAGTCCGTCCAGTGCCAACCCGGAGGAGGCGGGGGCTGAGGGGCGAAGGAATAGGCCATGGACACCTCCGCCCCCACCGGAGGCCAGGCCCCCTGCCGCTCCAGGGCTGCCACGTCCACGATCCGCCGCAGGCGGAGCGCACCCCCCTCGGGGATCAGAGTGCCCAAAAGGGCCTTGCCTCCCTCCCCCTGGAGCCAGGCCTTATAGAGCCCGCTGCTGTCCGCCCTCCGGATGGCCCGGCAGACGGCTCTCTGGCCCTCCTGACATACCGTTACGGTCCCCTCCGGACCCTCAAAGGTCCACTCCATGCTCATCCCCCCTTTTGGTATGGCTATTCTATGCGGCAGGGGAGAAAAAAAGTAAAAAAGCCGGTCCTTCTTTCCAAAAAGGGCGGGAAGCCTTCGCTTCCCGCCCTTTTATCACTGGGAAAAATGCAATTCGATATTTCCCAGGGAGGTATAGGCCTCTATGCTCTTCTCTCCGGAGCCGCCTCTGTCCACGATATCTCCCAGGCCGCCGTTCCGCTCGGCGCCGTCCACTAGAATCTCCCCCATGCTGGTGCCCACATCCCAGGTGTAATCCTCACGGCTGCCGGGCATATGGAGGACCACTTCTCCCAGGTCGCTCTCCGCGCTCACTTCATCCGCCGAAAGGCCCCGACTGGTCACATCTCCCATGTCGGTGCTCAGCTCCGCCTTCTCTGCAGTAAGGCCGGCGTCCACTTGGATGTCCCCCATATCGGTGGACAGGTCCAGCCGGTCCAGATGGGTCCCCTGGGGAACGGTGAGGATCACCTTACAGTCGATGTTGAGGTTCTCCCCACCTCCTTTCCCCCAGCTCTCGTCCTCCACTTTAAGAAGGCCGTCCTCTACCTGATAGTGCATTTCATAACGGCTCAGATTCCAGCTAAGGGATACGGAGACCGCCTCTCCCTCCTGGACCCGGATGTCGGCGCAGTCCACATCCGCCTCTATGGCGGTGATGCCGGTCAGCGCTCCGCTCTCCCGGACCGTCTTCTCTCCCTCCGGGGCGGAAAAGTGGCCCACCCGGATGCCCTTTTCTCCCCCTACGCTCACGCCGCTGCTGTCCACATGGATGCCGTTCTCCCCGCCAAGATGGACGCCGCTGCTGCTGACCCGGATGGGGCCCCACCCGTCCGTCCAGGGAAAAGTGTTCCAGCAGTCCTCATAATACTGCACGCTCTCTGCCCGGCCGCCCAAAAAGTCACCCATCTGGTTGAGGGCCAGCCCCACCACAAAAAGGACGCCGGCCACAGTCAGGCACAGCTTAGTAATTGTCTTCATAACCGCCCCCCCTTTCCACAAATGTGCCTTGGAACCAACGAATCAGCCAGACTGCCAGCCGGACGATGAGGATGGCCCCCAAAACCAGCAAGAGCCCTACCGCCGCAGCGATCAGGCCGCCGCCCACCTGGTAGAGAAGCCCCGCTATGGACAGTTTCACCCCTCCCAGCACCGCCCGCAGGCCCACGACCACACAGATCACTCCTCCGACGCCAAGGCCCGCCACCAGGCTCAGGACGATAGGACCGAGGAAAACAGCGGCCAGGGCCAGAAGCAAAACAAAGCCCCACTGTGGGATCCCCCCGCCCATGGGAGGGATATCTTCCCCCTGCGGCTCATAGGGAGAGATGTCGGGCCCAGGCTCCTCCCGGCTTCGGTCCGACAGGATCTGCTGGGCCAGCTGCTCGGGGGAGCCCAGCTCGGCCATTACCTCGGCCTCCCGGCCCTCTCCGGCGTCCTCAAAATATTCCGTATAGTAGGCCATGATGTCCTCCACCTCCCCTATGGGCAGGCGGTTAATCAAATAGGCCCGCAGAAAACGCAGATAGGTCTCCTTACTCATCTCGTGTCCCTCCTGACAATATGTGCTCCACCTTCAAGGCATATTGCGCCCAGCTCTCCCGGCAGTCCTGAAGCAGCTCCCGCCCAGCCTGGGTGATGGTGTAATACCTCCGGTTCCGCCCTTGGTACTGCCGGTCGTAGACTGCCAGGCAGCCCTCCTTCTGAAGCCGCCGCAGCACCGGATAGAGAGTGGATTCCGAAATGTCGATCTCCCGCTTGATCTTTTGGGTCAGGCTGTAGCCATAGGCGTCCCCCTGGTCCAGGACGGCCAGCACACAGCCGTCCAACAGCGGCGCGGTCAACTGAAAGATCACCTTTCCGCCTCCTTTTTCCTGTTCTCATTTTTCAATATTATACGGCGTATAATATTATCCTGTCAAGAGGCTGCCGCCTTCTTAATAAAATCTTCAATTTCCTTTCTCTTGCACTTTTTGTAGGTTTTTGTAGTTGTAAATACGGGGGAATTGCGGTAGAATGTATGCTAAGGTAATATGCAAAAAACCTGTTTTGAGGTGTCAATATGAATCTTCGTGTAGGGATCGATATTGGCTCCACCACGGTCAAGGTGGTGGTGCTGGACGAGCGGGACCAGCTGCTGTTCCGCTCCTACGAGCGGCATTATTCCAAGACCCGGGAGCGGGCGGCCGAGACTCTGCGGTCCATTCAGGACATGCTCTTGGGCAAGGACGTACATATGGTGATCACCGGCTCGGCGGGCCTGGGCGTCAGCAAGGCCAGCGGCATCGACTTTGTCCAGGAGGTCTATGCCACCGCCGCCGCCGTCAACACCTTCGTCCCCGGCACCGACGCAGTCATCGAGCTGGGAGGAGAGGACGCCAAGATCATCTTCTTCGGCGGGGCCCTGGAGACACTGAACTCCATCCGGGACCTGCTGGCCGGACAGAGCGTCAAGGTGACCATCACCGGCTCCGCCGGTCTG
>CATJWI010000128.1 GCA_949744075.1 uncultured Eubacteriales bacterium | reverse complement strand
TGCTTTTCGGACGATTAGCTCAGCTGGTATGAGCATCCGCTTGACGTGCGGGAGGTCACAGGTTCAAGTCCTGTATCGTCCACCAAACGCCTGAGCGCATATCGTTCAGGCCATATGCGGGCGTAGCTCATCTGGTAGAGCGCCACCTTGCCAAGGTGGAGGTAGCGAGTTCGAGCCTCGTCGCCCGCTCCAAGAAAGCAGTACCTAAAACAAGGTACTGCTTTTTTCATAGGCAGAACAGAACTCGCTACCTCCACCTCACTATAATCAGAGGGGGAATTAATGCCGGCGGAGCCGGTGGCCTCGTTGCCTTTTTTAAGAAAGCAACGCCTGAGACAAGGCGCTGCTTTTTCTGTTTTAGGAAACAAAATTTAATACTATCCCTCAAAAACGGTGCAAGTTCTGCATCTAATTAAAAAGGGGATTTGGGTATATACAGAAAAAATAAGCCAAAAGTCAAAGAGAAATGCAATATTGCTTGCAAAATTGGAGAATTGCACAAATTTTCAAAAACCTCTTTACAAATTCCTTCCAATGTACTATGATGATTTTGCAAGAAATCCTGCAAAAAGATACAAGGCAAAAGGAAGGGTGCAATATGAGCAGAATGGAATCTGATTCCATCGGGACACTGCAGATTCCCGAGGACGCCTACTATGGCGTGCAGTCCCTGCGGGCCAAGAACAATTTTCCCATCACCGGGCGGCTGATGGATCCTATTTTTATTCAAAATCTGGCCCGGATCAAGCGGGCCGCCGCCATCACCAACCGGGACTGTGGCTGCCTGAGACCCCAGGTGGCCCAGGCCATTATCGATGCCTGCGACGAGCTCATCGCCGGGGACGCCGCCCTTATGGCGGGCTTTATTGTGGATGCTATCCAGGGCGGCGCGGGCACCAGCGCCAACATGAACGCCAACGAGGTCATCGCCAACCGGGCAGGGGAGCTGCTGGGGGGCAGGAAGGGGGCCTACGATAAGGTCCATCCCAACGACCATGTGAACATGGCCCAGTCCACCAACGACGTGATCCCCACCGCGGGCAAGCTCACGGTACTGGACCTGCTGGAGCCCCTTCTGCGGGAACTGGCCGCCCTGGCCGAGGCCATGGGGGAGAAGGCCCGGCAGTTCGACCACATTTTAAAGATGGGCCGCACCCAGCTGGAGGACGCGGTGCCCATGCGCCTGGGCCAGTCCTTCCAGGCCTACCGCTCGGTGATCTGCCGGGACATCAGGCGCCTGGAGGGCGTCCGCCAAGATATGTATACCGTGAACCTGGGGGGCACGGCCATCGGCACCGCCATCAACGTGGACCCGGGCTACCTGGCCAATATTGTGCCCAACCTGGCCCGGCTCACGGGCCGGCCCCTGGGCCAGGCCCAGGACCTCTTTGACGCCACCGAGCACCTGGACGGCTTCGTGGCCGCCTCGGCGGCGGTGAAGACCTGCGCGGTGGACCTTTCCAAGATCTGCAACGACCTGCGGCTTCTCTCCAGCGGCCCCAAGACAGGCTTTGGGGAGATCACCCTGCCCGCCATGCAGAACGGCTCCTCCATCATGCCTGGCAAGGTGAACCCGGTGATCCCCGAGGTGGTGAGCCAGGTGGCTTTCAACATCGTGGGCAACGACACCGCCATTGCCATGGCCGCCGAAGGAGGGCAGATGGAGCTGAACCCCTGGGAGCCGGTGGTTTTCTATAACCTCTTTGAGTCCATCACCACCCTCACCGGGGCGGTCCATACCCTGACGGAGAACTGCGTCAGGGGCATTACCGCCAATGAGGACCGCTGCCGGGAGTTGCTCAACGCCAGCGTGGGCATCTCCACCGCCCTGTGTCCCTACATTGGCTACAAGAAGGCGGCGGAGATCGCCAAGACCTCCTTAAAGACCGGCATCAGCGTTCGGGAGCTGGTGCTCCGGGAGGGGCTGCTGGACGAGGACAAACTCAATGAAATTTTGGACCCCTACGCCCTCACCGCCCCCACCAAGGCGCCCCTGGCCGTGGGTGTGTGAGCAGCTGAAGAAAGAGACGAGATATCATCTCCTCCCCCGGGAGGAGATGATATTTTTTTGTCCCGTGAAACAAACTCCGTGGTAGAATTGTGTATCAAATAGAGAACACCTAAAGGAGGTGACCTTTGTGACGAGCGCTTATCCCAAAGAGGAGCTGGCCGGCCTCTACCGGCGGCGGGTGGGCATGGTGTACCAAATTTGCCTGATGCTGCTGAAAAACGCGCCCGACGCGGAGGACGCCTGCCAGACGGTGTTTCGTAAAGTGCTGGAGCGCTCTGAGCCCTTCCGGGACCTAGAGCACGAGAAGGCCTGGCTCATCGTCACCGCCCGAAACGAATGTAAAAATCAGCTCAAGCACTGGTGGCGTACCCGCCGGGCGGGGGAGGAGGAGCTGGCCTCCCTCCGCTGGGAGCAGCCGGAGGACGGAGAACTCTGGGAGGACCTGCTGTCCCTACCTGAGCGGGAGCGGACGGCCCTCTACCTCCACTACTACCAGGGTTACAGCACTGAGGAAACGGCGGAGCTTATGGGCACCAAGCCCGCCACCCTCCGCACCTGGCTCTTTCGGGCCAGAGGAAAACTAAAACAACGATTGGAGGCGGAAGGCTATGGCCTGTGAAAATTTGAAACGGATGCTGGACCAGGTAAAGCCGTCCCGGGACCGGGAGGAGGCCATGCTGACAGCCCTCCTGAGAGAAGAAAGGACGGAAAAACAGATGAAACTAAGGAACAGACTGCCCCGGCTGGCCGCCATGGGGGTGGCCGCCGCCATGGCGCTCACCACCTGCACCTTCGCGGTGGTCACCGGGCTGGATCAGCGGCTGCTGAGCTATTTTGGCGGAACGCCGGAGCAGGAGGCCCTGCTGTCTCCCGCCGCGGTGACGGTGGGCAAGGAGATCAAAGACCAGGGCTCCACCCTCCATGTGCGGCAGGTCATCGCC
>CATJWI010000127.1 GCA_949744075.1 uncultured Eubacteriales bacterium | reverse complement strand
TACGCACCGGGCGGATGATATCCGACCCTACAAAGACCGGGCGGTTTTATGTGCGGTAAGGCCAAAAAACCATGCAGGGCCGTCCCCCGCCCCCGGCCTTTTCCCTTCCACTTTTACTTTTCTAAAGAGGTGATCTTATGTCCGCCACCCGCATGGGCCGTATCAATGAAGAGATCCAGCGCACCCTGGCCGACCTGATCCGCAGCGTAAAGGACCCCCGGGTCCACGGCCTGATCTCCATCACCGCGGTGGACACCACTGCTGACCTGAAATACGCCAAGGTCTATGTCAGCGTCCTGGACCAGAGCGACGTAAACGAGGTCATCAAGGGCCTCAAATCCGCCTCAGGCTATCTCCGCCGGGAGCTGGGCCACGCCCTGTCCCTCCGGGCCACCCCCGAACTCCAGTTTGTCCGGGACGACTCCATGGCCAAGGGGGCCCATATCCTCCAGATCATGGAGGACCTAGACCGGGAGGGCAGGCTATGAACCTCAGCTGTCAGCAAGCCGCCCAATGGCTCCGGGACCGGGATGGCTTTCTTATCCTGACCCACAAGCGGCCCGACGGAGACACCATCGGCTGTGCCATCGCCCTGTGCCTGGGGTTGCGGAAGCTGGGCAAGACCGCCTTTGTCCTGCCCAACGAGGACGCCACCTCCCTCTTCTCCTCCTACTGGGGGGACACCCTGGCCCCATCGGATTTTCAGCCTGACACGGTAGTCAGCGTGGACATCGCCAGTGAGGGACTCTTCCCCGACAGCGCCCGGAAATACAAGGGCAAGGTGGAGCTGGCCATCGACCACCACCCCTCCAACACAGGCTTCGCCCAAAACCTTTGCCTGGAGGCGGACAAGGCCGCCTGTGGGGAGATCCTCTATTCCATCCTCACCCAGTGGTTCCCAGTGGACGCCGCCATGGCCCTGCCCCTCTATGTGGCTGTCGCCACCGACACAGGCTGCTTCATGTATTCCAACACCTCCCCCAACACCCACCGGGTAGCGGCGGCGCTGATGGAGACCGGCTTTGATGCCGCCGCGGTCAACAAGCGGCACTTCCGCACCAAGAGCTATGTCCGCCTCCGGGTAGAGGCCCGGATCATGGAGACCATGGAGCTCCATGACGACGGAGCCATCGCCCTGGCCGCCATCACCCTGGCCGACCGGGCCGAACTCCACGCCACCGAGGAGGACCTGGAGGACATCGCCGCCTTTGTGGGACAGCTGGAGGGGGTCAGGACCTCAGTGACCATCCGAGAGCTGGAGGGCGGGGAGTGCAAGCTCTCGGTCCGCACCGGCCCCGAGCTCAACGCCTCCACCGTCTGCGGCCTTCTGGGGGGCGGGGGCCACGCCGCCGCCTCGGGCTGCACCATAAAGGGCACCGTGCCCCAGGCCAAGGCGGCCATTATGGCCTCCATCCGCCAGGTGCAAGGGTCGTAGGGGCGGCATATATGCCGCCCGCCTGTCTCTTTCATCTGTCTCCATCGGGCGGTATGTATGCCGCCCCTACCTGATCCCCCGGAGGTGTTCCCATGCCAAGCGGTATTCTCATCGTCAATAAGCCCCAGGACTGGACCTCCATGGACGTGTGCGCCAAGCTCCGGGGCGTGTTTCATGAAAAGCGGGTGGGCCACGCCGGTACTCTGGACCCCATGGCCACTGGGGTGCTGCCCGTCTTCCTCGGCAGGGCCACCCGGGCAGTGGAGTTTGCCGAATCGGGGGAGAAGGAATACCTGGCCCTTCTCCAGCTGGGCCTCACCACCGACACCCAAGACGTCTGGGGGACCACCCTGGAGGAGCGGCCTGTGCCCGAGGACGCCAAAGAACGGCTGGAGGCCATTCTCCCCCAATTTACCGGGGCGATCCAGCAGGTCCCGCCCATGTACTCAGCGGTCAAGATCAACGGCAAAAAGCTCTACGAGCTGGCCCGGAAGGGCCAGGAGGTGGAGCGGAAGCCCCGGACCGTCACCATCCACGCCCTGACGGCCGTCTGGGGCGGGAGGGTCAAGGCCGCCGTTCCCGGCCAGCCCTGGCCTGAACTGCCCAACGCTTGCTTCCTGCGCATCCACTGCTCCAAGGGCACCTACATCCGCACCCTCTGCCACGACATGGGACAGGCCCTGGGCTGCGGGGGCGTCATGGCCGCCCTTCAGCGCACCGAGGCCTGCGGCTTTTCCCTGGGCCAGGCCCACACTTTGGAAGAGATCCTCCAGCATCCCGACCCTGCCTCCCTCCTGCTGCCGGTGGACAGTCTCTTTGGAGACCGGCCTGCCCTCCATCTGAAGGCCCAGGGGGAGAAAAAGGTCCGCAACGGCACCGCCCTCTCCACCCCCAAGCTGAAGGAGAGGGAATACCGGGTCTACGGGGAGACCGGGGAGTTCTTGGCCCTCAGCCGGTGCAGCGGCGGAAGGCTGACCATTATCAAGAGTTTTTATGAGGTTTGAACCTATGAACGGGAAAGAAGAGTTATTGCCCTTGGCTTCTTCGACGGCGTGGCTTTGGCCCTTGGCCAAAGCAATTGATTGCAGTAACGCCGCACGGCGGCGGCTCGCTGGCGCTCGCAGATGAACGCCTCTCATTCCATTTGCAAGGAGTTTTACACCGTGGATACTAAAAAGCGTGTCATCGCCTTGGGTTTCTTCGACGGCGTTCATCGGGGCCACGGGGCCCTGCTGTCCCTCTGCGCCCAGCGGGCTCAGGAGCTGGGGGCCATCCCCGCCGCCTTTACCTTCGACGCCCACCCCGGCAGCGTCATCACCGGATCTCCCACCCCCCTGCTGTCCACTCCGGCGGACCGGGCGGGGCTCATGCGCCGGTGCTACGGCATCCGGGACGTGATCGTGGGCCACTATGACCAGCGGATGATGAAGACCCCCTGGCGGGAGTTCGTCACCGAGCTGCTGGTGAAGGAGTACGGGGCGGTCCACCTGGTGGCAGGCCACGACTACCACTTCGGCTACAAGGGGGAGGGCAACCCCCAGCGGCTCCAGGAGCTGTGCGCCCAGCTGGGCATCGGCTGCGACATCGTGCCCAAGGTGGCCGAGGAGGGCATTACCATCTCCTCCACCTATATCCGCACCCTCATCGCCCAGGGGGAGATGGCCCGGGCGGTCCACTTCCTGGGCCACCCCCATGTGCTCACCGATACGGTGGCCCACGGCAAGAAGCTGGGCTCCACCCTGGGCTTTCCCACGGTGAACCTCCACTTCGCCCCCGGCATTCTGGTGCCCGCCTACGGGGTCTATGCCACAAAGGCCATCTTTGAAAACGGGGACAGCCGCCCAGCGGTAACCAACGTGGGGGTCCGGCCCAGCTTGGACGACGGCAACGCGGTGACGGTAGAGGGCTTCCTGCTCCACTTCAACGGCGACCTTTACGGCCAGGAAGTGCGAATGGAGTTCTATGACTACTTGCGTCCCGAACAAAAATTTGATACACTAAAGGCATTACAGGAAGAGGTCATGCGAAACGCCCAGCAGACCGAGGATTATTTTTTCGCTCTTTAACCGAAACATGAGAGGGGGCCTCCCCATGAGAGACCAGATACCCCACGAGCAAAAGCTGCGCTATGAAAAGATCTATCCCGCGTCCCTGTGCTTCTGCGCCTTTTGGATCCTTCTGGCTTTTCTGCTGGACACTCCGGAAAACATCTGGCAGGGCCTGAAGCTCATCGTCCTCACCCCGGACACCCTGATCACCGACTACATCGCTCTGGCGGGCATTGGGGCCGCCCTGGTGAACTCCGCCCTGGTGACCCTGGCCACCCTTTTGGTGCTGTGGCTGGCCAAGGACCCCCTCAACGGCTTTACCATCGCCGTGCTGGGCCTGATGAGCGGGTTCTCCCTGTTCGGCAAAGACATCTTTAACATCTGGCCCTTCATCCTGGGCGCCTACTGCTACGCCCGGTTCCGCAACGAGCCCTTCGCCACTTGCAGCAATGTGGGACTGCTGGCCACCTGCCTGTCTCCCATCGTCAGCCATATCTGCTTCTATAACGGCGGCGGACCCGGCTACATGCTTGCTGGGATCCTGGTGGGCATGTTTATCGGCTTCGTACTGCCCTCCCTGTCGGCCTACACCTTCAAGATCCAGAACGGCATGAATATCTACAACATGGGCTTCGCCTGCGGCCTGGCCGCCATGATGATCGTGCCGGTGATCATCGCCATGGGCATACCACCCGAGTCCGCCCTCTATTGGGCCACCGGCTATAACCATATCCTGGGCCCCATCCTCGTCGGCATGTGCCTGGTGTGCATTATCGCCGGGTTCTTCTTCTGCAACCGGCCCCCCTGGGCCGCCTGGGCCGGCTACCGGTACCTGCTGCGCTCCACCGGCCGGGCCCCCAACGACTTCCTGCGTACATACGGCGCCGCCCCCACCCTGATCAACATGGGGGTCACGGGCCTGGTGAGCATCGCCTATGTCCTCCTCATCGGCGGGGACCTGAACGGTCCCGTCATCGGCGGTATCTTCACCATCGTGGGCTTCTCCGCCTACGGCAAGCACTGGCGCAACGTGGTGCCCATCCTGCTGGGCATGGTGCTGGGAGGGCTCACCATGCAGTGGAACCTCACCGACCCCTCCTCCCAGATCGCCGGCATGTTCTGCACCACCCTGGCCCCCATTGCCGGCTGCTTCGGCTGGCCCGCCGGCATTCTGGCCGGCTTCCTCCACTCTGCCCTGGTCCTGCGCACCGGGGCCCCTGTGGGGGGGCTCAACCTTTACAACAACGGCTTTTCCGCCGGGCTGGTGGCCATCGTCCTCTACCCCACCCTGACGGCCATCGTCCGCCACCGCCGGCCGGTGCTCCAGGACGAGGACTACTTCGACACCTTCGAGCACGACGAGCCCATTACGCCCACGTCTTCCCCCAAGGATTGAGGGGACAGCCGCAAAAAACAGAACAGGCAGAGACAGCGCGGCGCGCCGTCTCTGCCTGTTTCCTTTTTGGGGAAAGAGCCGTTTGCGAAGGGGTGGAGGCAGTGGGCACACAATGCACGCCCCTACGGGGTGGGAAAAATCGACGGGCAGTCCCAAGGCCGATCTTCTCCTTTATCTCCCATCTCCTATCTCCACTCTCCTATCGCACTGCCCTTCCAACTCCGGGGCATGGCCCGTGAGAAAGATGGGCTTTCCCAGCCCCCGCAGCCGGTCCAGGATGCGCCCCGCCCGGGCCAGGTCCACCCCGGCAAAGGGTTCATCCAGCAGATAGACCTCCCCCTCCACCGCCAGGGTCCGGGCCAGGGCTGCCCGCCGGGCCATACCACCGGAGAGCTCTTGGGGCAGCTTGTCTCCGGCGCCGGAGAGCTCTACCAACTCCAGCCAGCCCTCCGCCTCCCGACGGCGGGCCTTGGGCAGCACCGCCTCCACCTGCCGCCGGACCGTGAGGCCGGGAAACAGCCGGTCCTCCTGGAAGAGAAGCACCGGCCGGCCGGGCAGGAACACTCTCCCCGTCTCCGGGACCAAAAGCCCCGCCAGCACCCGCAGGAGGGTTGTCTTCCCCGCCCCCGAGGGGCCCGAGAGGAAGGTGAGCCCCTGGGCGGGGACCGATACCGTCAAATGATCCAGCACCATCTTGTCTCCAAAACGGACGGTGATGTTTTCTCCCCGGATCACCCCTCACCGCCCCCCTTCCAACGGCGGAGGGCCAGCCGCAAAAGTCCCTCCATCCCAAGGCTCAGACACACGATGGCTACCGTCCAGGCAAAGAGCCCCGGGGTGTCCAGATAAGCCTTGGAGACCTGGAGCCCGGTACCCAACGCCCATTTTGGTTGACATAACACTTCCGCCGCCACCCCGGATTTCCAGCTCAGGCCCAGGGCGGTCTCCCACCCGGCGGCCAGGGCGGGCAGAGCGGCGGGGAGCCGCACCAGCCTCCAGGTCCGCCAATGGCCCAGCCTGTAGGCCCCGGCCAGCTCCAGCAGCTGGGGGTCGGCGGAGGCCACCCCCTGCCGGGCGGAGCGCCACACCACGGGAAGGGCCATGAGGGCGGACACCGCCACCGGCACCTGGGAGGTGGGTAGCCAAAAATAGAGCAGCAGGATAAAGGACACCACCGGCACCGTCCGCACCGCCCGCAGGGCGGGGGAGGCCAGCAGGTCCCACCACCGGGACAGGGCGGTGGCTCCCCCCAGGACGGTGCCCAGCGCCGCCCCCAGCAAAAAACCCACCGTCACCCGGCCCAGGCTGGCCAGCAGGGCGCGCCAAAAGTCCCCTGTCCCCGCAAGGGCAAACAGAGTCCGTCCCACCGCCGCCGGGGAGGGCAGTAGCAGCTCCCTCCCCACCGCCAGCGCGCACACCGCCCACACCCCCAGCCAAAAGACCAGGACCAGGGCTCCTTTCCCCGCCTTTTTCTTCATCTCTTACCTTCCGGTGTAGTAGAATGCGCTGTCGGGCAGCGCCCCGCCAATGGAGGCGGGGTCCGCCTGGAAGAGAACCTGGTAATAGCCCTGGATCCCCTCCTTCATCTCCTCCCCGGTGACAAAGCACAGATTGGCCGCGGGCAGGGCCCGCTTGGCCACGGCGGCCTTGGGCACGATACCATGCTTTTCAGCCAGGGCGGCGGCCTGGTCCAGGTTGTCCGGGTCGGTCATATAGACAATGGAGGCGGCGTACTCCTCCAGGAAGGTCTCCACCGCCTGGGGGTGCTCCGAGAGAAATTCGGTCCGGGCCACCAGGCAACCCATGGTCAGCACCCCGTCGCCCCCGGCGTCGTTCCACTCCTGGGTCAGGTCCAGGGCCTGGCGCACCTTCTCGTTCTGCATCAGCACCGCCGTAGCGGCCGGGACGGGGAGCATGCACACCGTCCCCTCCCCCGAGGCCATGAGGGCGGTGACCTCATCGGTGGAGCCGTGCCACTGCACGTCCACCGCCTGGGCGTCCACCTCATTTTTCTCCAGCAGGTAGTTGAGCACGAACTCCGGGTTGGCCCCCTGGCCGTAGGCGTGGACCGTCTTGCCCTCCAGATCGGCCATGGACTGGATGCTCTCCCCATTCTCCAGGATATAGAGCACCCCGTAGGTGTTCAGGGCCAGAAGGGTGACTCCCCCATCCAGCTTATGGTAGAGGGTGGCCGCCAGGTTGGTGGGCAGGGCGGCGATGTCGATCTCCCCCTTGGTGAGGCCGGCCACCGCCTCGGTGGGCTCGGCCAGGACGGAGAACTCGTAGCCGCCGCCGGCATCCTCCATCAGCTTGGCCGCTCCCAGGCCAGTGGGGCCCTTCAGCATGGACACCCGCACCTCCAGGGGCTGGGTGGAGGCCTCCGGAGTGGCCGTGGCCTCCGCTGTGGGGGAGGCCCCCGGGGCCGCTGAGGGCTCCGCGGGCTTCGGAGCGCACGCACACAACAAGGTCAGCCCCAGGGCCAGGGCCAAAATACGATTTCGTTTCATCATAGCGATTCCTTTCCGTTTGGCGTCTTTCTTCAGTCTACATTTTTACGCGTCCAATGTCAAGAGAGGGCTTTCCCGCATAGGATGGACCACGAGAAAGGAGGTATTTCCCATATGATGCCCAGGCGCAACAACCGTACATACCGTTCCCCCGCGGCCGCTCATTCCAAGGTGGTGGCCGCCCGCCGGGAGCTGCTGGCCGAGGAGGAGCCCATGCACCGCTACCCCCACCCCATCCCCCAGACCACCACCGCCGCCCCGGAGCTCTCCCCCGCCGGAGACATGCCCGCCGCCATGACCCAGGCTCTGGAGCAGCTGTCCTGCCAGAGCCAGCTGCTGGTGGACCTGCTGGGGGCGGTGAACTCCCTCACTGCCGCCATCCTGTGCCAGGCCGGCAAAGTGTGACGTTTTTCTTATTTTTTCCGTTTCGTTCTTGCTTCTGCCGAAGATCCCGAGTATAATAGCCGCGTGCCCCCAAGGGCCCGCGGCTATTTCTTATTTTGGGGCATACTGGAAATAAAACCTCCGGGCCTTCCCGGCCCGTCATGCTTTGAAGGAAAGGGGCAAATTCCCTTGGCCAAGCGTCTGCTGAAACAAAAGAAGAAAAAGCGCTCCCCCCTGCGGCGGCTGGGACGGGGGCTCTATACCCTCCTGGTAATCCTCTCCGCCGTCATCGTTCTGTTATGGCTGGGCCTGAAGCTGGCCTCCCGGCGGCCTTCCACCGCGGAGCCCCTCATCCGCCCCGCCTCCCCCGTGGCGGCCACCGACGACCCCGCCACCCTGGACGTGGACGAGAGCAAGCAGAATGTCCTAGAGCGGAAGGACAGCACCTGGACCTTCCTGCTGGCCGCCGAGGACCAGGTCAGCGGCAGCACCGACACCATCATGGTGTGCACCTACGACACGGTCAACCAGAAGATCGGCCTGGTCTCCGTCCCCCGGGACACCCTGGTGCAGCGGGAGGGCTGGAAGTATTATAAGCTCAACGCCTCCTACTCCAACGGCAACGCCTACTACCCTCCCGACGGCGGCATCCATGAGCTGATGGACACGGTGAGCGAGGTGCTGGGCATCCCCATCGACCACTATGTGCTCATCGACACCAAGATCTTTGTGGAGATCGTGGATGCGGTGGACGGGGTGGATTTCAACGTTCCCGTCCGCATGAACTATGACGCCCCCGACCAGGACCTGCACATCCACTACGAGCCTGGCTGGCAGCACCTCAACGGCCAGCAGGCCCTGGAGGTGGTCCGTTGCCGGAAAAATTCCGACGGCCCCGGGGAGTACCCCGACAACGTCTACGACGCATACCCCGACGCCGACATCGGCCGCACCCGGACCCAGCAGGAGATGATGAAGGCCATTGCCAAGAAGGTGCTCTCCAAGCCCCAGCGGGTAAACTCCTACATGGAGATCTTCTCCCGGTGCGTCAAGACCGACCTGGAGCTGGGCAACCTCCTCTGGTTCGCCCCCCTGGCTCTGCAGTTTGACTTTGAGGACCTGACCACCGCCACCCTCCCCGGCAACGGCAGCGCCACCTACCAGGGCCACTCGGTCTACGAGCTGGACCGGGCGGGCTGTCTGGAGATCATCAACCAGTGCCTCAACCCCTATACCACCCCGGTGACGGAGGATATGGTGCGGATGATCAGAGGAGACCGGTAAAAAGAGCAGCGGCTGACGGAAGTTCCGTCAGCCGCTTTGTTCTCAATAGCCGTTGGCCTGCGCCCCATAGACCGCCTGGTCGTGAGTGTAGCCCTCAAATTCCAGCTGGCTGATGAGGCCGTCCCTGGAAAAGGACATGAGGTCCAGATAATTCTTTGCCGACTTGACGGCCTGCTCGTTCCAGTCCGCCCCGCAGTTGTCCGCTCCATAGGCGGCCTGCTCAGCGGTATATTTCTCAAATTCCAACTGCTTGACAAGACCGTCATGGGAGAAAGGAGCCGTGTTCAAGTAGTTCTTGGCCGACTTCAGGGCCTGCTCCTCCCAGTCCGCCCCGCAGTTGTCCGCCGCATATACCGCATCCTCATGGGAATAGCTCTCAAACTCCAGTTGGTGGATCAGCCCCTCGTAGGAAAAAGCCATCACATTCAGGTAGTTTTTCGCCGACTTCAGGGCATTTTTCTGTCCCGTGGTCACCGTCTCCTCCGGCTCCTGGGCCGCCGGGGCTGTCTCTGCTGCCGGAGCAGTCTCCACCACTTTGCTTTCAACGCTGGGCCTCCCGCTTTCCACCGTCTTCCCCTGGGGGGCTTCGCCGTCCTTTCCTCCTCCCGCGGCCACGCCGATGACCAGGATCAGCAGCAGCCAGAACCACCACCTTTTGAATAGTGGCTTTTTGTTCTTTGCCCCACAGCTGGGACATGCTTTGGCGCTCTTTGCCATCTCTTTTCCACAGGTCTTGCATACTGTCATCTTTCCATCCATTTCTTCTCCTCCTCTTTTGTGGGGCATTTGCTCCTTCTAAAGGATAGCACAGTTTCCTGAAATACGCAAGTGCGTATACGCACTTGCGGCAAAATGGGTACACTGTCCTTGAGGTGAGGCCCATGGGCATCAAGGACGCTGTCGTACAACGATTTCAAACTATCTGCGCGGAGCGGGGGCTGCGGATCAACGAACTGGCCAACCGCTCCGGGGTGACCCCCTCTACGGCATACAGTATGCTGGACCCCCGCCGACGGGATATCTCCATCGTCACCATCAAAAAGTTCTGTGATGGGCTGGATATGACTCTGGGGGAATTTTTCTCCGCCCCGGATTTTGACGCCTTGGAACAGGAGATCAAATAGAAGAGGATGACGGGCATTTCCGTCATCCTCTTTTTGTGTTTCGTGTGGTCCCTTTTCAATGCAGCAGATCCGGCCCCGGCAGGTCCATCTGCCGCTTCCGGTCCGCCGACACCGCCAGCTTGGCGCTGAGCTTTTCCATATCCCCGCTGGCGATGATCTCCCGGTAGGACTGGAGATGCACGATGAGCTCGTCCAGACACCCGGTGAGGGCCGGGGCGTTGAGGGCAAAGAGCTGGGTCCACAGGGGCACGTCCAGGGCCGCCACCCGGGTGCAGCCCCGGAAGGAGCTGCCCTCGTAGCCCTTGCAGGTGAATAGATTGGGATCGTCGCAGACGCTGACGGCAATGACGTGCATCATTTGGCTGGTGTAGGCGATGATGGCGTCGTGCCGCTCAGGGGTGGTGTTCACCACGTCCCGGCAGCCCAGATAGGCCGCCAGGCGCTCCAGCAGGGCGATATTCTCCTGCCGGCTGTCCCCCCGGGGGGTGATGATGTAGTGGGCCCCCTGGAACATGTCCGTTAGGGCGTGCTCGATGCCGGAAAACTCGGTGCCCGCCATGGGGTGGCTGCCGATAAAGTCCACCTCCGGCGGCAGGACTTTGGAGGCCTCCATGATGGCCCCCTTAATACCACACACATCGGTGACCAGGCTCCCCGGCTTAAAATCTTCCCGGTGTTGGGCCAAAAAGTCCACGATGTCCTCCGGGTTGATGCACAGGAAGGTCACATCGGCCTCCCGGAGGGCGGCGGTCACATCCAGGGTGGCTCTGTCCCCCACCCCGTGCTCCAGGGCATAGTCCACCGTGGCCTGCCGCCGGGCTACCCCCACGACCTCGAAATCCTCAAACCCCTTGAGAGCAAGGGCCAGGGAACCTCCGATAAGGCCCAGGCCCACGATGGCGATGGTTTTCTTCTCCATAAAAAACCCCTCTTTTCCTTCTTATATCTCTCTCCCCACGCACTCCGCCACAGCCCCCACCTTGGCCATCAGGCTTTGGAACTGGTCGGGGGTGATGGACTGCTGCCCGTCGCACAGTGCGTGGATAGGGTCGTTGTGGACCTCGATAATGAGGCCGTCGCACCCGGCAGCCACCGCTGCCAGGCTCATCCGCTCCACCATCCAGGCCTGGCCGCTGGCGTGGGAAGGGTCCACCATAACAGGCAGGTGGCTCTGCCGCTTCACCGCCAGCACCGCCGACAGGTCTAACGTGTTCCGTGTGAAGGTCTCAAAGGTGCGGATGCCCCGCTCGCAGAGGATCACCCGCTCGTTGCCCCCCGCCAGGATGTACTCCGCCGACATGAGCCACTCCTCGATGGTGTTGGACAGTCCCCGCTTCAGCAGAATGGGCTTATCCACCTTCCCCAGCCGCTTCAGAAGGTCGAAATTTTGCATGTTCCGGGCCCCTACCTGTATCACGTCCACATGCTCCACGAAATAGTCGATATCGTCGGTGTTCATGAGCTCCGTGACCACCGGCAGGCCCGTGGCCATCCGGGCCTTCTCCAGCAGGTCCAGGCCCTCATACCCCATGCCCTGGAAGGCATAGGGGCTGGTCCGGGGCTTGAAAGCGCCCCCCCGGAGGGCCTGGGCCCCCGTCCCCTGCACCGACCGGGCGATGGCGGTGATCTGCTCCTCGCTCTCCACCGAGCAGGGCCCCGCCGCCACCAGCAGCTTCTTGCCCCCCACCGTGACCCCCGGGGCGATCTCCACCACCGTGTCATCGGGGTGGTACTTCCGGTTGGCCTTCTTATAGGGCTCGGTGACCCGCATGACCCGCTCCACCCCGGGCAGGGATTCCATTTTTTCGATGTCGATGCCCTGGGCGTTGCCCTCGGCACCCAGGATGGTGGTCTCGGTGCCCCGGGAGATCATCACGTTGACCCCGCCCCGCTCCATCTCCCGGATGGCGTGGTCCAGCTCCTCCCGGCTGTAGCCCGGCTTCATAATAACGACCATAACTGCTTCACTCCTTCAAAATCCATGATCATAACAAAAAACGCGGCTGCCCAATTCGGGCTGCCGCGTCTCATCGCAGGGACGGCAGGACCTCCATGGGCATCACAAATCGCCGCTATCGTAATAGCGGTAATAGGAGTAATACCCATGTCGGCTGAACTTCTGCATAGATCACACCTGCTTTCACTGGTTACATTAGCACTTTTAAGCGCTAAAGTCAAGGGCTTTTTTCTTGAAATTTCAGAGAAATATGGTATGATAGATAGGAATAGGGGGCTTTCCCCCAAAGGAGGCCGTTGCCATGAAAGTTTCCACCCGGGGCCGCTATGCCCTGCGGCTCATGCTGGATATCGCCCTGGAGTGCGGCCGGGGCCCGGTGTCCCTCCGGGATGTGGCCCAGCGCCAGGACATCTCCGACAAATATCTGGAGCAGATCGTCACCCCCCTGGGCCGGGCCGGCCTGGTCCGCAGCGTCCGGGGAGCCGGCGGCGGCTACCTGCTCACCAAGGCCCCCGAGGAGTACACCGTGGGAGAGATCCTCCGCTGCCTGGAGGGCAGCCTGGCCCCCGTCAGCTGCGCCGAGGACCCCTGCTGCTGCGGCCGGGCCGGCCAATGCGTCACGGTGGAGGTCTGGGAGCAGATCCTGGCGGCAGTCTCCTCGGTGGTGGACCACATCACTCTGGCCGACCTGGTAAAGCGGTATTATGAGAAGGGCGGGCTGCCCCACGGCAGGTAAGCCCCTTAGAAGCGCACTACAGCCATAAAACTCAGGGGGACTGCCTGAAGGCAGTCCCCCTGAGTGTCTTATATTGGAGGTTTCACACATTCGCCGCATTACTCCGCGGTCTTTTTCTCCCGGTAGGCAGCCATACCAATGAGGAAGAAAATAATGCCGGCAGGGATCCACGTCAGCTGTACGGAAGTCAGCGGGATCGCCTGATACAGCTTGGAAAAGGCCTCGCTGTTGATGTGAAGCAGGGTGTTATAGCTGTTGAACACATCCAAAAGTCCGATGATAAAAGCGGCGATCATGGCAAACCGGGCACCGTTCATCAATCTGCCGCCGGTCTGGTTTTTACACAGCACATAGTACAGGACCATCACGATGGCGCTTGGATAACAGCAATTCAGCAGCGGTCCTACAAAGGTCACAATGTTACTCAGTCCGATGCTTCCGATCAAGGTACTGACCACGCAGACAATGGCGGCCAACTTTTTATAGCTGTACCGGTTCTCCAGCGCCACCTCAAAAAATTCGGCGGCCGAACCCGCGCAGCCCACCGCCGTAGTCAGGGCCGCAAACATCAACGCGATGTTGAACAGGATGGCTCCTCCCCTGCCCCAGAGCTCCAGCACTACCTCGGCATACAATGCCGACAGGGTCAGGTCGATGGTGTCGCCCACATTGGCCCCCACGACCATGTGCCCCAGATGGGTCACCGCCAACATCCCCATGCCCACAAAGCCCAAATAGACCATGTTTTTGTTGACCCGCTTCTCCTCCACGCCGGCGGCCCGGATGCTCTGGAGCATCACCAGGCCAAACATCAGCGCCGCGGGAAGGTCGCCGGTCTGATAGCCCTGGAGGAAGCCGTAGGCCCACGCTGGCTGGTCGTAATTCTTGGGGACCCACTCCGTGGCGATGGGGGTCATGAGCCCCTTGCCGATCACGCCTACCACGATGAGGAGCAGGACGGGGAACAGGATCTTTCCCACCTTGTCCATAATGTTGGAGCGGCCCGCGATGAACCAATAGGTCAGGGCATAATAGACGCAGTTAAAGAGGATCAGCGGCAGAGCGCTGCTGATCTGGAGCCCCGTGACCTGCATCAGCGCGTCCCACGCCGCGGCGCTCATGCGGGGGATGATGTAGAGGGGGCCCAGGATCAGGGCGGTCAGGCCGCAGAAGATCTTTCCAAACTTGGGGCTGAGGCGCAGCGCCAGCTCCCAGAAGGTCCCTCCGCCCTTGGAAAGGGCGATGTAGGCCAGAAGGGGCAGCAGCAATGCCGTCAGTACGATGGCAATGTACGCGATAAACACGTCGGAACCGCTGTCCCGCCCCCACTGTACCGGATACAGCATGCAGGAGGCGCCGAAATGCATGGAAAACAGCGCGCCGCCCATGATGATCAGGCTTTTCACGGAGAGGTTGCCCTTACTGTTTACGGACTTTGAGTCTTTCTTCATTGTTTTGTACTCCTTTCAAACCCAAGAGGAGTATTTTATCGGTCCACGCCAAACGCCTTCGCCTGGCGCGCCTTTTCCACCTGCTGAGCGGAATAGCCCAGCCACTGCCCCAGCACCGCCTCGGTGTCCTCCCCCAATTGGGGGGCGGGCTTCTGGGGCGCATCCGGATTTCCGTGCATCTTGATGGGCGTACCGGGGATGGTGATCTCCGCCTGCATACCCGGATCGTAGACCTTCCACAGCATATTCCGCCGCTTGAGCTGGGGATGTTCCGAGGCCTCAGCGATGTTATTGATCTGGCCGAAGGGGATGTTGACTCCCACGATCAGCTCCTCCAGTTCCGCCACGGTCTTGGTGGTGCTCCACGCCTCAATGGTCTGCTTCAGCTCCGGCAGGTAGTTCCGGCAGCGGTCGTCATTGGTCCGGTACCTGGGATCGTTGATCAGGTCCTCTCTTCCCATGACGCCGCAGAGCTGGGCCCACATCTTGTCTGTCCCGCAGCCCATCACAAATTCGCCGTCCTTGGCCCGGAAGGAGTCGAAGGGGGCGATCCCGGAGTCCGCGTTGCCCATCCGGTTGGGGGTGACGCCCCCCACCGTATAGGCGATGGCAAAATTCTCCATGACGGAATAGAGGGTATCCAGCATGGCCACGTCCAGCCGCTGCCCCTGGCCGGTCTTCTCCCGCTGGTACAGCGCCATGCAGATGCCCAGCGCCAGGTAGGTGCCGGAATAGTTGTCGCCGATGGAGGGTCCCACCTTCACGCAAGGGCCGTCCACATGGCCGGTGACGCTCATCATCCCGCTCATAGCCTGGGCGATGATGTCATAGCAGGGACGGGCAGCCAGGGGCCCCTCCAGGCCAAAGCCGGAGATGGAGCCGTAGATCAGCCGGGGATTGACCTTGTGCATCTCCTCATAGGAAAAGCCCAGCTTTTCAAAGGTCCCCACTTTAAAATTCTCGCACAGAACGTCCGCCTTGGCGATGAGCTCCCAGAGGATCCGTTTGCCCTCCTCGGATTTCAGGTCCAGGACCATCCCCTTTTTGTTCCGGTTGATGTAGGAATAGTAGGCGCTGTAGTCATTCTTGAAAGGCCCCCAAGTCCTGGACTGGTCGCCGTAGGGGGACTCGATCTTGATGACCTCAGCCCCCTGGTCCGCCAAATGCATGGTGCAGAATGGACCGCTGTAGGCCTGGGTCAGGTCCAGAACTTTTACTCCATCCAGAGGTCTCATATTTTATTTCCCTCCTTGCTTCGGGAGCGCTCAGGTGCGGAACGCTTCGTCCTGGGGGCCTCTCTGGCAGTTCTGGGGGACCACGCAGATGCCCTCGGCACGGCCGGTCAGCAGAGGCTTTTCGAGGACCCGGGCGGCGGAGACCTCCATGCCCTCTTCCTTGCACAGCTCAATGATCTTGTAAGCCTCAAAGACCATCCGGCGAGAGGTCTTGCCCGCGCTTTCGATCCAGCCCACATACTCCATGAAATCCCCGGCGTAAACGGGAGCCAGGAAATCCACATGCTCGTAGGTCCGGAAAAGGCCCTCGTCGCCGTCCATACGGATCAGCAGCTCAGTGGCCACATCTCCAAAGAAATCCAGCATGTGGGAGCCATTTACCAGCTCGCCTGCATAGTGCGCGTCCCCGGTGTTCATTCTGATCCTGATGGTTACCTTCTCGCCGATCATAATACGTTCCTCCTTTTGTTGTTGTGGGAGACTTCCGCTCTCCCCTATGCCATTACTCTAATCCATATCGGTGGAAAAGAGTCAAGAGGAACTTCTCTTCCCAGCATCCCACTGGCGCCCAAACCCTTTTCTGTGCAAAGTGTATAATTTTCACTCTATTAAAACGCATAAAAATATTTGAAATGACAGTCCTTTCCTGTTCTCCCGCCAAAATTTTTCCACCGGAGCAAATGCCCTCTTCCCCACCGGCGGCCAAAAAAGCTCCCCCGGTTTTCCGCTTCCGACGAAAAACCGGGGGAGAGTTTTTTTCTGTTTTCTGCCGTTGGAAGCTTCGGGAAAAACCGGAAAGCAAAACTGTTTTCTAAGGATAGAGTTTCCCTATTCCTGCCTGCAGACCGGAATGACGATCTTGGTCACATACTCGTCCGGATTGCTGGTATCGATGGGCGAGACCTCAAAAACGTCCCTCATGGGTCCGCAAATACGGTAGTGGTTCTCTTCGATCCAGCGCATGAGCATCATATAGGGCTGGAGCAGGCCGCTGTAGCTTCCCACGTGATAGGTGGTGACCGCCTGAAAGGCGTCCTCATGCCGATAATAATTTTTGTGTTCCGTCCTGACCTCCTGCACAGGCATACACACTTCATAGTCGCAGGCCTTGGTATAAAAATGCTCCAGCGGCTTTTGGTGGTATATCACGCAAATACACCCGGAGTTTACCACCTTTTCCCTCTGTATCAGGGACAGCAGCTCCGACCAGCGTTCAATATTGATCTCTTCGTTGCGGTAATTCTCCAGGGTCCGCCGGACATAGATAAGCTCCTGCGCCGGGATCTCCTCCAGGCGCATTTCGTCCTGGCAGAAGGTCTCCGCATCCGGGTTCTGGGCCAGGTTTTTTAACAGGGATTGTCCCCCCCGGAGCCGGTCCAGAAAGAGGCGGCTGTTATCGCACACCATTTGCAGCCGCTCCACCTCCCGGCGCAGGTTCTCCAGCTTTTCCCGGATCCGCTCCTGCACATATTCCATGCTTTTGGCTTCCAGCATACTGCGGATCTCATCCAGGGAAAACTCCAGGTTTTTCAGGCATCTCACCATTTGGATCTGCAGCAGCTGTTCCTTTCGATAATACCGGTAGCCCGTCTCCGTGTTCTTTTCCGCCGGCTGCACCAGCCCGATCTTATCATAGTGCCGAAGCGTTTGGATCGAAACATGGCAAATGGCCGCTGCGTCCCCGATGGAATACCTGTCGCTTCTGCTCATCGCCGCTACCCCCCATCTCTGCCTGATCCTCCGCCACCCGCGCAAAACGGGATAACTGATCAATATTGCCGGAAAGGCTATTTCTTTTCTACTACAATATAGCAGAAATCGACAAGGCTTTCAAGACAAACCGAATTTCTCCCCGCCCCTTCTCCGCCCCCCTGTCAGCCCCATCCGGCAAATGCGCGCTATCCAAACACCAGCCCCACCGCCCAGGCTGCCGCCAAAAAGGCCGCTACATCGGCGCACAGGGCCGCCGGCACAGCGTAGCGGGTCTTATGGATCCCCGCCGCGCCGAAATAGACCGCAATGGTGTAAAAGGTGGTCTCCGTGCTCCCCAGCATCACCGCCGCCGTGCGGCCAACGGCCGAATCCGGACCGTAGGTGGAGATCAGCTCCGCCCCCACTCCCAGGGCCGCGTTGCCGCTCACCGGGCGGACCAGCAGCAGGCCCACCACCTCCGGTGGGATCCCCACCCTGGCCAGCACTGGGGCCAGTAGCTGCCCCACCGCCTCCAGCAGCCCCGACGCCCGGAGCATGTAGACCGCCGTCATCAGCCCCACCATAGCGGGAATGATCTTCAAAAGGACTCCCAGGCCCTCCCCCGCCCCCTGGCAGAGGGCGCCGTATACGTCCACCCGCCGGGTCATGGCCCACAGGGCCACCACCATGATGGTAAAGGGCACCACCATCTGAAAGCACAGTTCCATCATTCTCTTCCCCTCCAGAACCGGGCCATGACCTTGGCCGCCAGGATGCCCACCGCCACCGACACCGCCGAGGCCAGCCACACCGCCGGCAGAATGTCGAAGGGGGTCTTACATCCCGCCGCCAGCCGGACGCTGGCCACCGTGGTGGGGATGAGCTGAATGGAGGCGGTATTGCACACCACCAGCATGCAAAGGCTGTCCGAGGCCACCCCCGGGGTCCTGGCCGCCATCCGCCGGGCCGCCTGGATGCCCAGGGGAGTGGCGGCGTTGCCCAGACCCAGCAGGTTGGCGGAGACATTGGCCGAGATGGCGTCCATGGTCTCCCGGTCCCGCTTGAAACCCGGGTAGAGCCGGCACAGCACCGGCCGCAGCAGCCGGGAAAGGCCCTGGGCCAGCCCCGAACGCTTCATTACCTCCATCACCCCCATCCACAGGCACAGCACCCCCGCCATGGTGATGCACAGCTCCACTGCCGCCCCGGCCCCCTCCACGGCAGCCGCCGCCACCGCCGGACCGTTTCCCGCCCAAAGGCCGTATACCACCGACAACACTACCATCCCCGTCCAGATCACCGTCATGGCCATCTTGTCCACCCCTTTCCTGTCCCCACTCTATGCGCACCTGCCGGGAGAGTATGTCCATTTCCTTCCATTTTCCAATTATTCCCTTTTATTGAGCTTTTTTCTCTGTTTTTCCAGTTTTTTCTTGACTTTTCCAGAATAATGGTTATAATGGAAAACATAGTTAATTGTGTTTTGGAAAATCTCACATAGAAAAGGAGCATAAAGGATATGAAATCAACCGGTATCGTTCGGAAAGTGGATGAGCTGGGCCGCATCGTGTTGCCCATCGAGCTACGCCGCACCCTGGGTATTGAGGAGCGGGACGCATTGGAAATTTACGTGGACGGCTCCTCTATCATCCTGAAAAAGTACGAGCCCTCCTGCGTTTTCTGCGGCGACGCCTCCGACGTGACCGCCTACAAGGGCAAAAACATCTGCGCCAACTGCCGCCGGGAGCTGACCCGGATGTAACTCTATCCGCCAAAGGGCAAGGCCCCACCAAAAAAGGAAGGGCAAGACAAACCACAATGGTTTGTCTTGCCCTTTTTCATCTGCGACCCGCTATGACACCTTCAGGGAAATTGCCATATATCATACAAACTGTTTCATCCAATGATCCAAAAATCTCATCTGTTCCTCCGTATGAAACCAGTGCTCCCCATTCTTCATAACGGTAAGCGTCCCATGGATCCGATCCGCAAATGCGGAGACAGTTTCGCAAGAGATCAGACTGTCCTTTTCTCCGTACAGGATATGAGTGGGGACCGTCCATACAAGGGGGTGCTCCCTCACATAGCAAAGATACTCCCAGGAAAGGACCTCCCCAAAGTCTGTCCGGATCTCTTTTCGCCTGCAAAGCTCCTCTTCGGTCACATTTGCCCACGTCATCATATCCGCGATCAGCTTTTCCATATCCACAACAGGAGAAATAAAATAGGCTTTTTCCAGTTTCCGATCCGCCAAAGCACTCATGGCAAAAAAAGCTCCGATGCTGTTTGCCACCACCTCCACGGACTTGCAGCCCTGACAGGCGGAATCAAACAGGAGCGGAAATTCCTTTTTCGCCTCCCAGGGCGACTGGGCGGTATAGTCCAGCCCAACTACATCGCAGCCCTTAAAGATCGGCTTATAATGCTCCGCCTCCCCTGCGCTGCCGCCCTTTCCGTGTATATATATGACCACTCTGTCCATCAGATCATTCTCCATAAATTTTATTGTTTGGCAAGCCTATGGCGGCCTTTTCATTCCCTCATGGCCGCGGCGTAGAGCTCGTTCCGGGACAGGCCCAGTTCCTTGGCCGCTTGCTTTACCGCGTCCTTCCGGGAGCTGCCCTCCGCCACCAGCTCCTCCACCCGGTCCAGGCCGTCGGCCAGGGTGACCTCCTCCTTCTCCCGGGCAGGAGCCCCCTCTACCACCAGCACAAACTCCCCCCGGGGGGCCTCGGCCTTGTAACGCTCCAAGGCCTTCCCCAGGGTGGCGCGCCAGACCTCCTCATGAAGCTTGGTCAGCTCCCGGCACAGAGACACCCGCCGCTCCGGCCCCAGGGCGGCGGCCAGGTCGGAGAGGGTGGAGACCAGTTTATGGGGAGCCTCGTAGAGCAGGATGGTCCGCTCCTCCACCGCCAGAGTCTCCAGCCGGGAGCGGCGGTTTTTCTTGTTCATGGGCAGAAAGCCCTCAAAGACGAACCGGGCGGTGGGCAGCCCGGACACGGACAGGGCCACCACCAGGGCGCAGGGTCCGGGCAGGGCCTCCACCCGCACATCGTGGGCGGCGCAGAGGGCCACCAGGTCCTCCCCCGGGTCGGAGACGGCGGGGGTCCCTGCGTCGGTACACAGGGCACAGCTCTCCCCAGACAGCAGCCGCTCCAGCACCTGCTGTCCCGCCGTGTCGGTGTTGTGGCGGTAATAGCTCATCAGGGGCTTTTTCAGCCCCAGGTGGTTCAGCAGCTTCAGGGTCACCCGGGTATCCTCGGCGGCGATGAAGTCCACCGCCTCCAGGGTGTCCGCCACCCGGCGGGAGATATCCCCCAGGTTGCCGATGGGGGTGGGGACCAAGTATAGGGTTCCGGGCATAGATACACCTCCGATTCAGATAGGAGATAAGAGATATTACAACCTGTCGGGCAGGATGGCGAGCCCCGGACGGCCACCCTTCACCGCCTCTATGAGCACAGCATAGGGGGGCTTCTCCGGCCTTCCCCGGCAGAATTGGAGCCGCTTGGGCTCCAGTCCCGCCTGGCGGAGGGCCCAGAGCAGGTCGGTCAGCCGCTCCGGGCGGTGGACCAGGGCCAAGCGGCCCTTGTTCCCCAGGGCCTTTGCCGCCGCGGCGCAGAGCTCCGGGAGGGTGCAGCCCTCCACCCGGGCGGGGCCTCCTTTTGCCCCCTCGGGATACCAGGGCGGGTTGGAGACCACCAGGTCCCAGGTCCCCTTCTGTGGCTCCCGCAGGTCCCCGGTGAGGATGGTCCCTGCCAGACCGTTGTCCATTAGGTTCTCCCGGGCCAGGGCGGCGGCCTCCGGGTCCCGCTCCACCCCAGTGAGAGCCACGCTCCCCTCCCGCCGGGCACAGAGCAACAGCAGCAGCCCCGCCCCGCAGCCCAGGTCCAGCACCCGGTCCCTCGGCCTCAGAGTGCAGAACTCCCCCAGGGCCAGGGAGTCCGCCCCCAGGGGAAAGCAGTGTTCCGTCCAGCGGTAGCGGTAGGGCCCCAACCGCTCCTCCCCGCCTCTCACAGCCCCTTCACCAGCTCCAGCACGATCCGGGCGGTGAAGCCCCAGATGGCCTTGTCCCCCCACTGCCACAGGGGCACCGGCAGCTTCCCCCGCCGCCAGGGATAGCCCCCTTGGGGAAAGCCGATCTTGTCATAGGGAAAGTTGTCTGGGACCACCAGGGTGGTCTCGCAAAGATAGAGTTCCGGCTGAGTCCGCCGGAAAAAGTCCAGGGGTACCAGGAAGGTCTCGGCCACCTCGTCCCGGCCAGGGTCCAGGGCCTCCCGCCAGCCCGGGGCCAGTCGGGCCAGGAAGGGCTGCGTCGCGAACCCCGCCTGGTGCCACAGCCGGGGCAAAGGCGCCCCCAGCTCCACCAAGGGGGGGCGCAGGCCCAACTCCTCCCCCATCTCCCGCAGGGCTCCCTCCGCCGCCGTCTCCCCAGTCTCGATCCCCCCGCCGGGGAAACAGATCTCCCCCGGCTGGGTCCGCAGGGTGGCCGAGCGCACCTCGAAGAGGAGGTACAGCTCTCCCCCCTCCTCCGTCACTGGGGCCAGCACCGCGTATTCCCGGGCGGGCCGGGACTCCATGGCCCGTACCCGGGCCGTCAGTTCCTCGTAGGTCATAGTGCCTCCAATCGGGCCGTAAGTCCCTCGTAGAACCGGCCGGCGTGGACCCCGTCCAGCAGCCGGTGGTTCAGCTCCAGGGACATGTGGAGCACATCCCTGCCCTTCTCATCGGTGACATATTTCCCCCAGGCCACCCGGGGGATGGAATCGCCGGGGGCCATGTCCCGCTCGTTGGTCAGGTGGGTCACCGGGAACCAGGGCAGGGCGCTGAAATAGACCAGCTGGTCCTCCTCCCAGGGCCCCGCCGTGATGAAAGCCGTCTGCCCCCGGCTCTCCTCCCGGGCCCGGCGGCAGAAGTCCCCCAGGTCTTCCCCGGCCTCCAGGGTGACGATATAAAACTCCTCGCTTCCTGTCCGCAGGTCGGTAAAGCTGGGCACCAGGCGGTCGTGGCGGACGATCTGGCCGCCCCGGTCTTTGTAGTGGAAGGCCTCCACATCATCCATGGCCTTGGTCGCTAAGTACACCAGGGCATAGTAAAAGGACAGTCCCCGCTCCTTGGTCCAGTGGTGCAGCTTTGTCACATCCACCGGGAAGGTAACGCCCCAGAAGGGCCAGGACATCCCCTTGAAAAATTCATACCGCTCCCTCCGGGACCAGGCGGCCAGGTCTATTTTCTCCATACCGTTCATTCTCCTCAGGGTTTTTGCCTATTATACTACAAAAGCCCCCGCAAAGGCAACCATTGGGGCTGACAAAGGCAATGCCATCCTGTATAATACAAGCATAAAAAGGAGGGTTTTTTATGTCTTTTCGAGAAATGCGCCGTTTCCGCCAGCAGCTGCCCCAGGCCGAGTGTGAAGCCATTTTGGCCCGGGGGACCTCGGGGGTGCTGGCCGTAACTGGGGACCAGGGCTGGCCCTACGCCGTCCCTCTAAGCTACGCCTATGAGGGGGGCAGGCTCCTCTTCCACTGTGCCACCGCTGGCCACAAGCTGGACGCCCTGCGCCGGGAGTCCCGGGCCTCCTTCTGCGTCATCGACCAGGACCAGGTGGTGCCTGAGCGGTTCACCACCTATTACCGCAGCGTCATCGCCTTCGGTACCGTCCGCATCATCCAGGACGGGGCGGCCCTGCGGGCAGCGGCGGAGCAGCTGGGGCAGAAATACAGCCCCCTGGTCCCCCAGGAGGCCCTGACGGCGGAGATCGACGGCTCTCTGGGCCGGATGTGTATCCTGGAAATGACCGTAGAGCACATGACCGGAAAAGAGGCTAGGGAGCTGATGGAGGCAAGGAAACAAGCATGAGCATCTATTTTTACGGCTGTGTCACCCTGGACGGATATCTGGCCGACCGAAACCACGGCCTGAGCTGGCTCCACGACACCGGCTCAGTGGAGGACACCGGCTACGACCGCTTCTACAGCCAAATGGACATCACCCTCATGGGCCGCAGGACCTTTCGGGAGATCCAGTCCCTAAAGGACCCCGCCTCCTGCTACCCCACCACCCAAAACTACGTGTTCACCCACAGCAAGGCCCCTCTGCCCCAGGGCTTTGTTCCCGTTGACCGGGATGTGGTGGAATTTGTCGCCCAACTGCCCCCTGAAAAAAACATTTGGGTGGTGGGGGGCAACACCATTCTCGCCCCCCTCCTGGACGGGGACTTGGTGGACCGCATCATCCTCCAGATCGCCCCCGTTCTTCTGGGCGCCGGCATCCCCCTCTTCACCCAGCAGGAGGCCCTGAAACGCTTCCACCTGAAGGCCGTACGTCAATACGGCCCATTTGCGGAGCTGGAGTACACCCGAACCCCATGAAAAAGCCCGGCGGAGCGTCCGCCGGGCTTTTTGCCGTCGATTTCATTTTATGCCGCCTGGTCCAGCTGGGCCACCGACCGGTGGGCGATGGGCTTCCACTCCACCTTCTGGAACAGAGCCGCCACCGTGATGGGGATATAGGTCAGCATGAACAGGGGAAAGGTCACCAGGTACCCCAGCTTTTGGATGGCGGTGGCCCGGATGTTCTTCCACTCACTGAGAATGGTGACCAGCCCGTAGAGGAGCATACCCCGGTAAAAACTGAGGAAGCCGGTGCTGAGAAAGTCAGCGGACAGCAGCAGCACCCGCCGGATCACATAGGAGGGTGCCGACAGGCACACCAGCAGCAAAACTACCTGAAGGGCCGCCCCAAGGACGGTGAGCAGCACCCCGGGGGTCACGGTGACCAGCAGGTCATAGCAGCTCATGCCCTTCCGACCACCCCGCACGGTCCCCTTCAGCAGGGACAGGCCGTATTTGCCGTCCACCTGGTAAAAACCCTTGGACCACCGCAGCCGCTGGTCCCAGGACTGGCGGAAGGAGGTGGGCTGCTCGTCATAGATCACCGCCTTGTCGCAGTAGCCGATCCGCCGGCCCTCGGAAACGCACTCGGCAGAGAACTGGATGTCCTCAGTGAGCAGGTGGTAGGGCCAGCCCCCCTTCTCCCGGAGGAAATCGGCGCTGACCAAAAACCCGGTGCCCGACACCGCGCAGCTGAGGCCCAGGGCCATCCGGGCGCTGTTGACGAACCGGGCCTCCCGCAGGAACCAAATGGAGTAGCCCGCGCTGATCCAGTTCTGGCCGAAGTTCTTGGAATTACGGTACCCGGTGACGGCGGTAAAGCCGCCCTGGTCATATGTACGGTTCATCTCGGAGACAAAGTTGGGGTCCACGATATTGTCGGCGTCAAAGATGAAATAGCCCTCGTACCGCTCCTCCAGCCCCTCCTCCCGGAGCTTCTTCCACAGGTAGTCCAAGGCATAGCCCTTGCCCACCTCCAGGTGGTCGAAGCGGCGGTAGACCCTGGCCCCGGCAGCCTGGGCCGCCTCGGCGGTGCGGTCGGTGCAGTTGTCGGCCACCACATAGATATCCAACAGCTCCGCCGGATAGTTTTGTTTTTTTAGGCTTCCGATGAGCTCACTGATGACCCCCTCCTCATTCCGGGCGGAGATGAGCACGGCATACCGCCGCAGCCGGGAGGGCTGATGATGGTCCTGCCACCGCCGGCGGAGCAGTCCCACTACCAGATATGCCACCTGGTAGAGGTACAACAGGGTGACCGTCACGCCGATCACCAGCTGAAAGGTTTCCACGAAATGGATCAGTTTCATCCTTGACCGCTCCTCTCTACGGGGGTGTTTTCTCTAAGGTCATCCCAATTTTAGCACCATTATTTTTGATTGCAACCCCCTGTGGGCAGAATTAAGAAAACGTTAAGAAAACCTTTTCATGGCCTTTACAAACCCCAGGGTTTCGTAAGGGCATCGGGCTTTCTGTCGGTCGGACTGGTCCCTCTGGTAAATGTGGAGTTGAATCGAAGCCTCCGCTCATGATATAATTGCTTTTATCACACAAAGGAGGCTCACAAGATGGAAAAGCCCATGTACCTGATGCTGATCGAAAAGTCCAAGACCTACAACAGGCTCACCAAGAAGGTCATCATGGAGCACGTGGACAATATTCAGAGCCTGGACGACGCGGGAAAGCTGGAGCTCTGCGGCGTATTCCAGGGATATCCCGGTATGGCAGGCATGTATATCCTGAAAACGGACAGCCGGGAGGAGGCAGAAGAGTTCTGCCGCAGAGAGCCCCTGGTCACCGGCGGCTATGCCTCCTATAAGCTGGTCACCCTGCACATCGCAAACCGGGAAAACAACTATCTGCTCTAAATAAAAAGGCCGCTATCCCAAAGGATAGCGGCTTTTTTATTTACATCTTCTCCGGCGCCCCCACGCCGATAAGCCTCAACCCATTCTCCAGCACGCTGCGGGTGGTATCCGCCAGCTTGAGCCGGGCTTTTACCACCTCAGGGGACTCCCCCTTGATACGGTGGGCGTTATAAAAGCGGTGAAAATCCCCCGCCAGGGTGATCAGGTAGCGGTTGATCTGGGCCGGGTCGTAATCCCGCCCGGCGATCTTGACCTCCTCGGGGAACCGGGCGATGGCCTTGATGAGGGCCAGCTCCTCAGGGCTGGTGAGCACCGCCGCATCCACCTCCGCCGCTGTTGGCACGGAGATCCCCTCGTCAGCCACCACCTTGGCCACCAGGGAACAGATCCGGGCGTGGGCGTACTGCACGTAATAGACCGGGTTGTGACTGTCCTCCCGGACCGCCAGGTCCAGGTCGAAGTCCACAGGGCTGCTGGGCCGGGAATTGTTGAAGAAGAACCGGGCGGCGTCCACGCTCACCTCGTCCAGCAGGTCCCGCAGGGCGATGGCCTTTCCCGAGCGCTTGCTCATCCGCTCGGGCTTGCCGTCCCGCAGCAGGTTCACCAGCTGCATCAGCACCACCACCAGCCGGTGGGAGCCGTCCAGTCCCAAGCCGTCCAGCGCCGCCTGGAGCCGGGCCACGTGACCGTGGTGGTCGGCCCCCCAGATATTGATGGCGGTATCAAAGCCCCGGACCTCCAGCTTGTTGCGGTGGTAGGCGATATCGGCGGCAAAGTAGGTATAGAATCCATTGGCCCGGCGGAGCACGTCGTCTTTCAGCTCCAGCTTGTCCACCTGGGCCTGGCTCTTGCCCTCAGAGAGGTACTTCTGCTTCAAAAGCTCAGTGGTGTTGAGCCACAGGGCCCCATCCTTCTCGTAGGTCCAGCCCTTTTGGGAGAGGAGCCCCACCGTCTCCTCCACATAGCCGCTCTCGTGAAGGCCGGACTCCAAGAACCACTCGTTATACTCGATCTTATACCGCCGCAGGTCCTCCTGCATCCGGGGGATGTTGTTCTTCAGGCCAAATTGAGCCATGGCCTCCTGCCGTTCTTCCTCGCTCTTGTCCAGCCAGGCGTCCCCCTCCTGCTCCCGGAAGAGCCGGGCCAACTCCCGGATGTCCTCCCCCTGGTAGCCGTCGGCGGGGAACTCCACCCGGTCCTCCCCCAGGATGAGCTGGCGGTACCGGGCGTCGATGGAGGTAGCGAACTTGTGGATCTGGTTGCCCGCGTCGTTGACGTAGAACTCCCGCCACACGTCGTAGCCCAGTCGCTCCAGCACGCTGGCCAGGGCATCCCCCAGCACGCCCCCCCGGGCGTTGCCGATGTGCATGGGACCGGTGGGGTTGGCGGAGACGAACTCCACCATCACCTTTTTCCCCGCCCCCAGGTCGCTCTTGCCGTAGGTCAGCCCCCCCGCCTCCACGGCGGCCAGGACCTCCCCGAACCAGTTGTGGCCCAGGGTGAAGTTCAAAAAGCCGGGACCGGCCATCTCCACCTTGTCGAAGTAGGTCCCCGTCAGGTCCATGTGATCCATGAGGGCCTGGGCGATATCCCGGGGGGCCTTCCCCAGGGCCTTGGCAGCGGCCATGGCGAAGGAGGAGGCGTAGTCCCCGTTTTTCACGTCCTTGGGGATATCCACCTTGGCCCGGACTTCTGCCCCGGCGGGCAGGACCCCTGCGGCGGCAGCCTTCTCATAGGCGCCCTGGGTCAGGGCGGCCACCTGCTCCTGGGCGGCCAACAGCATGTTATCGGTCATAGTATGTTCTCCTTTTTCCGGACTTGGAGCCGCAACCGGTTAACGCCGGCAGCCCCGCCGCCCAGTTCGATTTGGTAGTCGATCTCAATGGTGCCCCCTTCCTCCTCCAGGGCCGTCTCCAGCCGGTGGGTGCGCACGGTGAGGGGGATGGCCCCATAGGGGGTCTCATAGGGGGAGGTGTGGGGCACGCCCACCTGGAAGACCATGCGGGAGTTCAGCTCCCCCAGCCGGGTCAGCGTGACCCGCTCCGGCTCCAGCCGCAGGATGGTCTTGGTGTCCCCCAATCCGGAGTTCTCCCCCTCCCGGTAGGCCAGGGTCCAACCCGCCCCCGCCCGGGCCAGCAGGCCCTCCGCCTCCTGCACCACGGTGTCCTCCTGGCCGTCCAAACACTGGCGGCTGTGGATGGAGATGATGACGTTGCGTTTCTGCATGGTCCTTCCTCGTCGTTTCTTCTGTAAAATAAAAATGGCTAAAATATTATACCCTGCTTCCGGGCGGCTGTAAAGGGAAAGTTTGGAGCGGGGCCCTCCTACTCCACCAGCCTTTTGGAAAAGACCAGGGAGACTACCGCCAGGATCATTACCGCCACCCACAGCACCTCCACCCAGGTCATACGGGTGGGGATGGCGGCCCACAGGGCGAACCACCCCGTCCCCGCCGCCAGCTGGACCACCGCCCCGGCAACGAGCCAGCCCCGCTTTTTCCGCCCCCAGGCCAGCATCAAAAAGGCAAACCCCAGGACCAGCTGAGCGAAGAAAAAGCCGAAGATGACCAGGAGAAACAAGACAAAAAAGCCGCCGAAAGACAGCCCGTCTTCCAGCTCTGCCATCTGGCCCCACACCCCATACAGCAGTAGGCCGCAAAGGGTCAGGTAGAGGCCGAAAAACGCCTTTTTCCCCATAGTCTCAGTACCTCTCGATCTCCACCCGCTCCACGCTTCCCGCCACGCTGCCTCCCAGGAAGATGCCGGCCAGCCGGGCAAAGTCCTCGGTGGAGTCGCTGACAAAATAGCGGCAGCCCCCCACCTCCCGGTCGGTGAGCAGTCCCTTCTCCTCCAGGGCCCGGGCGGCCCGGGCGGCGCAGGTGGCCCCGGTGTCGATAAGCGTCACCTCCGGGCCCATGAACCGGGCAATGACTTCGTAGAGCAGGGGATAGTGGGTGCAGCCCAGCACCAAGGTGTCCACCTCCGCCTCCTTCAGAGAGGCCAGATATTCCCTCACCACCGTCTCCACCACCACATCCCCGGGCCGGAAGCGGCCATTCTCCACCAGGGGCACAAAGAGGGGACAGGCTTGAGCGAAGATCCGCACCCCGCCGTCCAGCTTGGCCATCTCCGTCTCATAGGCCCCCGACCGGATGGAGGCCGCCGTGCCGACGAGGCCCACCCGGCCGTTCCGGGTCGCCGCCACCGCCGCCTGGGCCGCCGGTCCCACCACTCCGAAGATGGGCAGGTCGTTCTCCGCCGTCAGCTCGGCCAGTGCGTTGGCTGACACAGTGCCGCAGGCAATAACGACCGCCTTCAGGTCAAAGGAGCGCAGGAAAGCCACATCCTGCCGGGCATAGCGCAAAATGGTGTCCCGGCCCCTGGAGCCGTAGGGCACCCGGCCCGTGTCCCCAAAATAGATGAGTTCCTCCCCCGGCAGAATACGCCGCAGCTCCCGCAGGGCGGTGAGCCCCCCCAGGCCGGAATCAAATACGCCGATGGGCCGCTGGTCCATGATCCTCTCTCCTTCCAAAATCCGCAAACAGAGTAAAATCAGTATTGATTCTATGATATTCTGTTTTCCTGTGAAAGACAAGGGAAATTTTCCTCCTTTCGGAGAAAAATTCTCCCCCGTCCCCGTTTGACATTTCCCGCCGGGGTATTATAATATAGATAGTACCCTGTTCACATTCCCTTGCAGCGAGGAGGTATCTTCTCATGAGATTAGAGCTGACGAAAAAACAATTTCGCCGTCTTTTGGATATGGCCTATATCGGCAATTGGATCCTGAACTCCACCCGGGGCGAGGACCGCTTCGCGGACTATGACCAGGTGGAGAGCCTCCTGTTCCAGAAGGCCAAGGAGCTGGGCATGGACGCCCTCACCGACTATTGGCGGGGAGAGGCGGTGCCCTCCCAGGCCTTTGCCGAGGGCGGCATCCACGAGGCCATTATGGAATATGAAAACAACGTCTTCTTCGACATCCTGGCCGAGGACCTGGCCCGCCGGGACATGGACGACGTGCCCATCGACGAACACAACTACCAGGAGCTGGCCTCCCGGATCGAGGCCTATATCACCGAGTTCGAACAGCACGGCACCGACAACATCCTGGTAGACACCGAAACTCCCTGACCCCAAGCCCCGGGCCGGCCCCTCCGCCCGGGGCTTCTCTCCTGCCCGCAGGGCGCGGTATCCC
Organism: uncultured Eubacteriales bacterium; assembly: GCA_949744075.1. Taxonomy (GTDB): domain Bacteria; phylum Bacillota; class Clostridia; order Oscillospirales; family Oscillospiraceae; genus Vermiculatibacterium. The sequence goes on along the minus strand of CATJWI010000127.1, from coordinate 14,388 downwards.
TGACGCGCCGCTGGGAGCTTCTGATCAAAATAACGTTGCCACGTTGTACCCTTCTCAGCCTTTTATTTTTCCCTCCCAAAGGGGTGTTTTCATGAAAAAGCTCCACTACAACTCCCCCGTCATCCTCACCTTCTTCTTTCTCTCCCTGGCGGCCCTGGCCCTGGGAGAGCTGACCCAGGGCTGGACCACCCGGTATCTCTTCTCGGTTTACCGCGCGCCCCTCTCCCCCCTGTTCCTTCTGCGGCTCTTTGGCCATGTGCTGGGCCACAGCAGCTATCAGCACTTCGCCGGGAACATGGTCCTGTTGCTGGTAGTAGGGCCCCCTATGGAGGAGAAATACGGCAGCCGCCCCCTGCTGGCGGGCATCCTGCTCACCGCCCTCATCTCCGGGGCCCTTCAGTGCCTCTTCTTCCCCCACAGCGCTCTTTTGGGGGCCAGCGGCGTGGTCTTTCTGCTGATCCTCCTGTCCTCCCTGGCGGGGATGAAGGCGGGCTCCATCCCCCTGACCCTGGTCCTGGTGGCAGTGATCTACCTGGGCCAGGAGATCTGGTCTGCCCTCTTCCTTCGGGACAACGTGGCCCACTTCATGCACCTGATCGGCGGCCTCTGCGGCACCGCCTTCGGCTTCCTGGCTGCCGGAAGGCAGCATCACACCGGACAGAAAAACCAGCCGTAGGGCGCGACGCCCCAGTGCGCCCCCCACGGTACTTTTCCCCATAAAAAATACCCGCCGAAAAGCATTGTCTTTTCGGCGGATATTTTTTCTTCTCAGCCCCAGAGGCAGTCGGGATAAAGCCCCGCCTCGGTCATCGCCTGAATGGCGGCCACCACCGTGGGCTTGTCCTCCCGGTAGGTGACCCCGTACCACTTGTCCTCACTGCGCAGCACCTTCACTCTCCCCTTGCCCTCGGCGATGATCGCCTCCACCGGCAGGGGAATGAAGTACTCCGCCTTGGTGGGATTCTCGGCCAGCGCCTTGTCCAGGAAGGGCTTAAACCGCTCCCAAGCGTCCGCCATGAAGCTCTCGTTAAAGCCCCAGAGGTTCATGGACACCACCGTGTCCCCAGGCAGATCGGTCCAGGTCTTCCCCTCGTCCTCGCTGAACCGGGGGCACTTCTCCCCCTTCTCGATGCGGGTGCGCTCCACCACCGAGGACAGGTACCCCTCCACCGTCTCCTGGCACACTCCCCGGGCCACCGAGCCGTGCTCGGTAACGGTATTTTTCAGCAGATAGCCCACCATAGCGTACTCATAAATGTCTCCGTCGGGGTGGCTGCAGAGGTAGTCGTAGATCTGCCGGAAGGCCTGGGGCCCATAGTAGTCGTCGGCATTGATGACAGCAAAGGGCCCGTCCACCACCCCCCGGGCGGCCAGTACCGCGTGGGTGGTGCCCCAGGGCTTCTCCCGGCCCTCGGGGACGCTGTAGCCCGCGGGCAGGTCGTCCTTGCGCTGGTAGACATACTTGACCTCCATGCCCTTGGCCACCCGGCTGCCCACCGTGGCCTTGAACTCCTCAGCGATCTCCTCCTTAATGACGAAGACCACCGTTTCAAACCCCGCCCGCTTGGCATCGTAAATGGAGTAATCCAGAATGACCTGGCCGTGCCCCCCCACCGGGTCCATCTGCTTCAAGCCGCCGTACCGGCTTCCCATGCCGGCCGCCAGCGTGACCAAAACTGGTTTTTTCATTTCTCTTCTCCTCCCTTATATCCGTTGGGATTCATAGACTGCCACTTCCAGGAGGAAGCGCACATTTCGTCAATGCCATACTGGGCCTCCCAGCCCAGCTCCTTTTTGGCCCGGGTGGGGTCGGCGTAAAATTCCGCGATGTCCCCCGGCCGCCGGGGGTCCACCACGTAGGGCAGGGTCTTGCCGCAGGCCCGCTCATAGGCGTGGAGTACATCCAGCACGCTGCATCCCTTTCCGGTGCCCAGGTTGCAGATGAACAGCCCGCACTTGCTCTCCAGCTTTTTCAGGGCCGCCACATGGCCCCGGGCCAGGTCCACCACATGGATATAGTCCCGGACCCCGGTGCCGTCGTGGGTGGGGTAGTCGTCGCCGTAGACATGGAGCTTCTCCAGCTGCCCCACCGCCACCTTGGCGATGTAGGGCACCAGGTTGTTGGGGATGCCGTTGGGGTCCTCCCCGATCAGACCGCTCTCGTGGGCCCCGATGGGATTAAAGTACCGCAGCAGGGCCACGTTCAGGCTGGGGTCCGCCTTGCAGCAGTCGGTAAGGATCTGCTCGATAAAGACCTTGGTGGTGCCGTAGGGGTTGGTGGTCCCCCCGGTGGGGTACTCCTCCCGGTAGGGCACGGGGGCGTGCTCGCCATATACCGTGGCCGAGGAGGAGAACACGAAGTCCTTCACCCCATAGCGGCGCATGGAATTCAGGATCATCAGGGTGTTCACCAGGTTGTTGGTGTAATACTCCAGGGGCTTAGCCACGCTCTCCCCCACCGCCTTCAGCCCGGCAAAGTGGATCACCGCGGTGATGTCCGGGAACTTCTCAAAGATGGCCTCCACCTGGGCGGGATCGCAGAGCTCCGCCTCCACAAAGGGCACCTTCTTGCCGGTGATCTGCTCCACCCGGCGCACCGACTCCCGGCTGGAATTGCACAGGTTATCTGCGGCCACCACATCGTAGCCCGCCTCCACCAGCTCCAGGCAGGTGTGGCTGCCGATGTATCCAGCGCCGCCGCTGACTAAGATCGACATATGGATCGCTCTCCTTTCCATCGGATCAAATTGGGTCAAGCTGGTTTTATTATACTGGTTCCCGTCCGAATATGCAATCTCTCCGGGGATTTTTTCCCACCCCCGGACGCAAAAGCGGCAGACCGGGCGGTCTGCCGCTTCTTTGTTGTGACAGGCTCTCAGCCCTCCTCGGGCATATCCACCTTACCGATGAGGCTCAGGTCCCGGATCAGGGCCTCCCGCTGACTGGAAGTCAGGTCGCTGAGCACCTTGTCGTTCAGCTCCCCGATGACCCGCAGCACGTCCTCCTTCAGGCTGCTCCCCAGCTCGGTGGTCACCACCCGGACGCTGCGGCGGTCATTTTCGTCTGTGACCCGGCGGATCAGATCCTTCTTCTCCATCCGGTCCAATACACCGGAGATGGTGGAGTTCTCCAGGCGCAGGGTCTGGGCGATCTCCTTGGGGGTACAGGGCCCGTCCTCCCAGAGGCAGCGCAGTACCCCGTACTGTCCCGGTGTGATGTTAAACTGAGAGAGTCCCTCAGAAAACACTTGAAACACCTCGTGCTGAGACACTGTCAACAAATAGTTGATACAGCTTTGCAGTCGTTCATGTCGCATATGCCGATCCATCCCTATCTCTGATTATAATGAAAGGCGACACCGCATCTGCGGCGCCGCCTTTCATTATAACATCCCAATTCGGAAATTTCCAGAGGTTTTTTCTGGTTTTTTCCTTTTTACAAAATCTTAGCGGAAAATGGGGCCGCTGATGACCAGCTTCTGGATCTCGTTGGTGCCCTCGTAGATCTGGGTGATCTTGGCGTCCCGCATCATGCGCTCCACGTGGTAGTCCTTCATGAAGCCGTTGCCGCCCAGCATCTGAACAGCCTCGGTGGTGACCTCCATGGCCACGTTGGTGCAGGTGAGCTTGGCCATGGCGGCGGGCACAGAGTAGGGCTTGCCCTCCTCCTTGCAGACGGCGGCCTTGTAGAGCAGGAGCTCGGCGGCCTCGATCTTGGTCTGCAGCTCGGCCATCTTGAAGGCCAGGTACTGCTGCTTGCAGATGGGCTTGCCGAACTGCTGACGCTCCATCATGTACTTGCGGGCGATCTCAAAGGCGCCCTTGGCAATGCCCAGGCCCTGAGCGGCAACGCCGATCCGGCCGCCGTCCAGAGTCTTCATGGCCAGCTGGAAGCCCTTGCCCGGAGGAGCGATCATGTTCTCAGCGGGAACATGGACGTTGTCCAGGTGCATGTCGGAGACCTGAGCGGTGCGAATGCCCATCTTGTTCTCCACCTTGCCCACGGTAAAGCCGGGGGTACCCTTCTCCACCACGAAGGCGGCCATGCCCTTGGTGCCAAGCTCGGGGTCGGTGAGGGCGTAGATGACGGTCAGGTCAGCCAGAGGGCCGTTGGTGTTGAAGCACTTGCTGCCGTTGATGACCCAGCTGCCGTCGGCCTGCTGAGTGGCCACAGTGCGCTGGCCGGCGGCGTCAGAGCCGGCGGTGTGCTCGGTGAGGCCGAAGGAGCCGATCTTCTCGCCGTAAGTAATGGGCTCCAGGAACTTCTTCTTGATCTCATCGGGGGCGGAGGAGTTCATGATGCTGCCGCCGTACAGGGAGGTATCCACGGAGAAGGCGATGCCGAAGGCGGCATCCACCTTGGAGACCTCTTCCACAGCCAGAGCGTAGGCCAGGTAGCTGCCGCCCAGTCCGCCCACCTCGGTGGGATAGGGCAGGCCGTACACGCCGGTCTTACCGAACTTCTTGAACAGCTCCAGGGGGAACTCGCCGGAGGCGTCCCGCTCCAGGATACCGGGCTGGAGGTCCTTCTCGGCGAACTCCCGAGCCAGAGCTTGCATTTGCTGTTGATCCTGAGTCAGTTCGAAATTCATGGTACAACAATCCTTTCTTTTATTTGATTTGCATACTGTGCAAAAGTATGTCACAAAGTAGAAAAAATGAAGGGGATGGGGCAAGATAGTTCATTTTTTCACATAGTTCGTATACCAAACTACATCATGACTATCTTACTCCATCCCCTTCAAAAAGTCAAGGGAATTTTAGGTCAAGTGGACCTTACTTTTCTGCTTTCCCGTTGCCTTACATTCCCATCGCGCTCAGGGCGATGAAGACGAAACAGGCGATGAAGGGGATGACGATCTGGGTCACGAAGATGTCCAGATAGGCCTCCTTGTGGGTCAGCTTGCAGATACCCAGCAGGGTGATCTGAGCGCCCTGGTGAGGCAGGGAGTCCAGGGTGCCGGCGGCGATAGCGCCGATACGGTGGACCTGATCCATGGTGACGCCGGGCAGAGCGGCGTACACGTCCTTCAGAGCGTTGAAGGCCACGCCCATACCGCCGGAGGCAGAACCACAGGCGCCGGCGCACACAGCCACGGTCAGCATGACGAAGAGCAGGGGGTTCATGTTCAGGCCCTGGAGCAGCTCGACCAGATCAGTGAAGCCCTGGGTGTTCTTAACAACGCCGCCGAAGCCGGCCACGATAGCGGTGTTCAGGATGGACACGCCGGAGTCGGCAGCGCCCTTGTTGAACACGGCGATCCAGCCATTGATGCCTCCCTCGACCCGCTTCCAGAACATGATGGTGGCCAGAGCAACGCCCAGGAACACGGCGGTCTCCACGGGGAGGCTCTTGCCGTTGAAGATCTTCACGTTGAAGGTGACCAGGATCACGACCATGGGGATCAAAGCCAAGTAGGGGTTGGGCAGGTCCTCATCCTCGTCAGCCTGGAGCTCCTCAGCAGTGAGCTGGGTCTTCAGGGTGGGATCATCAAACACGATGCCCTTCTTGGTGAAGGAACTAGCGCGGTACTCCAGCCACACGAAGATCAGCACGTAGGACAGGATAGTGATGATGGCGGAGGGAACCAGAGCAGCGGTGGGGCTGGTGCCCAGGATGTCGATGGGGATAACGTTCTGGATGGAGGGAGAGCCGGGACCATACATAGAGAAGGTCCAGCAGCCGGCGGAGATGGCCGCGGGGATCAGACGGCGGGTCACGTTACCGGCCCGGAACAGCTGCAGGGCGATGGGGTAGATAACGAAGAAGACCACGAAGCCGGAGATGCCGCCGTAGGTCAGGATCCCGGTGATGGTCATGACGATGGGGGCCACGAACTTGCCATGGCACAGGCCGGACAGCCACTTAGCGATGGACTTGGCGGCGCCGGTGAACTGGTACACAGCGCCGAACAGAGCGCCCACGAAGAACACCAGGAAGTAGCTCTTCACGTAGTCAGCGCCGGCAGGCATGAACTGGTTCTTCAGGCCGTCCAGGATGGCCATGGGGGTGCCCGCGAACAGAGCGGAGAACACCAGAACGAAGATCGTGACGATAGGCGCCAGGATCAGAGCGGAGAACTGCTTAAATGCCAGCACACCGAACAGGATGAGGGCAATAAACAGAATGAGAACACCCATATTCATAGAAGTTTATTTCCTTTCTTCTCTCTTAGATTTGGGGGTGGCGGGGCGCTCTCTTCAACGCCCCGCCCCTTCCCGGGAGTTTACATTACCTTCTTACTTCAGACCCATCAGGCCGTCGGAGAAGATACGGGCGTCCATCAGCTTGGGGCCGCCCTCAGGCATCTTGGGCTCAAAGCCCATGAGATCCAGGACCTGGGTCTTCACGTCGATGCCGGGAGCCACCTCGATGAGGTAGACGCCGTCGTCGTGCAGTTCGAACACCGCACGCTCGGTGATGTACTTGACGGGCTGCTTGGTCTTCTTAGCATACGCGCCGGAGAAGGTGATCTGCTCAACGGTGTTGATCATCTTCTGCTCCTTGCCCTCCTGGTCAATGACCAGCTTGCCGCCCTCAACATGGCTCTTGAAGCCGCCGGCGGTGAAGGTGCCGCAGAAGAACACCTTCTTGGCGTTCTGGGTAATGTTGACGAATCCGCCACAGCCGGCGATCCGGGGACCGAACTTGGAGACATTGATGTTGCCGTCCTTGTCGGCCTGAGCCAGGCCGAGGAAAGCCAGATCGATGCCGCCGCCGTCATAGAAGTCGAACTGATACGGCTGGTCCAGGATGGCCTCTACGTTAACGGAGCCGCCGAACTTCGGGCCGCCCTGGGGCACGCCGCCCACGGGTCCAGCCTCGACAGTCAGGGTCATGTAGTCGCCGATGCCCTCTTCGTTGGCGACCATGGAAATGTACTCGGGGATGCCGATGCCCAGGTTCACGACCTTATCGGGCTCCAGCTCCATGGCGGCCCGGCGGCCGATGATCTTCTTGGCGCTCATGGGAGGATACTCCAGGCTGCCCAGAGGCACCCGGAAGTCGCCGGTCATGGAGCCGTCGTAGTCACAGCCCTGGCACTGGGCGTGGTCCACCTTGTCGGTGCAGATGACCAGAGCATCCACGTAGATGCCGGGGATCTTCACCAGCTTGGGATCCACGGAGCCGTTCTGGACCACCTTCTCCACCTGCACAATGACCTTGCCGCCGCTGTTCTTGGCAGCCTGGGCAATGGCGGTGGCCTCGTTGGTGCAGCACTCGTGCTCCAGAGTCACGTTGCCGTCCTCATCGGCGATAGAGCCACGGATGAAGGCCACGTCCACCTTCTGGGACTTATAGAGCAGCCGCTCCTCGCCGCAGATGTTGACCACCTCGACGATGTCCTCCTTGGTAATGTCGTTGAGCTTGCCGCCCTCGATCCGGGGATCGGCGAAGGTGTTCAGGCCAACGTGGGTCAGGGTGCCCAGCTTGTGGGCAGCGATGTCACGGAACAGCTGGGACAGGGTGCCCTGGGGCAGGTTGTAAGCCTCCAGCTTGTTGGCGATGATCATCTTGCCCAGCTCGGGGACCATGTTGTAGTGGCCGCCGATGACACGCTTGAGCATGCCGTCGTGAGCAAAGTGGTCGGCGCCGCTGCCGTCCCGGTTGCCCTGGGCGGCGGCGTAGAACAGGGTCAGGTTCTTGGGAGAACCGGTCTCCAGGAAGCGGGTCTCCAGAGCGCGGTTCAGGGCCTCAGGCATCTGGCTGGCCACAAAGCCGGTGGTGGTCAGGGTCATGCCGTCCTTGACCCAGGTAGCGGCCTCAGCCGCAGTAATGATGGGCTTCTTGGACATGTTAATCGTTCCCTTCATTCTTTAGATTTTGCGCGTTACACTCAGAGATGAACAAAGGCCGGCCCAGCTCTCAGCGAGAGGTCCGACCCGGGCCCCCCGACGGGGGCCCGGACCGAATCGATTTTCGGTGGGAATTCTGGACCGGTATGTACTGCCTTTTCCGGCAAAGACGCTTACTTGCCGATGAAGTTCTTCTCCTTGCGCTTCTCCAGGAACGCGGTCATGCCTTCCTTCTTGTCGGCGGTGGCGAAGGACAGGCCGAACAGGTTGGCCTCCAGCTTCAGGCCGGTGTCCAGATCGGCGTCGTAGCCGGTGTTGATGGCCTGCTTGGCCAGGGCGATGCCCAGAGGAGCATTCTTCATGATACGGCCGGCCATAGCCTTGCAGTAGTCAATGAGCTCAGCCTGGGGAACCACGTGGTTGACCAGACCGATGCGGCAGGCCTCGTCGGCGCTGATCATGTCGCAGGTGAAGATCATCTCCTTGGCCCGGCCCTTGTTGACCAGACGGGCCAGACGCTGGGTGCCGCCGAAGCCGGGCAGGATGCCCAGGCCGCACTCGGGCTGAGCGAACTTGGCGTTCTCAGAAGCCACGCGGATGTCGCAGGACATGGCGATCTCGCAGCCGCCGCCCAGAGCGAAGCCGTTGACAGCGGCGATGGTGACCTGGGGCATGTTCTCGAAACGAGAGAAAGCCTCGCGGGCCAGCAGGCCCATGACGCGGCCCTCAGCGGCGGTGGCGTTGACCATCTCAGAGATGTCGGCGCCGGCCACGAAGGACTTCTCGCCGGAACCGGTGAGGATGACGACCTTCACGTCCTCGTTCTTCTCCAGGTCCATCAGGCAGGAGTTGATCTCGGCCAGGGTCTCGCTGTTCAGAGCGTTCAGGGACTTGGGACGATTGATGGTCAGCAGGGCTACGCCGTTTTCCACTTCCAGAAGCAGATTGTTCATTGTGTTTACCTCCCAATAAATTGATTTTCTTACACAATCCTCACGATTTGGTTGCCCAAACCGTTCTTCCATGTTAATTTTATAGCAATTTATCCCATTCGTCAACCATTATTGTGCTTATTTACTGTAAAACTTTTTTATTCTCGTCATCTTTTTAGATAATTTTTCTTTGTCAATAGTATTGTTTTGGTTAGAAAATATTTTATCTCCAACATTTTTAGGTGTCAAATGGGTAAATTTACGTTTCTTACTGGGGGAAATTTTTGTGTATTTTCCCCTTACTTCCACTCAAAAACGCCCCGGTTCAGGACGGCCTTGCCGGTATTCTTGTCAATAAACCGGAAATAGGCCAGGCCGTCACCCATCTTCCAGATGTGGGTCTCCACCGGGGTACCGGGCAGCAGGGGGCTGGTCATGGGAGCGGCCATCCGCTTGGCCCGCTCGGGCTCCCCGGGGATCAGCTTGTCGATCATCATCCGGCAGGCAAAGCCGAAGGAGCACAGGCCCTGGACGATGGGCTGGTCAAACTTCATGTTCTTGGCGTACTCCGGGTCCACATGGATCAGGTTGGTGTCGCCGGTAAGGCGGTAGAGCAGGTTCTGCACGGGGGTCACATAGTCTTCCACCACAAAGTCAGGGTCCCGGTCGGGGATGACCACATCGCTCTTGGGCATGGGCTTGCCGCCGAAGCCGCCGGCCTCATGGAAGAAGGTGGTGGAATAGTTGGTAGCTACAGCGTTGCCGGCCTCGTCCCGGACCAACACCTTGGTCTTCACCACGGCCCCGCGGCCCTCGCCCCGGTCGTAGACGTCCACGATCTCGTCCTGCCACTGGAAGGTGCCCTTGATGGCGTCAATGGGCCGGTGCCAGATGATCTCATGGTCCATGTTCAGAAAGGCGATGGTGGGCTTGATGAGCTCGTCAGCCAGCATGGAGGCGGGCAGAGGCATCCACTGATAGGGGCGGACATTGACGGTGGCCCAGTAGGGTACGGCGGCAAAGGTGGGCACCGCCTTCAGGTACTTCTCATAATAGTAGGCCAGGTCCTCCTTGTGGGCGCCCACGGCCAGGTTGTAGAGGGCCACGTCACGCCAGTTGTACTCCGAGTACCGGGGTTCCATTTTCGCGCCAATGAGCTGGTTCAGATCTACTTTTCCCATAGTGACACATCCTTTCAACGATTTGGGATCCTTCTCTTCCGCAGAGACCTTCGACGAAACCGTCAAATCCCCTTACTATAAATATCGTGCAGACCACATGCCAAATTATGTCTTTTCCTTCTGCCACAGAACAGTTTCCCTCCCAACCTTTTGCCTCGCAAGCAGAATTTTTTTTGCCCGGCCCCGGCTTTTTTGCCTCGCCGTTCAATTTCGCCTTTATTTTTCGTGTCTTTTGGGGAAATCTGTGTCAAATTTGCCTCGTTTTTGCCTTTATACCTCCTCGCCTCCCCCCTCTGCTCCCTTTCTTTCTTTTATCCAAATCAAAAGAATTTCCGCCTTTTGATGGGCCTTTTCGCGCCTGCAGTTTTCTCTCCTTCCCCCTATGTGTCACTCTCGCTTATGTGTGTCATTTTTTCCACATCCTGCTTGCAAAATTGACGCAGCTGTGCTATGCTGTTCCCAAACGGAAAGGATGTGGCACCCATGACGGAGGATCACCGCTGCCGCCTGGTCTTTCAGGAGTTCCTGGATAAGACGGAGGACGGCTTCATCGTGGTGGACAAAGACGGCATCATCACCGAGATCAACCAAAATTACTGCGATTTTTTGGGCCGGGACCGGGAGAGTGTGCTGGGACAGCCCATCGGCTTGGTGATCTCCACCACCACTATGTACGACGTTCTGACCAAGCGCCACCGGGGGGATGGGGATCAGGGGGTCTACATCAAGCTCTACCGGGAGGGAGAGACCCGGGACAGCGGGGACGCCTATGCCGTGGCCAACCGGTTCTGCGTCTTTGATGAGGCCGGGGAGCTGCTGGGAGCCGCCGCCCACATGAAATTCCGCCAGCGGGCCATGGACACTGCCCGGGAGATCGCCGAACTGGAGCTGCGGTATTATAAGGAGGCCTATCAGAACAGCCTCTCGGGCTCCGGCGGCTTCCAGTGCATCATCGGCAAGGACCCCAAGCTGCTGGCCCTAAAGCAGACCAGCAGCCAGGTGGCCAAGACCAACTTTCCCGTCCTCATCACCGGGGAGACGGGCACCGGCAAGGAGGTCTTCGCCAAGGCCATCCACCTGGAGAGCGACCGGCGGGAGGGCCCCTTCATTGCCGTCAACTGCGGCGCCATCCCGGACACCCTGCTGGAGTCTGAGCTCTTCGGCTACGAGGAGGGCGCCTTCACCGGGGCCAAGCGGGGCGGCAAGCCGGGCAAATTCCAGCTGGCCAACGGGGGCACCCTCTTTTTAGACGAGATCGGGGACATGCCCTTTCCCCTCCAGGTCAAGCTCCTCCGGGTCCTCCAGGACCAGCAGGTGGAGCGGGTGGGAGGCGAGACCCCCGACCCGGTGGACGTGCGCATTGTGGCCGCCACCCGGCAGGACCTGCAAAAGATGATGCGGGAGAACACCTTCCGGGAGGACCTCTACTACCGCCTGGCCGTCATCAACCTGGAGACCATCCCCCTCCGGGACCGGCCGGGGGACATCCTGCTCCACGCCAACCACTACCTCAGCGAGCTGAACAAGACCTACAAGACCCGGGTCATCTTCTCCGACCGGGTAAAAAAGTGCCTGCGGACTTACTCCTGGCCAGGCAATGTCCGGGAACTGCAAAACATCGTGGCCGGGGCCTATGCCTCCTGCGACAAGATGATCATCGACTTGGGGGACCTGCCCACCAAGGTCTCGGCGCCCCCCTCCTCCGCCGACCCCGGCGGCTCCCGGCGCCTGGCGGACATCGTCACCGCCTACGAGGCCACCGTCATCCGGGAGGCCCTGCGCCGCAACGGCCAAAACGTCCAAGCCACCGCCGCTGAGCTGGGTGTGGAGCGCAGCCTTCTCTACAAAAAGATGAAGCGCCTGGGCATCAAGCTGCAAAAGGTCCTGCTCTAACCCCCCCTACGAAACCCTGCCAAAATGTAGGGGCCGCTGTCCCAGCAGCCCAGCAGCACCACCTGCTTCCCCTTCCGGCGAAACGGAATGGTCAATATCTCCTATCTCCACTCTCCCATCTCAACAAAAAGGCTGCGCTGTACACCGTACAGCGCAGCCTTTTTATTGCGTATTACCGCTTATTGCTCTTTCTCCAAATATGCATCTTCTCCGCAGACGCGATCAGCTCCTCCCGGAAATCCGGATGGGCAATGGAGATGATCCGCTCCGCCCGCTCCCATGTGGAAGCCCCCTTCATGTTCACGATGCCATACTCGGTGACCAGGTACTGCACCGTGGTCCGGGAGTCGGTAACGATCGCGCCAGGGGTCAGGGTGGGCAGGATGCGGCTCTTCACCGTACCGTCCTTCCCCGTCACCGTGGAGGACATACAAATGAAGCTCTTGCCGCCGTTAGACAGGTACGCCCCCATGACGAAGTCCAGCTGTCCGCCGGTGCCGGAAATATGCCGGATGCCGGCGCTCTCGGCGTTGACCTGGCCAAAGAGGTCCAGATCGATGGCGTTATTGATGGAGATAAAGTTATCCAGCTGGGCCAGCATCCGCACGTCATTGGTGTACTCCACGGGAGCGGCCATGACGTCGGGATTCCGGTCGATGTACTCATAGAGCTTCTCGGTGCCGGCCGCGAAGGCGTAGACCTGACGGCCCCGGTCCAGGGTCTTCTTGGAGCCGTTGATCTTCCCTGCCCGGGCGATGTCCACGAAAGCGTCCACGTACATCTCGGTGTGGACCCCCAGATCCTTCAGGTCGGACTGGGCGATCATGGAGCCCACCAGGTTGGGCATACCGCCGATCCCCAGCTGGAGGCAGGCCCCGTCGGGGATCTCGGGCATAATGAGGTTGGCCACGGCGATGTCCACCTCGCTGGGAGCGCCGCCGGCGCCCAACTGGGCCACCGGGGGATTCTCCCCCTCCACCACATAGTCCACGTCCCGGATGTTGATCTCGCTTCCCGTCAGGCCGTTGACCCAGGGCAGGTTCTCATTGACCTCCAGGATGACATGCTTGGCCTTGGCCAGCATGGCCTGCAGATGAGAGGCGGCCAAGGCGTAGCTGAAATTGCCGTGGGTGTCCATGGGGGTCACCTGGAGCATAGCCACGTCTACGCTGACGCACTCCCGGTAGAACCGGGGCAACTCAGAATAGCGCATGGGGATAAAATAGCCCATGCCCTTGGCCGCGATCTGCCGGTCGATGCCCGACATATGCCAGGCGTTCCACGTGAAGTGTTCCCCGGCATCCTCCGCTTTGCAGATCTCAGGCATCCACATGGTGACGCCGCCCCGGACCTTCACATCGGTGAGCTCGTCCTTACGCGCGGCCAGGGCCTTATCCAGGGCCACAGGATGGTTGGTACACCAACCGTAGTCCACCCAGTCCCCGGACTTCACCAGCTTCACCGCCTGGGCGGGAGTGATCAATTTCTGCTGATATAACTCCTGAAAGTCCATGAGGTCCCTCCTTCGGTTCCCTTATTTGCTGTAGTCGTAGAATCCCTTGCCGGTCTTGCGGCCCAGGTCGCCGGCGCGGACCATCTTCCGCAGCAGCAGGGCGGCCTTATACTTGGGATCGTGGGTCTCGTTGTACAGGGTGTCCATGATGGCCAGGCACACGTCCAGGCCGATGAGGTCGCCCAGCTCCAGGGGGCCCATGGGATGGTTGGCGCCCAGCTTCATGGCCTTGTCGATGTCGGCAGCGGAGGCCACGCCGGTCTCCAGCAGGCCGATGCCCTCGTTGATCATGGGCACCAGGATCTTGTTCACCACGAAGCCAGGGGCCTCGCTGACGGTGACGGGCTCCTTGCCCACCTCGGAGGACAGGGCAAAGATGGTGTCGTAGGTGGCGTCGGAGGTCTTGGCGCCCCGGATGACCTCGATGAGCTTCATGACAGTGGCGGGGTTAAAGAAGTGCATGCCGATGACCTTGTCCGGCCGCTTGGTGGCGGCGCCGATCTCGGTAATGGACAGAGAGGAGGTGTTGGAGGCCAGGATGCACTCGGCCTTGCAGATGTTGTCCAGATCGGTGAAGATCTGCTTCTTGATAACAGGGTTCTCGGTAGCGGCCTCCACCACCAGATCGGCGTCGGCGGCGTCCTCCAGCTTGGTGGTGAAGCTCATGTTGCCCAGGATGGCGGCCTTCTTGGCCTCGTCCATCTTACCCTTGGAGACCATCTTCTCCAGGCCCTTGACCAGCCGGCCCTCAGAGGCCTTGATCAGCTCGTCGCTGATGTCCCGGACCACGACCTTCTTCCCGCTGCGGGCGAACACCTGGGCGATATCCAGGCCCATGGTGCCGCCGCCGATGACTACGACTTTATTGATACTCATGATAAGTTCCTCCCAACACTTTTTTCAGTTTCAACGCTTCCGCGTTTTCTCAGCACTTCTCGAAGATGGTGGCGACGCCCATGCCGCCGCCGATGCAAAGGGTGGCAAGGCCCTTCTTGGCCTCGGGGCGCTTCTGCATCTCGTGGAGCAGGGTCACGATGATCCGGGCGCCGGAGCAGCCCACCGGGTGGCCGATG
>CATJWI010000126.1 GCA_949744075.1 uncultured Eubacteriales bacterium | reverse complement strand
CAAGGACGGCATGGTCCACATCTCCAAGCTGGCCGAGCGCCGGGTGGAGAAGGTGGAGGACGTGGTGAACATCGGCGATATGATCTGGGTGAAGGTCACTGAGATCGACGAGAAGGGCCGGGTGAACCTGAGCTACCGGGACGCGCTGCGGGAGCTGGAGAAGAACCCGGGGCTGAAGAAGTAAAAAGTAAAAGTTAAAAAGCGAAAAGCGAAGGACCATCCCAAAATCTTGGGATGGTCCTTTTTGATTTGGGGTGGTCATGTGTCGAAGGGGAAGTAGGACCAGCCTAAGATGCAGGATTCATTGATCTCGCCCCAGGTATGTTGATCATAAATGTAAAGGAAACGGTCATTTTCATAGCTTCCGTAATCGCAGACCAGGCAGCCGCTTTCATCTATGCATTGCAGCAGGACATAGCGGCCGTTTTCCGGCCGTTTTTCTATGGGCTGCCATAGGATGATTGTAAATTTCTTTCTCTCGGGCATGTCGATTTTCCTCGTTTTATGTACGACATTTGCCGTGCATATTTATAGCACATTCCGTCATACAATTCAAGTATAAATTGCAAGACGGGATGGTGGCAAGTGTGGCACGCAAACGTAAATTTCAAATCCCGGCGATCCCTCCTACGACCTCAAAAAGCGTTCGTTTTCCAAATGATATCATTGAGGAGATAGAAAGAGCCATCCAAGGCACGACCTGCACCTTTTCCGCCTTCGTGGTAGAGGCCACCCGCCTTGCGTTGGAGGACTTGAAGGATACAGAGGGGTAATATAGAGTACGGACCAAAGAGGGAGAACAGAAGGTTCTCCCTTCTTTTTTCCCAAGATCAAAAATGACGGAGATTTGCTTTGGCAGTAGGCAAGGGATATGGTATAATATAAAACAACGTGGCCCCAATTCCCCGTAGGGGCCGCTGCCCACAGCGGCCCGCCGGGAGCCTCTGATAGAAACAACGGGACCGCGATGTACATGGATAGCTTTTTCACTTTTCACTTTTCACTGGAACGGTGGTGTTGGTATGGACAAGCTCACCCTTGGAATACTGGCCCACGTGGACGCGGGCAAGACCACCCTCAGCGAGGCGCTGCTCTACCGGAGCGGGGCGCTGCGGAGGCTGGGGCGGGTGGACCATGCCGACGCCTTTTTGGACACCGACGCTTTGGAACGGGAGCGGGGCATCACCATCTTTTCCAAGCAGGCGGTGCTGCCCTTGGAGGATGTGGAGATCACCTTGCTGGACACCCCGGGACATGTGGACTTCTCCGCCGAGGCGGAGCGGACCTTGGGGGTGCTGGACTGCGCCATTTTGGTCGTTTCTGGCCCCGACGGGCCCCAGGGGCACACCCTCACCCTCTGGCGGCTGCTGGAGCGCCACGGGGTGCCCACCTTCCTTTTTGTCAACAAGATGGACCAGCCGGGGGTGGACCGGGCCGCTCTGCTGGACAAGCTGCGCGCCAGCCTGTCCGACGGTATTTTGGACTTTGCCGCCCATGGTACCGAGGGCTTTTGGGAGGAGGCCGCCCTGGGGGACGAGGGGGCTCTGGAGGAGTATATGGAGACCGGGGCCCTCTCCGACGCTGCCCTCCGGCGGCTCATCGGGGCCCGGAAGTGCTTCCCCTGCCTCTTTGGCGCGGCTTTGAAACTGGAGGGGGTGGAGGAACTGCTCTCCGGCCTGTCCCGGTTTGCGCCCCGGCCCCGGTGGGGGGAGGAGTTTGCCGCCCGGGTGTTCAAAATTTCCCGGGACAGCCAGGGGGTGCGGCTCACCCATATGAAGATCACCGGGGGGAGCCTCAAGGTCCGGACGGCGCTGTCCCTGGGGGAGGAGACGGAGAAGGTGGACCAGGTCCGGGTCTATTCCGGGGCCAAGTTTACTGCCCCGGCGGAGGTCCCGGCGGGGACGGTGTGTGCCGTCACCGGCCTCAGCGCCACCTATCCTGGACAGGCACTGGGAGCGGAGGGGCCCTGGGCACCACCCACTCTGGAGCCTGCCCTGGCCTATGAACTCATCCTGCCCCTGGGGGCTGACCCCCACACGGTGCTGCCCAAGCTGCGGCTGCTGGCCGAAGAGGACCCCCAGCTCCATTTGGAGTGGAAGGAGGCCCTGGGGGAGATCCACCTGCGGCTTATGGGGCCGGTCCAGGCGGAGGTGCTGAAGCGGGTCATTCTGGACCGCTTCGGCCTGGAGGTGGAGTTCGGGCCAGGGAATATCGTCTACGCTGAGACCATCGCCGGACCCGTAGAGGGGGTGGGGCACTTTGAGCCCCTGCGCCACTACGCCGAGGTCCATTTGCTGTTGGAGCCCCTGCCACGGGGCAGTGGGCTGGAGTTTGCCACGGCCTGCTCCGAGGATGTGCTGGACCGCAATTGGCAGCGGCTCATTTTGACCCATCTGATGGAGAAGGCCCACCGGGGGGTGCTCACCGGGTCGGCCATCACCGACATGCGCCTGACCCTGCTCTCCGGCCGGGCTCACGAGAAGCACACCGAGGGGGGAGACTTCCGCCAGGCCACCTACCGGGCGGTGCGCCAGGGGCTGCGGAAGGCCCAGAGCGTGCTGCTGGAGCCCTGGTATGCATTTCACTTGGAAGTGCCCACCCCCAGCCTGGGCCGGGCCCTCAGCGATATCCAGCGGTTCGGGGGAGAGACGGAGGCCCCCGAGACCCTGGGGGAGGAGACGGTGGTCCGGGGCGCGGCCCCGGTGTCCCAGCTCCGGGACTATGCCGCCCAAGTGGCGGCCTACACCAGGGGGCGGGGGCGGCTCACCTGTGCTGCCGGGGGGTACCGGCCTTGCCCGGACCAGGAGGCCATTGTGGCCGGGCTAGGCTATGACCCGGAGGGGGACATGGATAATCCCACAGGGTCCATTTTCTGCGCCCACGGGGCGGGGTACTATGTGCCCTGGGACCAGGTGGAGGAGCAGATGCATCTGCCTTTGATGGAGAGCGGGAGGTCCGGCGGCAAAGAAGAGCCGCCCGCCCCCGTTCCCCGCCGGGCTGCGGTGTCGGGGAGCCTGGAGGAGGACAAGGAGCTGAAGGCCATCTTTGAAAGGACCTACGGGGCCATTCAGCCCAGGGCCTTCCAGCCGCCCCCCAAGCCCCGGCGGACCGCCCTGGGAGAGGGAAAGCGGCCCCTTGCAGCGCCCCCCGCGGGGCCGGAATACCTGCTGGTGGACGGGTACAATATCGTCTTCGCCTGGGAGGATCTGAAGGCGGTGGCCCGGGAGAACCTGGACGCGGCCCGGAAAACGCTGATGGACGTGCTCAGCAACTACCAGGGCTTTCGGAAAAACCGGGTGATCCTGGTCTTTGACGCCTACAAGGTGCCCCAGGGCACCGGCTCGGTAACGAAATACCACAATATCCACGTGGTCTACACCAAGGAGGCGGAGACGGCGGACAGCTACATCGAAAAGGCCAGCTACCAGCTGTCCAGAGAGAAAAACCGGGTGCGGGTGGCCACATCGGACGCCGCTGAGCAGTTCATTATCCTGGGCCACGGGGCTTTGCGGGTCTCTGCCCAGGAGCTGCGGGAAGAGGTGGAGCGGACCCAAGGGGAAATCGCCGCCATTTTGAAACGGAACAACATGAGGCTGCCCCAAAGCCCGGTGAGGGCCGCCTTTGAGCGGGCGGAACAGGAAAAAGAGAAGCGGTAAAATAGTGGAAGAGGAGGGCCGCCCCTTGTTTGGGGCGGCCCTCCTTCCTTCTTTTTTCCTTTTTTCAGTTCAGGTCGTACACCGTCACGCCGGAGAGATGGGTGTGGAGGACGATCTCCAGTTTTCCGTCCCCGTCCAGGTCGGTGATGACCGGGGCGGCCATACCGCCGTTGGGGACGGCGTTGGCCGTGTCGGTGGCGGCGGGGAGCTCCACCTTCTGAAGGACGTTACCCTTGCTGTCGGCGATGTAGAGGGAGCCCCGCTTGGTCCCCTGCTTCTGGGTGTAGGTGACAAAGATGACCTCGGGTTTCCCGTCCCCGTCCAGGTCGTGGACGGTGGGGGCGCTGGCGTACTCCACGGTGGAGCCGTCGTAGACGTTGATGGGCCAACTGTCGTGCTGGGTGTGGTCCAGCCAGTAGCAGTTGAGCTTGCCGGCGTAGTCGGGATAGAGGATCTCCAGCTTGCCGTCCCCGTCCAGGTCGGCGCAGACCGGGTCGGGCATGCAACGGTCCATAAACTCCCAGTCGGAGTTGGTCAGGGGGTACAGGGGGGGCTCCTTCACTGTGGGCTGGGTGGACCAGGCGGCGTTGAAGCGGGTCCGGTCCCCGTTGAAGATAAACAGCTCATTATAAAGATGGGGCAGGTCGGCCCCGGCGCTGGCGGCGGCCTCGTCGGCCCGGTCGTGGATGTCGCCCACCACGACCACCTCGTTTTTGCCGTTGCCGTCTAGGTCGGCGATCACCGCCTTGCTGAGGGTAAAGTGAGCGGTGAGCCGCTCGTCCATTCCCAGGGAGGGGATGCTCAGCTCATTGCCCATGATATCATTGGCCCGGCCGAAGCCGCCGTTATAGACCTTGGATTCGTAGTCGGCGTCGGAGAAAGTTCCCACCCGGCCCCAGACCACGGGCTCGGTGATGCCGTAGTTGTTTTTGCCGATCTCCATCTGGAAGGCGGAGCGGACCTGGGTGCCGTCGGGCTTGTAGGCGCAGATCTGGCCCATGTCGGCGGGGGCCACGATCTCCTTTACCCCGTCGCCGTCAATGTCCCCGATGGCCAGGTTGTCGTTGAAGATGCCATAGGAATAGCCCAAGTCGGCGGCCCGGGCGTCGGAGTCGGGCATAACGCCCCAGACCTTGTTGCCGTCGTGCTGCGCGTCTAACTGGGGCCAGCCGGGGCGGAGGGAGCCGTCGTGCTCGTAGACATAGACGCTGAGGCCGTCGGCCACGCCCACCCCGGCGGCGATCTCCAGGGTGCCGTCGTTGTCCAGGTCGGCCACGGCGATGGAGTAGACCTCGTTGGGCAGGGCCTGGGGCCAGCCGGGCTTGAAGTAACCGTTCTCGTCATAGACGGCCACAGAGCCTTGGCCCAGGATGCTGCTGCCGTGGCCGGCCACGATCTCGTTGCGGCCGTCACCGTCGATGTCCCCCACATAGAGGCCGGGCCAGGTCCGGAAGGAGGGCTGGGCCTCGGCGGTATTGCGGTCATAGCCCACGGGCACCCGCCACTTGAGGGAGCCGGTGGCGGCATCCAGGCACTGGATGGAGTAGGAGGCGGCCAGAATATCCAAAGAGCCGTCCTGGTCCAGGTCGCAGACCACAGGCTGGCCGTGGTAGGCATCCTCGCACCAGCCGGTGGGGTACTTGCCGCCGCCGGTGTATTTCAGGGAGACGGTGCCCGCCGCCCCGGAGGAGATGGAGCGCACCGCCCCGGCCCGGATGGCATCCCGGTTGGTGTAGACGTTGTAGAGCAGCTGGTAGGCCTGCTCCATGGTGACGGTCATCTTGGGGGATATGGAGGTGCCGCCGGTGCCGTTCATCACCTGGATGAGGTAGACCCGCTTCACACTGGGGGCGGCCCAGGAGCTGAGGTCGGCCTCGTCGGAGAAGGTGACGGTGGACACGTCGGCCTGGCTGTAAGTTACGCCGCAGGTGTCCAGCACCCGCAGGAGCATGACGGCGATCTGCTCCCGGTTCACCGGGTCGGCGGGGGAGAAGGTGGTGCCGTCCCCGGTGCCCGAGACGATCTTGATCTTATAGGCCCGGAGAACGTCCAGGTCGTCGGTGTCGGTAAAGGGGTTTTTCACGTCGGCAGGGTCGGGCTTGGGCATGCCGGTGATGAGTTCGTAGAGGATGACCCCCAGCCGGGCAAAGTCGGCGCGGGTCACGGTGCGGTCATAGCCAGCAAAATCGGCCTGGTTGAGCTTGCCGGTACTCTGGAGCCAGGTGACGGCGTTGACGGCCCAGTCGGAGGGAGCGTCGGCGGCCGAAGCGGGCAGGGTCAGGGAGGTTGCTATGCCCAGGGCCAAAAGGAGAGAGATGAGACGTTTTTTCATGGAAAATGGTCAGTCCTTTCCTAAAAGTTATATTTAGGATAGCAAATTTTTGGGGAAGAGTAAAGAGGGAGTGGGGAAGGTATTGGGGAAAAGTGAGGGGGAGGGTGGAAAGGAAGTTTGGGTTTTCCCAGTCAGGAGCCGAGATAATGCCAACGCCTGTAGGACGCGCCGTCCCCGGCGCGCCAACGGTAGGGGCTGCCGTATGATATGAACCTCTTTTCCGGCCTGCCCGGCCGGGGCCAACACCGCTTAAAAGTGGGTTTGGATCCCGAACTTATAAGGGCGGTGGACCAGTGGGATAAACTGCGAGGTACGGTACGACCGTAAAGAGTACCTACACTGTAAGGGTATTCCTTGGTTGCAAACTTAAAGGGTATTGTTTTAACGGCCGGCGGCCTCCTCAAGGCGACCCGCGGCCACTCTTGTGCCGCTACCGCTGACAACAGCGCAACCTTTAAGCGATTCGCTGAACGTCACGCCGCCTGGGTGCGGCGTAGTGGCGGGGCCGAACAGGCCGCCGAGGACGGCGGTTCCCACGGCGTATTGGTAGGACGTGGTTTCCTATTGTAGGGGCGGCTAATAGCCGCCCCTACGGAGTTGTTGTTCAAAAAAATGGGGCCACGCTGTATGTTGTACAGCGTGGCCCCATTTTGGGTTTTTCTTTTACTGCTTGATGACGATGGTGGCCACGAAGGTGGCGCCGTCGTAGCTGCCGAAAGCCTGGATCATGTCACCGGCGGTAAAACCGCTGGTGAGGCTCAGGCTGGAGCCTGTGAGGTTCAACAGATTGGCGTTCTTTACGTCGATGACCACCAGGGAGGTCTTGCCCATGGAGTCGGTGACCTGGACGGTCATGGTCTTGATGTTGCCGGAGGAGTTGGTGAGCAGCACTGTGCCCGTGAGCTGGGTGGAGGAGGAGGCCTCGGCGGTGATGTCAATGGAGACGATCTGGTCGCCGTTGGTCACCATGGCGATGGTGAAGCCGGGCTTCAGGTTGTAAATGTTGGAGGAGGAGCCCTTCTGGGTGACCGAGACCCCCTCGGCCACGGTGTAGGTGGCCGCCCTGCCATCAGAGAGGGTCACATCGATGATGACGCCGGAGCGCTCGGAGGTGACCCGCTCAATGACGCCGGTGAGGTCGGCGGTCTGGGGGGTGGCCTCGATCCGCTCCAGGTCGTTGTAGCGGATGGTCAGGATCACGTGGTCCCCGGTGGTGAGTTTGTCCAGAGAGCTGTCCTTGCCGCCGCGCTCGATCTCGGGCAGGTCGGTGATGTCCAGGGTGTAGCTCACCACGCTTTCGTCCTCCAGGGTCACCTGGATGACGGTGGAGGTGCCGTAGGTGATGGAACTGAGGGTGCCCTCCACCATGGTGGAGCCGGGGAAGGCGTCCAGCTGGACGATCATGTTCCCCGAGATCATAGCGGTGGCGTACCAGCCGGGCTGGACGTCGGAGAGGGTCTTGGCCTGGCCCTCATAGGTGATGGCGGCGCTCTGGCTCACGGTGTAGGAGACCTCTTTGTGGGAGACGGTGTCGCTGATGTAGATGCTGCGGGCGGTACCTACGGTGCCCAGGCGCTTGATGGGGCCCTGGACGAAGGTGCTCACCGTGTCGATGGCCACACTGGCGGCTTCGGAGCCCTCGTTGGCCACCCGGAGCTGGACGAACTTGCCCACGTGGGAGGTGTTCAGGGAGCCCAGGACGCCATTGACGGTGACGGCGATGCCGGTGGGGATGGTGTAGTGGTAGACCACACCGTTGAAGGAGGAGACCCCCAGAGTGGTGACCCCGCCCAAGGTGGTGACGCTCTCTACCAGGCCCTCCACCAGCTGGGTGCCGCCGGTGAACTGGACCGCGGCCAGATGGCCCATCTCGTCCACATAGCAGACGGCGGTGGTGTAGCCCGCGTCCTCATCAATGAGCTCCCGGCCGCCTACGGTCTTGCCTACGGCTACCTGGGTGAAGCGGTCGATGGAGAGCTTCCGGCCCACCCCGTTGACCAGGAGGGTCAGCTGGTGGTCGGTGAGGTCGGAGACGCTGCCGGCATAGGAGGTCACCGCGCCGCTGAGGCGGACCTCCCGGACGGCGCCGCCGCTGGCCAGGTTCAGCCGGACGTACTGGCCGCTCTTGAGGGCGGTGGAGGAGGTGAGCATATTGTCGTCGTAGATCTTCACGGTGGAGGGCAGGGAGAAGGACTGGGTGCCGGTGAGCTCACTGGTGAGGGTGAGGATCGTGGTGCCGTCGGCAGCGGTGGTCACATTGGAGATGACGCCGCCCTTCCAATCATAGGTGGTGTACTCGCTGAGCTCGGTGACGATGCCCCGGTCGGACATGAAGTCCAGGGCCCGGCAGAGCATGGTGGTCATCTCGGCCCGGGTCACGGCCCCCTTGGGGTCGAAATTGCCCGTCTCCTTGCCCTTGACGATGCCGAAGTTGGTCAGCACGTAGACATAGGGCTGGAGGGCGGAGGAGATCTCGTTCCTGTCCCCGTAGCTCAGGGGGTAGTTGGCCAGGCTCCGGGCCAGGGGCTCCAGCTGCATGGCCCGGACCAGGTACATGCAGATGTTTTCCCGGGACATAGTCTGCTCCAGCTTGGTGCGCCCGGCGCTCTCGGAGGTGACGGTGGCGGGGTCCACCTGAGAGAGGGCCTCCAGCTCGGCGATGGACAGCACCCCGGCCTCCACCGCCACGGCCATTTCCTTGGCGGCCCAGACGTTCATGTTGTTGGAGGTGGGCAGGACCTGGTACATCTCCTCCTGCCGGTCGGCGGCGATCTGGTTCTGGACGGTGGGGTCCACCCCGGCGGCCCGGGCGCAGAAGAGCAGGGTCTCGGCGGCGGTCATCCGGCCGTTGGGCTTAAAGGTGCCGTCCTCATAGCCCTTGGCATAGCCTTGGGTGGACATCTTGTTGATGTCGGCGTAGCCCCAGAAGTCGCTGGGCACGTCGGAAAACTCCAGGGCATGGGCAGGGACCACCGCCAGGGAGAGGGTGAGGGCCATAGACAGCGCCAGGGCCCCGATCCGTTTCAGCTTCATATCAAATACCTCCAAACGTCAAGATGGTGGGGTCGGATATTCTGTAAACCACATTATACGCCATGTGGGAGAGAAAAGCAACGGGAAGAAGGGAGTTAAAGGTTAAAAATTATAGCCCAAATGATGCTCTCCGGCTTTGCCGGACTGTTTTGAACGAACCATTTGTCTATATTTTGGATTTCCGCTGCAATCTGATGTCCTCCCCGTAAAACCGGAGGGTCCGGTACTCCCCCTCGATGCGGGAGACCGTCTGGCCGTTATAGCGGGCCCGGACGCCGTCCATGGAGAGGTTGGAGGAGATCACCGTGGCCCGGTTTTGGGTCAGACGGGTGTTGATGAGGGTGTAGAGGGAGGTCTGGACCATGGGGGTGGTGAGCTCACTGCCCAGGTCGTCCAGGATCAGCAGGTCGCAGCGGAGATAGCGGCGGGTGTCACTCTGGGCCTCTCTCCCCTCTTGGACGTCTTTGGAAAATTTTTGTTCCTCAAACCGGGCAAAGAGGTTTACCGCCGTGTCGTAGACCACCGAAAAGCCGTTTTCCGCCACGGTGCGGGCCATGCAGGCCGACAGGAAGGTTTTACCCAGCCCCGGGTCCCCGGTGAGGAAGAGGTTGGGGAAGAGAAATTTACCGAAGCGCTGGGCGTAGTTGAAGCACACGTCCCGGATGAGCTCCATGTTCTCCCGGGGGGAGACGCTCTCCCCCGGCCAGGGCAGGGGGGAATACCAGTCCAAGGAGAAGGCGTCGAAGGACTGCTCTCCCAGGTCCAGGAGGCGGCTCAGCTCCTTGACCTGCTCTTGGGCGCACAGGGCCTTGAGACAGTCGCACATTTGGGTCCCCACCCAGCCGGTGTCCCCGCACTTCTTGCAGGTGGGGGCGTCGTCCAGGGCGTCGGGGGGGTAGCCCGCCTCGTGGAGAAGCTGGGCCTGCCGGCGCTGGAGGTCCATGTTCTTGTCCTTGATGACCTGGAGGGCGGGGCCGGGGTCAGCCCCCTTTCGCAGGGCGGAGGAGATAATGTCCAGAATGGTGCCCTTGAGCTGGCGGTCGATGTCGGCCAGCTCGGGGGTCTGGGCGTAGAGGCGGCGGCGGAGGGCCTCGGTCCGCACCTCCCGGTCCTTCCGGGCCTGGTCCAGCTGCTGGGTGGCCCGGCGGAGGACGGCGGCGTCATATGCCATTTACTGTCCCTCCTTTTCTTGCTGCATCAGAGTCCGGAGCCGTTCCATATCTGCCCGGGCCCGGCGGTCGGCCTCGCCGGGGGCGGCGGGCTGGGGGGCGGTGGCTCCCGCTCCGGCGGCGGGGCGGCGGGGCCGGCGGCTGTCCGAGGCCTGGATGGTCTCCAGGCTGTGGAGGCCCTTTTGGTGCCAGCTGGTCAGGATGGAGTTCATATAGGGCCAGCTGAGGCTCTGCTTTTTCATTACGGTTTTTTCATAGGCCAGGCGGATGACCTCGTCGGGGAAGCCCATGTCGATCCAAGTGGAGAGGTATTCCCGCTCCCGGGCCACAGGGGGCCTGTCCCGGATATCCAACAGGGCAAGGATCTGCACTGACCGGTCCCGGAGGAGGGAGAGACGCTTCAAATGGGCCTCGGCCCCCTCTACCGTGTCCACCCCCCGCTCCTTCCAGGCCATGGCCTCCCGCTGGATCTGGGGCATCCGGGGAATGCGGCCGGGGCCGTATTTCCGCTGGTATTCCTCGATGGCCCAGTTCACCGCCAGCAGGATGACCTCCGGAGGCAGGCCGGAGAAGTCATAGATGGTATAAAGGCTTTTCAGGTCGTTGGTGGACAACACCTTGCCCAGCCGCCGCTGGACCTCCCGGACCAGGGTGGGGAAGGGGGAGGACTGATTTTCCAGCTCCCGGTTGATGTCGGAGGCAGTATACTCCGGCGGCTCCGGGGGAGCGGGTGGGGGCGGCGGGGCAGCCGGCTCCTGGGCCAGGCCCAGGCCGGAGAGAAGGGACAGGGCGGCGTCGGCCCGGGAGGGCTCCCACCCCAGGGCCTTGGCGGCGGCGGGGCGGTGATAGGTCCCGCCGGTCTTCAGCAGATAAAGGTACAAGAGGGCGGCGTCCCCGCTGCCCGCGGTCAGGAGCCGGTCGGCGGCCCCGGCGGAGAGGGACAGGATGTTGCCGGGGAGAAACGTGGGATCGGACATGGGAAGGCCTCCTTTCTGGATGGACATAAAACAACAAGTATATTTTATACCAAAAGGGAGGGAAGGTAAAGAAAAAAGTGAAAAGGAGGGGGAGGCGGATATGGTGGGGGTGATCCTATGGGGGAAGTTTGTGGTGGATTGGTGGAATTTTCTTGTATGGTATGTTTTT
This sequence comes from uncultured Eubacteriales bacterium, assembly GCA_949744075.1. GTDB lineage: Bacteria > Bacillota > Clostridia > Oscillospirales > Oscillospiraceae > Vermiculatibacterium. Next base: position 153 of record CATJWI010000126.1, on the reverse strand, counting down.
TCTTTTGTGCGGAAAGGTATTTTGTTTTTCGGGTCAAGGCCCGGGATAATGATTTGTATGGCGCGACGCCCCCGGCGCGCTATTGGTAGGGGGTGAGGGGGGCGTATGCGGGCGGCCACTTGGGGCCGCCCCGGCGGGAGGCATTGCTTGCCT
>CATJWI010000125.1 GCA_949744075.1 uncultured Eubacteriales bacterium | reverse complement strand
CCGGCCCATGCTCTTCCACCCGGAGTTAGGGGTGGGGCCCAAGCGGCTGGACCTGGAGCGGATGGTGGAGTATCCCACCCTGGCCCGGCTGGCGGTGGCCAGGCAGATGAGCTATGAGCTGGCGGCCGAGGAGCTGCGGCTTTTGTATGTGGCCATGACCCGGGCCCAGGAGAAACTGATCCTGTCCTGCGCCCTCACCAAGGGGTGGCGGGAGATAGAGCGGCTGCTGCCCGCCGCCGGGGCCCCGGTGGAGCCCCAGGCCCTGCTGGACTGCGACAGCCCCGCCCAGTGGCTGCTGCTGCCCGTGCTGGCCCGGCCCGAGGCGGAGGAACTCCAGGGGGGCCTGTTTCCGCCCCCGGTGGCCCCCGCCACCCGGTTCGGTCCGGCCTGGGACATCCGCTGGGTGGACGCCGCCCCCTTCGCGGCGGCAGGGGGAGAGGGGCGGCGGATGGCCGTCCCGGTTCAGGAGACGGCGGAGGGGGAGGTCCTGGCAGAGGCCTTTGCCTGGACCTACCCCCACGCAGGGGACACGGCCCTTCCCTCCAAGCTCACCGCCACCCAGCTCAAAGGGAGGGACCTGGACGAGGAGGCGGCCCAGGAGGCCCCCCAGGAGGCGCCGCCCCTGCGGTTCGACCGGCCCCGGTTTGCCGTAGAGCGGCTGGGGCTCACCCCGGCCCAGAAGGGAACTGCCCTCCATCTGGTGATGCAGTTTATCGACTTTGACCGCTGCGGCAGTGTGGAAGGGGTGGCGGAGGAAATCGCCCGGCTGGAGGCGGAGCGGTTCCTCACCCCGGAGCAGGCCCGGGCGGTGGAGGCGGAGCGGGTGTACGCCTTCTTTGCTTCGGAACTGGGGCGGCAGGTGCGGTCGGCTCCCAGCCTGCGGCGGGAGTTTAAGTTCTCCATCCTGGTCTCCGCCCGGCGGTACTACCCCCAGGCGGGGGAGGGGGAACAGGTGCTGCTCCAGGGCGTGGTGGACTGTTACTTTGAGACAGAGGAGGGCATCACCGTGGTGGACTTTAAGACCGATGCCGTCCACGGCGAGGCTTTGGAGGAGCGGGCGAGGGAGTATGCACCGCAGCTGGGAGCCTATGCGGAGGCGCTGGCGGAGATCACGGGGAAGGCAGTAGGGCGGAAGGTATTGTGGTTTTTCTCGGAGGGGAGGGCGGTGGAAGCCATTTGAGAGTGGAGATAGGAGATATTTGGACCATTCCATTTCGCCGGAGGGGTGGGGGGTGAGGTGGTCCTGCCGGGCCGCCGTTCACGGCGGATTGAAATAATGGGGCGGCATGGCTCTTGACATACCTCGGCACTCTATGTATATTATACATAGAGTGCCGAGGTATTTTTGACAGGGAGGTGAACCCATGGGCGCCTGAGATTTTTCGGACCAGGTCCTGCGCCACATCCCCCGGGCCACCGCTGGGGAGAGGCGGGCCATCCGGGAGGAGCTGGAGGGACATATGGAGGACCACGCCGAGGCGTTGCGGGCCAAGGGATGCTCCGAGGAGGAGGCCCGGGAGCGGGCCACCGGTGCTATGGGGGGCCGGCGGAGGTGGGACGGGAGCTCAACGGGCAGTTGTCCCCGTTTTGGCTGTGGCTGGGGCGGGTGTGCCGTACCCTGGGGTTCCTTTTGCTGGGGGTGGCGGTGTCCGTGGGACAGCGCGGCAAGGTGGTTCCGGGAGAGTGTTCAAAAGGACCCGACCAATTTGGCCCGGCAGTATACCAACAGGGACCCGGCCTGGCCCGCCGCCGACCTGTTGGGAGAGGCAGAGCTTGCCTCCCAGTGGGGAAACAAGGGGGAGGACGGGCAGGGGCGGCCTTTCCAGGTGGAGACGGGCCGGGAGGGGCGGGAGACCGGCCGGTGGAGTTGGGGGGCGGAGGCCCATCAGGGCGTGGCCCGGCCCCGGCTGACAGACGCGCTGAAAGCCCTTTGGTTCCGTTTGTGATAGACCCGAAAAAGCAGGCAGATCATCCATAGGAGGAATAAAACCATGAAAAAAAAGACCATCGACCACACAGACCTGTTAGTCCTGACCCTCCTCTCCGGGGAGGACATGTACGGCTACCAGATCATCACCGAGCTCTCCCGCCGCAGCGACCACACCTTCGACATGAAGGAGGGCACCCTCTACCCGGTGCTCCACGGCCTGTGGAAGTCCGGGGCGGTGGAGTGCTACGAGGCGGAGGCCCCCACCGGGCGGAAACGGAAGTACTACCACCTGACCCGGAAGGGCCGGGACGCTCTGAAGGTGGAGCAGGAGGAGTGGAGGACCTACGCCCGGGGGGTGGAGGCGGTGCTGTCCACCGCCCCGGCCCTGGGGTGAGCGCCATGGCGGACTTTTACGACGAGGTCCTCTCCCACATCCGCTACGCCACCCTGGAAGAGCGGCAGGCCATCCGGGCGGAGCTGGAGGGCCACGTGGAGGACCGGGCGGAGGCCCTGGAGGCGGCGGGCTACGACCGGGCCGAGGCCCAGAGCCGTTCTCTGGCTGCCCTGGGGGACCCGGCGGAGATCGGCAGGGCCCTCAACGCCCAGCTGTCGCCCTTCTGGCTGTGGCTGGGCCGGGCGGCGGTAGTGGTGCTGGTGCTCTTTGGCTACGTTTTGCTCCATCTTGGCATGGCGAGTCTGATCGACCTTATGGATTATCACGAGCCGGGGCCGGTGCAGACTGTTCGGGAACAGCTGGCCATCCGGCGGGGCACGCTTTCGGAGGTGGAGCCCGGCGGTGAGGCCGCCTATTTTTGGCGGAGCGGGCAGGAGATGCAGCTGGGGGAGAACATGGTGCGCCTGGAGGCGGTGGAGCTGGTCCCCATTATGGAGGGAACGGAGGTCTACCAAGGGCGGTTCATCTTCTGCGTCTACCATAGGGACCTGTGGCAGGAGGCCGCCCAGGGCTTTCTGGAATACCTCACGGTGACCACCGAGACCGGGAGCACAGAGGCGGAGGGCCTGGGCTGGGACAAGGGCTATCAAGCGGAGGGCTGGTTCAAGTCCTACCGCGTTTGGGTCTGCGAAGCGCTGGTGGTGCCGGAGGATACCTATGTGGACGTGAGGTGTGACTGCTACGGGCTTCAAGGACAGATGCGCTGCCCGTTGCGCTGGAAGGAGGGTGCGCTATGAGACAAGTTGAGCGGGAGAAGGTCCGCACCCGGAGGGGCCGGGCCCTTCGGCGGATAGCGGCGGCAGCTGTCGTGACGGCCCTCTGCCTGGGGCCGGGGGGATACCGGATATTGCCCCAGCAGGTTAGGCATGAGGCAGAGGCGTATTACGGCATCCGGGGGACCCAGGTGGTGGCCTGGCTGGAGCCCTACGATTTGACCGCCCGGTACCTGGCGGCCAACGACGGGGCGCTGCTGTGGATGAACACCACCTTCCGCCTGTGGGGCGGCTGGGTGGCAGGAAGTTTTGGAGGCTGCCGAAAAATTGTAGATTGCAGCCATGCCGCGCCCCTCTATGGGGGTGTGGATGTGCTCTATTGGTCCCAGTTGGCGGGGCAGAGCGGTTGGGCCTATACCCTGTGCGTTTTCGGGCGGATCGACGACCCGGCGGGGGAGACGGTGCGCATCTCCCTGTCCTATGAAGAGGGGGAGGGGAGGGTCACGCTGCTGGAAGAGGAGCTGCCTCGGGCGGAGTGGATCCAGGCCAAGGACGGAAGGACCTATTTCCTCCAGGAGCTGCGGACTGAATCCATAGCGCCCCAGAGTATCACGGTGGGGGGATGGATGGAGCTGCTGGATGGAGAGGGGAGAGCGCTCTATCGTACATGGCTGTAAGAGCCGCAAAAAAGGGCCCCGCGACGGGAAAACCGCCGCGGGGCCCTTTACTGGCGCAGGTTCACTGGAGCCAATTGACCAGCAGGATGGCCGCCCCCAGCACGGTGAGCACCACGCCGGTGGCCCGGTTCAGAGTGATGGGGCTGGCCTTGTTGGCGAACCGGGCGGCCACCCGGGCCCAGAGGAGGGTGCTGACCACGCAGAACACCAGGCAGGGAAGGTCGGGGGCGCCGCCGATGGCGAAGTGGCTCACCGCCCCGGTGAGGGCGGTAAAGGCCATGATGAACACGCTGGTGCCCACCGCCGTCTTCAGCTCGTAGCCCAGCACGCTGGTGAGGATGAGCAGCATCATCATGCCGCCCCCGGCCCCCACGAAGCCGCAGATAAAGCCTACCAGGGCCCCGCAGACCACCGACTGGGCGAACCGCCTCTGGGGGGACACCGCTCCCATGGCCTCCTTGGTGGTCATGACGGGCTTTACGATAAACTTGATGCCCAGGAAGAGGGTCATGACGGTGGAGAAGCCCCCCATGGTGGTCCCCGGCACCAGACTGGACACATAGCTGCCCACCAGGGTGAAGCAGAGCACCGAGGCCATCATCACCAGGCCGTTCTTTACGTCCAAGTTGCCGTGCCTGTGGTAGGTGTAGGCGGAGACGGCGCTGGCCAGCACGTCGCTGGCCAGGGCGATGCCCACCGCCAGGTAGGGCTCCATGTGGAGGAAGGTGATGAGCATGGGGCTGATGACAGCGGCGGCGCTCATGCCGGCGAAGCCGGTGCCCAGCCCCGCGCCGATGCCGGCGATGAAGCAGATGAGAAAACGGTACATGGGGATGCCTCCTATTCCATACGGTCCAGGGCGGCCTGAACGTTGCCGTTCAGGCGGTCCATCAGGGCGGAGAGGGCCTGGCGGTCCTGGGGGGAGAAGCCGGCGAGGATGGCCTCAAAAAAGGCCGCCTGCCTGGCACAGAGGGCCTCCAGCCCCTCCTGGCGCCAGGGGAGCAGCACCAGCCGCTTCACCCGGCGGCTGACGGGGTCGGGCTCCACCCGGAGCCAGTGCTCCCGGGACAGCCGCTCCACGGCGGTGGACACATTGGACTTGGCCAGTCCCCGGACCGCCACCGCGTCCCGGGCGGTGTTCCGGTCGGGATTGTTGTGGAGAAAAAGGAGCAGGTCCATCTCCAGAGGGGACAGCTCCAGCTCCTCGCCCAGGTCCTGGAACCATTTTTGGTAGAGCCTTCGGAACCGCAGGGCATATTGCAGCAGATCGTTCATTTGGGGCCTCCTAGAACAGTTCTAAAAATAACTGTTCTAAATATAACTATTTGAGGGAGAAAAGTCAAGGGTTTTTGAAAAAGGGACTTGCATTTCCGGGAAAGCTGTGCTATCATACTATAGCGTTTATAAGGCGTGGAGGTTTGCTGCGCCGCTTCATCCGGAACGAGAAAGAGGTGAAACAAGCATGAAGGAAGGCATCCATCCCGACTACAAGCAGACGACTATCACCTGTGCCTGCGGCAACGTGATCGAGACCGGCTCCACCAAGGAGAATATCCGCGTGGAAGTCTGCTCCAAGTGTCACCCCTTCTTCACCGGCAAGCAGAAGATGGTGGACTCCGGTGGCCGTGTCAGCCGCTTCAACAAGAAGTTCGGTCTGGACAAATAAGAATGCGTCATTTGGACCCGCACCGGTTTCGGCGCGGGTCCTTTTGCATAGCATGGAGTGATAAAATCGAAAGGGAGGACTTTATTATGCCGCGTAAATTGGAGATCAAGGACCTGGACGCCAACTTTTTCACCCTGCTCAACGACCGCTGGGCCCTGCTCACCGCCGCCGACGGTGAGGGGTGCAACCCTATGACAGTGAGCTGGGGCGGCACGGGTATCCTCTGGGGCAAACCGGTGGCCACCGTCTATGTCCGGCCCCAGCGGTACACTAAGGGGCTCATGGACCGGGAGGAGTATTTCTCCCTCAGCTTCCTGCCTGAGGACCGGCACGACGTGGTGGCCCTCTGCGGGTCCAAGAGCGGCCGGGACGTGGACAAGGTGAAGGAGTGTGGCCTCACAGTATTGAAGGACGAAAAGGTCCCTTATTTTGCCGAGGCGGAGCTGACGCTGATCTGCCGGAAGGTCTACCAGCAGGACCTGAAGGGGGAGTGCTTCACCGACCCGGAGGTGGACGGGAAGAACTACCCCAAGAAGGACTATCACCGGATGTATATCGGGGAGATCGTGGCGGCGCTCCGGGGCTGAGACGGGGCGGAAGGACGCTTTGAGATAGGAGAACGGCGGATGTTTGAAAAGACCATGGAAGGAACAAAGATAGACCGGGCAGTGCTGGCGGGGCTCAACTCCCCGGCGCTGAGCCGGGAGCAGAACGCCAGCGAGGCCTCCTTGGAGGAATTGGAAGCTCTTTTGGAGACTGCCGGGGGGGAATGCGTGGGCACCGTCCTCCAAAATAAGGCCACCCCCGACCCCAGGACTTTTTTGGGGGAGGGGAAGGTCCAGGAGGTCAAGCAGCTGGTAGAGGGGACGGGGGCCGGGCTGGTCATTTTGGACAACGACCTGAGCCCCTCCCAGCAGCGGGTGCTCACCGAGACCCTGGGAGTCCAGGTGCTGGACCGGTCCGCCCTCATCCTGGACATCTTCGCCCAGCGGGCCCGGACCAGCGAGGGGCGGCTCCAGGTGGAGCTGGCCCAGTATAAATACCTGCTGCCACGGCTCACCAGCATGTGGAGCCATTTGGAGCGGCAGGAGGGCGCCATCGGCACCCGGGGCCCCGGCGAGACTCAGCTGGAGACCGACCGGAGGCTGATCCGGAAGAAGATCACCAAGTTGGAGGAGGAGCTGCGGGAGGTCCGGCGGGTCCGGGCCACCCAGCGGCAGAGAAGGGAGAAGAACGAGGTCCCAGTGGTGGCCATCGTGGGCTACACCAACGCGGGAAAATCCACCCTGCTCAACTGCCTCACCGGGGCAGGCATCCCGGCCAACAACAGACTTTTTGACACCCTGGACACCACCACCCGGACGTTGGAGCTCTCCGATACCTGCACGGTGCTCATCTCGGACACGGTGGGGTTCATCTCCAAGCTGCCCCACCACCTGGTGGAGGCCTTTAAGGCCACTTTGGAGGAGCTGGAATATGCCGACCTGCTGCTCCATGTCATCGACGGGTCCGACCCTCTGTGGAAGGAGCAGGCGGAGGTGGTGGAGCGGCTCATCACCGAGCTGAACGCCTGGGAGACCCCCCGGCTGGAGGTCTTCAACAAGCGGGACCTGGTGGAGGGGGACATTCTGCCCCACGGGGAGGATGTAGTGGCCCTCTCCGCCAAGACAGGGGAGGGGATCGACCAGCTATTGGACAAGCTGCGCCGTCGGCTGGACAAGGGGACCCTCCGGGTGAAGCTGGCCATCCCCTACGACCAGGGGGGGCTGGTGGACATGCTCTACCGGGAGGCCAAGGTGGAGAGCGTGGAGTATGGGGAGAGCATTGAAGTGGAGGCCTTGTGCGCCCCCAAGGTGTTGGGGCGGGTGAAGGAATTTGTCACCGAAGGCTGGAAGCCGGAGAAGGAGTTTTGGGAGGACTAACTGAGCCGCAGGAGCTGGAGGCCGAAGGCCAGGCCGGCGGTAAAGGCGGCCTCCACTTCAAGGGTGTCGGCGCTGATGTGTTCATCCAGGAAGGCTTCCAGTTGACGCTTCAGGATGGGATTAAGATCAGCGGTAAGTCGGTCATAGGCGGCGGAGCAGGCCCTTCGGATGGACCAGTATTCTTTGGGGTCGTCTATGTATTGCAGATAGATGTCGTCGTCCAGGGCATGGCGGAACAGGGCGTGAGCGGGGTCTATCATAAAATCACCTCAATTTGACCAAACGGTCAAGCTCTGGTAGCATTATAACTTGCCTGAATGGGCATGTCAAGGGGTTTTTCTGATGAAATTGGCAGAAAGATTAAAAAGCATGCGGTTGGAGAAAAACTTGAAGCAGGAAGAAGTGGCGAAGGGACTGGAAATTGCTGTGCGCTCCTATTGCCGCTATGAGTATGGCGAGCGGGAACCCAACGCCTCGGTCCTTTGGCGTATGGCGGATTTTTATGGCGTGACCATTGATTATCTGGTGGGGCGCAGCGAGGATAGGGAGTGAGGGGTCCCAGCCTACCCGGGATAATGCCCCGTAGGGCGCGACGCCCTCGGCGCGCCAATGGTAGAGGCTGCCGTATGACACAAACTTTTTTCTGGCCTGCCCGGCCGGGGCCAACACCGCTTGAAAGCGGTTCTGGACTCCGAACTTTGAAGAGCGGTAGACCAGTGGGATGAACGGCGAGGTACGGTACAACCGTAGAGAGCACCTACGCTATAGGGGTATTCCTCGGTCGCAGACCTTTGGGGGATTGTTCGATTGACCGGCGGCTTCCTCAAGGCGCCCCGTGGTTCTTTTTGCGCCGCTGCCGCTGAGAACAGCGGGACCTTTAAGCGGTTTGTTGTAATTCACGCCGCCTGGGTGGGGGGGAATAGCGGCGTATGGGGATGGAACAACGCACCGGGCGAGCGCAGCTCACCCCTACGGAAGGCGAGGGAAGAAGAGGAAGAGAGACGGCAGCGGTTCGATGGCGGGGCGAGAGCTTTGCTGTCGGCTGCCGGTGGAAGAGAAAGGTGGAATTCCGATGATGTTAGAGACAGAACGGCTGATCCTGCGGCCCTTTGTGGAGGGAGACGCCGCCGACCTTTACGAGTACGCCAGGGACTCCCGGGTGGGGCCTGACGCGGGATGGCCGGTCCATAAGAGTTTGGAGGAGAGCCAGGAGATCATCGCCACCGTCTTTTCCGCCCCCGATACCTTCGCCGTGGTGGACAAAGCCTCCGGGAAGGTCGTGGGCTCCGCTGGGTTTGTGGGGCGGCACCAGACCATGCTGCCCGGGCCCGACGATGAGATCGGCTATGCCCTGTCCCCCGCCTATTGGGGCCGGGGGCTTATCCCCGAGGCGGTGGAGGAGCTGCTGCGGTATGGGTTTGAGGAGCTGGGGCTGGCCACCATCTGGTGCGGGCATTATGACTTCAATCAAAAGTCCCGGCGGGTGGTGGAGAAGTGTGGGTTTGTCTACCGCTTTACGGAGAAAAGTTGGGTGGAATTGATGGGGGAGGAGCGCACCGAGCTCCATTATGCCTTGACCAGAGAGGAATGGGAAAGACGGTAGAGAATGGGCGAGCGCAGCTCGCCCCTACGTGCTGTTTGTAAGAGGTTTAGAGAGGGGGAAGGGATATGGTGGAATATTACATCCCCACCGCGCCATCGGAGACCGAGTTCACCGAGAAGCGGTCCCGGTTCATCGGCCACGTGTGGCCGGTGAATACCGAGGAGGAGGCCCGGGGGTGCGTCGAGGCCATGAAGAAGCGGTATCACGACGCTCGGCACAACTGTTGGTGTTATGCGCTCCGGCAGGGGGGCGTGGTGCGCTACTCCGACGACGGGGAGCCCCAGGGCACCGCGGGACAACCCATGCTGGGGGTGTTCCAGAAGGAGGGCGTCGAGAACTTCTGCTGCGTGGTGACCCGGTATTTCGGCGGGGTGCTGTTAGGGGCCGGGGGGCTCACCCGGGCCTATGGGCGCTCCGCCAAGGACGCGTTGGATGCGGCCGGGGTGTCGGTGGTCCGGCCCTGGTCGGTGGTGGAGTTCAGCTGCCCCTATCCGCTATTTGAGCGGGTGAAGCAGGAGCTGCCGCCTCTGGGAGGCGTGGAGGGAGAGCACGTCTTCGGCTCGGAGATCGCCTTTCGGGCCCTGCTGCCCCAAGGGGCGGAGGAGGGCTTTGCCCAGCGGCTGGGGGAGCTGTCCGCCGGAGGGATGGAGCCCAAGGTCACGGGGACCCAATGGAAGGCCGTGCCGAGAGTGAAGAGTGGAGAGTGAAGAGTGGAGATGTTTTTGGAAAATTTTCAGAAAAAAGAGGGTTTTTGAGTTCGGCGGCGTATATGGGTTATAGAGAGCCGCTTTGGGAAGGGGTTGTGAGGCATGACCATTCGGGAAGAATTGGAGGGCCGGGAGAGAAAGGACCTTTCCCCTCTGGCCTGCCTGGCCGCGGAGTCCCGGGGCCGGGAGCGGGGCGAGGAGCCCTGCCCGGTGCGGACCTGCTTCCAGCGGGACACTGACCGGATCGTCCACTCCAAGGCCTTCCGGCGGCTCAAGCACAAGACCCAGGTGTTTTTGCAGCCCCAGGGGGACCACTACCGGACCCGGATGACCCACACCTTGGAGGTGGCCCGGGTGGCCCGGACCATTGCCCGGGGGCTGGGGCTCAACGAGGACCTGACCGAGGCCGCCGCCCTGGGCCACGACCTGGGGCACACCCCCTTCGGCCACGCCGGGGAGCGGCTTTTGAACGAGATCATGCCCGGGGGCTTTCGCCACAACGAGCAGTCCCTGCGGGTGGTGGAGCGGCTGGAGAACGACGGGGCGGGACTCAACCTGACCTACGAGGTCCGGCGGGGCATCCTGTGCCACTCGGGCCCTGAGCTGGCTGAGACCCTGGAGGGCCGGGCGGTGCGCATTGCCGACAAGATCGCCTATCTTTCCGCCGACATCGACGACGCCCTGCGGGGGGGCATCATCTACCCCCTGGACATCCCCGCCGAGGTGGGGCAGGTGCTGGGGGTGCGGCACTCGGAGCGGATCAACACCCTGGTCACCGACATTATCGATACCAGCCGGGGCAAGGGGGATATTTTGCAGTCCCCGGAGAAGAAGGGGGCCATGGCCCTGCTGCGGGAGTTCATGTTTGCCTCGGTGTACCTCAACCCCATGGCCAAGGGGGAGGAGGGCAAGGCCCAGGAGATGATCCGCATGCTCTACCGCTACTACATGGACCATGCGGACAAGCTGCCCGAGGAGTTCCAGAGCATCGAGCTCCAGGAAGGGCGGGAGCGGGCGGTGTGCGACTACATCGCCGGCATGACCGACGCCTATGCCGTGGAGATGTATCAGGAGCTGTTTATTCCCAAGGCGTGGACGGTTATGTGAGGGAAAGTGTACGCGCTGCCGGGATGAGAGGTTCCCGGCGGAGCGGAGGAAACAGTATAGAGTTGTCAAAATTTGGAGAGGATAGGAAGGGGGGAGGGTATGGCGATCCCGGAGCAGTTCATTGACGAGCTGGTGGCCCGGAGCGATATTGCCGACGTGGTGGCGGAGTATGTGCACCTGACCCCCAAGGGCGGGAACATGTGGGGGCTGTGCCCCTTCCACACGGAGAAGACGCCCTCCTTCGCCGTCTCCCGGGACAAGCAGATCTACCACTGCTTCGGCTGCGGCAAGGGGGGCGGGGTGATCAACTTCGTCATGGAGATGGAGCACCTGAGCTACCCCGACGCCATCCGGCACCTGGCCAAGCGGCTGGGGATGGAGGTCCCCGACACCGGGGGGGACGAGGCCGGGCGGAAAAAATACCGCCGGGCCCTGGAGGCCAACAAGGCCGCCGCCCGGTTCTACCACGACTATCTCAGGGGCCCCAACGGGGGACCGGTGCGGGACTACATCGCCCAGCGGCGCATCAGCCCCAAGTTCGCCACCCGCTTCGGCCTGGGGGCGGCCCCGGGGGAGTGGGATACCCTGACCAAGGCCCTGACCGCCCAGGGGTTCAGTAAGATGGAGCTGCTGGACGCGGGCCTGGCGGTGGGGGGGAAGAACGGGGGAGTTTACGACAAGTTCCGCTCCCGGCTCATGCTGCCCGTCATCGACGTGCGGGGGGACGTGGTGGGCTTTACCAGCCGCATTTTGCCGGGGCTGGAGGGGGCCAAGTACCTGAACAGCCCCGATACGGTGTGTTTTAAGAAGAGCCACCTGATCTATGCCCTGAACTTTGCCAAATCCACTAAGCGGCCCAATATCATCCTGGTGGAGGGCAACATCGACGTCATTACCCTCCATCAGGCGGGGTTTGACAACGTGGTGGCCACCATGGGCACCGCCCTTACTCCGGACCATGCCAGGATCCTGTCCCGGTATACCAAGGAACTGGTCCTCTGCTACGACAACGACGCGGCGGGCAAGCAGTCCACTGACCGGGTGCTGGGGATCTTGAAGGACGCCGACCTGAATGTGCGGGTCCTCCAGCTGCCCAACGCGGTGGACGAGGAGGGAAAGCCCCTGAAGCAGGATCCGGACGACTTTGTGAAAAAATTCGGCCCCGCCGCCTTTGAGAAGTGTTTGAATGGCAGCGCGGGGCAGAACGACTACCGCATCGAGGCCCTGCTGGAAAAGGCGGACCTCTCCACCGACGAGGGCCGGATGGCCTTTTTGAAGGCGGCGGTGGAGACGGTGGGGAGCCTCACCAGCCCCATCGAGCGGGAGATATACGGCAACAAGGCCGCCCAGGCGGCGGGCATCTCAGGGGCTGCCTTCGGCCAGGAGGTGGAGCGCTGGCGGAAGGGGCGGGCCTGGAAGGCCCGGAAGAAGGAGCAGCGGCGGGACCTGACCCCCACGCTATCCCTGCAGCCCAAGGCCCGGGAGCTGCGCTACGACAACATCCGCTCCGCCCGGGCGGAGGAAGGGCTGCTACGGCTGGTGCTGCTGGACCCGGCCCTCTTTGCCAAGGCGACGGTGGGGCCGGAGGAGTTTTCCTCCCCGCTGCTGGGCAGAGCCTTCTCGCTGCTGCGGGACCGACATGACCGGGGACTGGAGGTTCAGTTGCCCGCCCTGGCCGGGGAGTTCAGCGCTCAGGAGATGAGCCACCTGGTGGAGGTCCTGTCCCAGCCCGCGTCCCTGGGCCATGCGGACAAGGCCATGGCAGATTACATACAAACGATCCGTACCGAGGCCCATCAGCGGGCGGCCCCCGACAGCCGGGAGGCTCTGCTGGAGCTGCGGAAGCGGCAAAGAGAAAAGACAATGGAGGATGGACAATGAGCGAAAAAAAGAACGGCAAGACCGCCGATAAGAGGGCCAAGGGGAAGGAGCCGGTCCCAAACACCCTGACCGCGGAGCAGGTGGAGGCCGGCAAGGCCGAGCTGCTGCGGGTGCTGGAAGGGGTGCCCGGGGCGGAAAAGGTGGCCGAGCTGCTGGAAAAGGGCAAGAAGAAGGGCAAGCTGTCCGCCTCCGAGATGATGGAGGCCCTGGACGAGCTGAACCTGGACAGCGACCAGATGGATAAGCTCTACGACGTGATGGAGAACCTGGGCATCGACGCCACAGGGGAGGAGGACCTGCCCGATCTGGCCGACCTCTCTGATGAGGACCTGCTGCCCCCTCCAGAGGAGCTGGAGGAGGTGGAGGAGGTCCCTGAGGAAGAGGTGGTGGACCCCAACGCCCTGGCGGACACCTTCGGGGTGGACGACCCGGTGCGGATGTATCTGAAAGAGATCGGCAAGGTGGACCTGCTCACCAGCGATGAGGAGGTGGCCCTGGCCCAGCAGATGGGCCTGGGGGCCGAGGCGGCCGCCACCCTGAAGGAGTCCGGGGCGGACTTGGACGAGGCCACCCGGGCTGAACTTCAAAAGGCGGTAAAGACCGGGGAGAAGGCCAAGCAGCGGCTGGCGGAGGCCAACCTGCGGCTGGTGGTGTCCATCGCCAAGCGGTATGTGGGCCGGGGGATGCTGTTCCTGGACCTCATTCAGGAGGGCAACCTGGGCCTCATCAAGGCGGTGGAGAAGTTCGACTACACCAAGGGCTATAAGTTCTCCACCTATGCCACCTGGTGGATCCGCCAGGCCATCACCCGGGCCATCGCCGACCAGGCCCGGACCATCCGCATCCCCGTCCATATGGTGGAGACCATCAACAAGGTCATCCGGGTGAACCGCCAGCTCCTCCAGGAGCTGGGCCACGACCCCACCCCCGAGGAGACCGCCGAAGAGATCGGGATGCCGGTGGACAAGGTGCGGGAAATTT
>CATJWI010000124.1 GCA_949744075.1 uncultured Eubacteriales bacterium | reverse complement strand
TGAGGGCCACCGCGTCCATGTTGATGCCCGCCTTGGTGGAGCCCACGTTGACGCTGCCGCAGACCAGCTCGGTCTCCGAGAGGGCGGAGGGGATGGAGCGGATGAGGTTCCGGTCCGCCGGGGTCATCCCCTTTTGGACCAGGGCGGAAAAGCCGCCGATAAAGTTGACTCCCGTCTCGGCCCTGGCCTTATCCAGGGCCACGGCGAAGGGGGTGTAGTCCTCGGTGCGGGAGGCCCCGGCCACCAGGGCCATGGGAGTCACTGAGATGCGCTTATTGACGATGGGGATGCCGAACTCGGCCTCGATGTCCTCCCCGGTCCTCACCAGGTCCTTGGCAGAGCGGGTGATCTTGTCGTAGATCTTCTCGCAGGCGGCCTTTGGGTCCGGGTCACAGCAGTCCAGCAGGGACACCCCCATGGTGATGGTCCGCACGTCCAGGTGCTGCTGGTCGATCATGTGGATGGTGTCAAGTATTTCGTTGGTATTGAACATGGGCATGACGATCCCCCTCTCAAATGCGGTGCATGGCGTTGAAGATATCCTCCCGCTGGGCGTGGATGGCCAGGCCCTGGGCCTTTCCGTCCTCCTCCAGCAGCTTTACCAGCTCCGCAAAGGGCACCTTGGAGCCCTGGGTATCCACCAGCATGATCATGGTAAAATACTCCTGCAAAATGGTCTGGCTGATGTCCAGCACATTGACCCCCTGCTGGCTCAAAAGGGCGCAGACCCGGGCGATGATGCCCACCTGGTCCTTGCCAATGACGGTGACGATGGCTCTCATTTTGATATCCCTCCAATTATTGTTTTTCCTTGCTGTAGTGTTCTCCCTCGCGCCATAACTCCATGGCTCTTCGCCGTATGGGGATCAAATCCTTCAACAGTTCATCTACCGGGAACCAGACAAGGACCGAGCATTTCTCCGGCTCCCGGATGGAGGGCTCGCCGGTCCATGCTTTGACCCGAAAATAGATATTGTAATACGTCCGCTCCCCCTGATGAAAAAGGATGGGAAATACAGCGGAAAAGGCCCTAAAATGCGTTCCCAGCTGTCTTCCCTCTCCCTTCTATTGCAGCTCGTCCAGAGTGAGCTCGAAAGCGGGAAGGAAATGCTCCATAAAGTAGCCCAGGGCGGGCAGGTCCATCTGCTCCAGAGCCTTCCGGGTCTGCTCGGCGGCCAGGGTAAACTCGTGATTGCCCGCCTTGACCTCCTCCAAGCATTTGATATGGGCGGAGAGCTTGTCGGCGGCCTTTACCACCTTCAAAAGCTCAGGGTCCAGCTCCTCCCGGACATAGGGGGCAAAGTCCCCCCGCAGCTCTTCCGGCAGAAGGGACAGCAGCTTGTCCGCCGCCACCCGCTCCACCGCCTTGTAGGCCTCCTTGATGGCGGGGTTGTCGTACTTCACCGGGGTGGGCAGGTCTCCCGTCAAAATTTCCGAAGCGTCATGGTAGAGCCCGGCCACGGCGGCCTCCCCCGGGTCCACCCTGCCGCCGAACTTCTCCCGGCCGATGACGGCCAGGGCGTGGGAGAGCACCGCGACCATGTGGGAGTGCTCCTGGATGTTCTCCACCTGGGTGTTGCGCATAAGGCCCCAGCGGTCAATGTACTTCATCCGGCCTATCAGGGCAAAAAAGTTATAGGACATAGGCCCTCCTTGGCGTTTTCCTCTGGACGAACGCCCGATTCTCCTTTATAATGGGTAAGCTAACCTATTATACACAAGACGGCCCCCTCTTTCAAGCCAAAAGAGGGAGCCTGGGGGAGAAAACCGTGAAAATCGCTATTTACACCCTGGGGTGCAAGGTCAATCAATATGAGACCCAGGCCATGGAGGCCGAGCTGCTCCGCCGGGGCCACAGCCTGGTGCCCTTTGAGGAGACCGCCGACGCCTATATCGTCAATACTTGCGCCGTCACCGCCATGAGCGGCCACAAATCCCGGCAGATCATCCGCCGGTGCAAAAAGCAGAGCCCCAGAGCAGTGGTGGGGGTCTGCGGCTGCTATTCTCAGACCGAGCCGGCGGCGGTGGCCGGGCTGGGGGTGGACCTGGTGTCCGGCCCTGCTGGGCGCATGGCCTTTTTGGACGACCTGGAGACCCTTTTCTCCCGCCGGGAAGCCTCTCCCCTGGTCACCGTCGGAAATATTATGTCAACTCGCGCCTTCGAGGAGCTCCCCGCCGGGGGGCTGGAGGGGCGGACCCGGGCCATGCTGAAGGTGGAGGACGGGTGTGTCAATTTCTGCTCCTACTGCATCATCCCCTATGCCCGGGGGCCGGTGCGGTCTCTCGCCCTGGACAAGGCGGTGGTCGAAGCAAAGGCGCTGGCGGACAAGGGATACAAAGAGATCGTCCTCACGGGCATCGAAATCTCCTCCTGGGGGCAGGATCTGAAAACAGGCCAGAGCCTGGCCGACCTGGTGGAGGCCGTCTGCGCCGCCGCCCCGGGCTGCCGCATCCGGTTGGGCTCCCTGGAGCCCCGGACAGTGACCGAGGTTTTTTGTCGGCGGGTATCCAGTTTACATAATTTGTGTCCCCACTTCCACCTCTCCCTCCAGTCGGGCTGCGACGCCACCCTGAAGCGGATGAACCGGAAGTATGACACCGCCCGGTACTATGAGAGTGTTACCCTGCTGCGTAAATATTATGTTAACCCCGGGATCACCACCGACCTTATTGTGGGCTTTCCCGGGGAGACTGGGGAGGAGTTTGAACAGACTCTGGCCTTTATGCGGCGGTGCGCCTTTACCGCCATGCACATCTTCCCCTACTCCCGCCGTCCCGGCACCCCAGCGGATAAGATGCCAGACCAGGTGCTCAACGCGGTAAAGGAGGACCGGGCCCACCGGGCGGCCCAGGCAGCGGAGGAATTGCAGCATGACTACCTTCAAAGCTGGGTGGGGCAGTGCCTTCCGGTCCTTTTCGAGGAGGAGAAGGGCGTCGTTTGGCGGGGCCACGCCCCCAACTATGTGGAGGTGGTGACCACCTCTGCCGAAAGTTTACATAATATCGAGGCCTCTGTCCACATCACCGGAACGGAGGGCTCCTCACTGGTGGGGACCCTTCAGGACATCCGCTGAGGGCGCAGCCCCCTAAATCGCTTTGGGAAGTATACCTCCCAGCTCCGGATAGCCGGTGATGGGGCTCTGCCCGGCCCTGTGCTCCCCGATGATCTTTTCCATCCAGATCATGTCGTACCAGCGGCCGAACTTATACCCGCAGCTGTGGAACCGGCCCACCTTCTGAAAACCCAAATGGGCGTGAAACTCCGCGCTGTTCCTGGTCAGGTATTCGTCCTCGGTCTCCGGGTAGCCGATGCAGGCATAGAGGTTGAGGAGCCCCATTTCCCTCAAGCGGTCCTCCAGCGCCTCATAGAGCAGCCTGCCCAGCCCCCCTTTTCGGGCCCGGTGGTCCAGGTAGATGGTCATTTCGCCAGACCAGTCGTAGGCCGCCCGGCCCACGAAGGGGCCGGCATAGGCATAGCCCCGGACCGCCCCGTCCTTTTCCAGGACGAGGTAGGGATAGCGCTCCATGGTCCGCGCCATGCGCCCCTGGAACTCCTCCAGGGAAGGCGTTTCATATTCAAAGGTGATGGCTGTATTTTTCACATAGTGGTCGTATATCTCCAGAATAGGCCCGGCATCGGTCATAGCGGCGTCCCGCACGTTTATCACGGAGGGGTCCCTCCCCGCAGGTTGTTTTTTCCAGCCCTGATTCTATCACAGACGCCTTGCCCGGTCAACCGGAGCCCGGCTATTCTCATCTTGCCAGCGGCTTCCTTTTATGATAAAATATTTTGGATTCTTTTCCGTGGGAAGGAGAATTTCCGTGTTTTCATTCAATCATTTCAACTTCAACGTCCTGGACCTGGACAAGTCTCTGACCTTTTACAAGGAGGCTCTGGGCCTGGTCCCCGTGCGGGAGAAAAGCGGGGAGAACCCTGACGGGCCCTTCAAGCTGGTCTACCTGGGAGACGGACACACCACCTTTGCCCTGGAACTCACCTGGCTCTCCGGCCGGAGGGAGCCCTATAACTTGGGGGAGTGCGAGTTCCACCTGGCCTTCTCGGTGCCCGACATGGCCGCCGCCCACGCCCTCCACGAGAAGATGGGCTGCATCTGCTTTGAGAACAAGGCCATGGGCATCTACTTCATCACCGATCCCGACGGCTACTGGATCGAGATCATCCCGGAGAAGGGATAAGCTATGGCCCAGAAGATCAACGGACGGGTGGCCTACGCGGACCTACTGCGGGTGTTCGCCACCATCGCCGTCATTGTCCTCCACCTGGCGGGCAGCCAGATGGGCCAGGTGGCCGTCGCCAGCCAGAGCTGGCGGGTATTTAACCTCTATGACGGCCTGGTGCGCTGGTGTGTGCCAGTCTTTGTCATGCTCTCGGGCATGTTCCTGCTGGAGGAAGGCAAGTCCCTGCCCCTATCGAAGCTGCTGCTCCACAACTGCCTGCGGATCCTCATCTGCCTGGTGTTCTGGGGCGGGGTCTACGCGGTGGTGGAGTATGCGGCTGCCGGGGGGCGGCTGACTCTGGCGGGTTTTGGGAACGCCCTGCTCTCCGCCCTCCGGGGCAATACCCACTACCACCTTTGGTTCCTCTATATGATCCTGGGGCTCTATCTGGCCACCCCCATCCTCCGGGCTTTCTGCCGGGGGGCCGGCCGCAGCGACTACCACTGGTTTTTCCTGCTCTGCTTTCTCTTCGCCTCGGTGCTGCCGGTGGCCTTTCAGCTCTGGCCCAACGCTACCGCTGTGCTCCGGGTCTGGTATGAGCGGCTGGACATCCAGCTGGTCATGGGCTATGTGGGCTACTATGTGGCGGGCTATTACCTGAAAAACTACACCATTGGCCGCCTCACCGAGGCCGTTATCTACGTCTTGGGTGTTCTGGGTGCCATCGTCACCGTTTGGGGGACGGCGGTCCTCTCCGGCCGGGCAGGGGGATTGGTAGACACCCTTTATGGCTACTTCTCCCCCAATGTCTGCGCCTTCTCGGTGGCAGTGGTGGTCCTGTTCCGCTATGTGCTGGGGGTCAGTGAGGAGCGCTCCCGCCGCCAGCGGCTGGGGGGCGTGGCCCAGATCTCCTTCGGTATTTATTTGGTCCACGACCTCTTTATCATGATCCTCCGTTCTCTGGGGATCACCACCCTTTCCTTCGCCCCGGTGGCCTCGGTGCCAGTGCTGACGGCAGTGGTTTTTCTCTGTTCCTTCGCGGTGGCCTGGCTCCTCTCCAAGATCCCGTTTGTGGGGAGATGGCTCACTTGAATTCAGATAGGAGAGTGAAGATAAAAGTAGTGTTCCGGCGGCGCCGGACCTCTTATTTCCATCTCACTCTCCACTCTCCACTCTGACAAAGAAAGGAGGCCTCCCATGCTTTTTTCCAGCGCCGTTTTTCTCTTCACCTTTCTCCCCATCGTTTTAGCGATCTACTATATCTTCCTTCGGGGGATACGCTCAGCTCAAAACCATTTTCTCCTGGTGGCCTCCCTGTTCTTTTACGGCTGGGGGGAGCCCCGGTTTTTGCCGGTGATGGTGCTGTCCATCCTCATGAATTACCTCTTCGGCCGGTGGGCTTACCGGTGCCGGTTCCGGAAGGAGCCCGTCTCCCTGCCCGTGACGGTAGCTGTGGCCTGTAACCTGGCCCTCCTTTTTGTCTTCAAGTACCTGGTCTTTACTCTGGAGTCCGTCAACTCCTTGGGGCTCAATATCCTGGTGCCCGTTATCGAGCTGCCCATCGGCATCTCCTTCTTTACCTTCCAGGCCCTGAGCTATGTCCTGGACGTGGCCGCCGGGAGGACCCGGGCGCAGCGCTCCATTCTGGACCTGGGGCTCTACATCGCTTTCTTCCCCCAACTCATTGCCGGCCCCATCGTGAAGTATACCGACGTGGCCGACCAACTCCACCACCGCAAGGAGACATGGGGAGATTTCTCTGCCGGGTGCAGCCGGTTTCTCATCGGCCTGGGCAAAAAGGTGCTCATTGCCAACCAGATGGCGGTGGTGGTCAAATATGTCTTTGCCACCGATCCTGCCGCTCTGTCCACCCCCATGGCCTGGCTGGGGTCCCTGTGCTACACCTTCCAGATCTACTACGATTTCTCCGGCTACTCTGATATGGCCATCGGCCTGGGCAAAATGTTTGGTTTCCACTTCCTGGAGAACTTCGACCACCCCTACGCCGCCAGGACCATCACTGAGTTCTGGCGCCGGTGGCACATCTCCCTGTCCACCTGGTTCCGGGACTATGCCTACATCCCCCTGGGAGGCAACCGGGTCCGGCGGAAGCAGCGCATCCGCAACCTGCTGGTGGTATGGATCCTCACCGGGCTGTGGCATGGGGCCAACTGGACCTTCCTCCTGTGGGGACTGTTCTATTTCCTGTTCCTCTATCTGGAAAAGTTTCAGCATCTGGCCAGGGGCTGGCCCTCTCTCCTCCAGCGGGCCTACACTCTGCTGGTGGTAAACTTCTTGTGGATGCTCTTCCGCTCGGACACTCTGGAGTACGCCTGGGGCTTTCTGCGGACCATGCTGGGCTTCAACGGCACCGGCACCGCCGACCCCACCTGCGGCCTGTTCCTGCTGGAAAACGCCTGGGTGCTGGCCTTGGCCTTGGCATTCTCCTTTCCCCTGGCCTCCTGGCTCCAGGAGCGGTTGGATACCTTCCGGCCCAAGGGCATTGACCTACCCCTGCTCTGGGACCTGCTCTACGCCCTGGGCCTTGCCGCCCTGGGGACAGTCTGCGTGTGTTACCTGGTGAAGGGCTCCTATAATCCCTTCATCTATTTCCGCTTCTAAAAATTTCTTTGGAAAGGAGGTCCTCCCATGCCCATTCGCCGCAATACCCTTACCGCCCTGTTTTTCCTGGCCGGGCTGCTGGCCGCGGTGATCTATCTCTGCACGGGGGCCCTCTCCCAAAGCCAGGGCTTCCTTCCCGTGGATAAGCCCGCCCACTCCACCGCCCGGACCAAGGCGGACATAATCGCCCAGCTCTCCGACCGGGAGGACGCCCCTCTGGTCCTCCGGAAGGCCCCCCCTCCCCTGGGAGATGGATTGGGGCTCAAGGCTGTGGCTTATATGGACCTGGGCGGACAGACCGACCGCTTTATTGAGGATACCGAGCCCGCCATCCAGGAGTTGCTGGACCGGGACCGTACCTTTATCGAGCTCTACGGCGGCATCCAAAGGGCCGCCGGCCGCCGGGTGGTGGAGGATGTGGACCCCCAGTACACCGTGGTCAAGCTCTCGGACGGGCTGCTCACCTTCGCCAGCCTGGAAAATGAGCAGATGGATATGACCAACCGTGCCCAGGAACTGCTGGAATTTGTCCAGCGGGTGAAGAAGGAATACCGGACCCCCGTCCTCTATGTCCAGGCCCCCTCCAAGCTGGACGTATCCACCCTCCCCGCCGGGATGACCGACTACGCCGACGCCGAGGCCGACCAATTCCTGGAGCTGGTGGAGGCAGGCGGGCTGGACACCCTGGACCTGCGCACCGTCTTCCGGGAGGCGGCCCGGGAGGACCCGAAGGCCGCGCTGGAACTCTTCTTCCGCACCGACCACCACTGGACCCCCGCCGGGGCTTTTCTGGGCTACCAGACCCTCTGCGATAAACTGGAGAAGGACTATCGCTTCAAGATCAACGAGGAGTATACCGACCCAGACTCCTTTGACAAATTTTTGTTCCAAGACGTGTTTTTAGGCTCCCAGGGCCGCCGGGTGGGCACCCTCTACGCAGGGGTGGACGACTTCGAAGTCTGGTCCCCTAAGTTCTCCACCTCCTTCACCTACACGGTGCCCATCGTGGGCATTGAGCGGGAGGGACCCTTTGTGGTGAGCCTCCTCTTCCCTGAGCGGCTGGCCGACACGGGCTACTATGACACCAACCCCTACACCATCTACTCTGGGGACGACTACCTGCTGTCCCGGGCGGTGAACGAGAAAAATCCCAACGGCAAGCGGGTCCTGATCCTCCGGGACTCCTTCGGCTGCGCCCTGACCCCCTTCCTGGCTCTGAACTGCCAGGAGGTGATGGCCATCGACCCCCGGAACTTCAACGGCAACCAGGACACCATGATGGACTATATCGACTGGCTGGAGCCCGACCTCATCATCGTGATGAACGCCCCCAGCTCCCTGAAGGTAGAGAAGCTCTTCCCCTACCTTCCCACCGCCCGGACCAACGCCAAGGCGGAAAAGGCCACTGAGGAAGCGGAGGGTAAGCGATGACCACACAACGGTTAGACCCCCGCCGGCTGGACCTGCAGTATATCGCCCTTCAAGTCGGCTACTGGGCCCTGTGCGCCTCTATCTGCGCTTACCAGGCCTCTATCCTCCAGGCCCGAGGCTTCTCCCCCAGTCAGATGGGGACCCTGGTGGCCACCCGCTGCCTGGCGGGCATCCTCTTCCAGCCCCTCCTGGGGGGCTGGGCCGACCGGCATCCCCAGGTACCCCTGAAGCTGGTGGTGGACCTGTCTCTGGCCCTGTCCCTGGTGGTAAGCCTGGTCTATACCTTTCTTCCCACCCTCCCCTTCGCCCCCACCGTTCTGGTCTTTGTGGTCCTGGGGGGCTTTGAGATCTCCGCCTATCCCCTCATCGATTCCATGGCCGTCCAATTCATCCGGGTAGGCGTCCCCATCCGCTACAGTCTGGGCCGGGGCATCGGCTCCTTTTCCTATGCCGTCTCTGCCGTGCTCCTGGGCTTCCAGTCCGCCCGCTGGGGAGTGGAGGCCACTCTTCTGAGCCACCTGGTCCTTCTGGTCCTGGAGATGGCTCTGGTCTGGTCCTTTCCCACCTTCCAGGCCCCCCAGGAGAAGCAGACCCAATCCGCTGTCCCTCTTCACCCCCACTCCACTCTGGAGATCCTCCGGAGCAATCCTGTCTTCGCCTGGATGCTGCTGGCCATCCTGCTGTCTCTTACTGCCGCCACCCCACTGACCAATTTCCTCATCAACATCCTCCAGGCCAAGGGGGGCGGGGACCAGCACCTGGGGCTTGCCTGCTTCCTCATGGCGGGCTCTGAGCTTCCCGGGGCCATTCTCTTCGACAAGCTCCGCCGCCGGGGCGTCCCCAGTGGCCGGCTGCTGCCTTTGAGCATGGTCTTTGTGCTCATCAAATCCATCGCCCTGCTGCTGGCCCCCTCGGTGGCGGTCATTCTGCTGGTTCAGCCCCTGCAGATGCTGGGCTACGGCATCTTCGTCCCTGCCTCGGTCTACTTTGTCAGCGAGTCGGTGCCCCCCGCCGACCAGGTGAAGGGGCAGGCCCTGATGATGTCCTTTTCCAACGGGTTGGGGGGCGTTTTGGGCAGTCTGGCCGCTGGCCGGACCCTGGGCCTGGGCCAGAGCCTTGGCATGGGAGCCAACCTGATGGTGCTGTGCTCTCTGACCTGCGCCGGGGCCTCTATCCTTCTGGCCCTTTTCGCCCTGAGCCGGAAGAGGGGCTGAGTGTTCATTTTTTGTTCTATCCCGCGGCAGAGCCATCTACTTTTGGTGGTTTTGCCGCTTTTTATTTGCGGAAGAATATAGTATGATGACCTGGTAGAAAATTGTGGTATGACACTGCCAGTACCCAACGGAGGTATGAAACATGAACATCAGAAAAACCAAGATCGTCTGTACCCTGGGCCCTGCCGTGGACAGCGAGGAGATGCTGCGCAAGCTGATCCTCACCGGCATGGACTGCGCCCGGTTCAACTTCTCCCACGGCACCCATGAGAGCCAGCTGGCCACCTACACCCGCCTGTGCCGGGTCCGGGACGAGCTGGGCCGTCCGGTGGCCACCATGCTGGATACCAAGGGCCCCGAGATCCGCATCAAGACCTTTCAGGAGGGGCCCGTCACCCTTGCCGAGGAGGGCGAGTTCATCCTCACCACCCGGGATGTGCCCGGGGACGGCAAGCAGGTTTCTGTGACCTATGAGAACCTCCACAAGGAGGTGGAGGTGGGCACCCGGATCCTCATTGACGACGGCCTCATTCAGCTCAGCGTGGCCTCTATCCAGGGGCAGGACATCCACTGCACCGTCCTGGTGGGGGGGAGCTTGTCCAACAACAAGTCCATCAACATCCCCGACACTAAGATCCAGCTCCCCGCCCTCACCGACAAGGACCGGGAGGACCTGCGCTTTGCCGCCGAAAACGACTTTGACTATGTGGCCGCCTCCTTCATCCGCAAGGCTAGCGACATCCAGGAGATCCGGGAGGAGCTGGCCAAGTGGGGCGGAGAGAATATCCGCATCATCGCCAAGATCGAGAACCGGGAGGGCGTGGAGAACTTCGACGAGATCCTGGCTGCCTCCGACGGCACCATGGTAGCCCGGGGGGATATGGGCGTGGAGGTCCCCGCCTATGAGGTGCCCATCATCCAGAAGGAGATGATCTCCAAGTCCTACGCCGCCGGCAAGAACGTGGTCACCGCCACCCAGATGCTGGACTCCATGATCCGCAACCCCCGGCCCACCCGGGCAGAGGTCAGCGACGTGGCCAACGCCGTCTTCGACGGCACCTCCTGCGTCATGCTCTCGGGGGAGACCGCCTCGGGCAAATATCCCATCGAGGCCCTCCAGACCATGGTCCAGACCGTACTGGCCGCCGAGGAGGCCACCCACTACTGGGGCCGCTTCCTCCGCCGGGCCGACTACAACCACTCCGCCCCCCACTCCATCAATCTGGCCATCAGCCACACCTGCTGCATGACCGCCATGGACCTGGGGGCCAAGGCCATTCTGGCCGCCACCACCTCGGGCCACACCGCCCGGTCCATCTCCCGGTTCCGGCCTCAGTGCCCCATCATCGGCCTGACCACCTCGGAGAAGGTCCGCCGCCAGCTGGCCATCTCCTGGGGCGTGGTGCCTCTGCTCTACGGCTCGGTGGATTCCACCGACCGGCTTTTCTCCCTGTGTATCGACTGCGCCCGGAAAGAGGGGCTGGTGGAGACCGGAGATACGGTGGTCATCACCGCAGGCGTTCCCCTTCAGGCACGGGGGACCACCAACCTGATCAAGGCTCAGGTGGTGGGGGGAGCCCTTTGATAGAAATGGAAATATGGGGCCACGCAGTGCAAAAACTGCGTGGCTCTTTTTTTATGGTGGCTCGCATTATTTTGTTGGCGGAGGGGTTGGGATGGTTTGTTGTTGCCTTTTTTCGGAAAGGTATTTTGGGCCTGCCCGGCCAGGGCCAGCACCGCTTAAAAGCGGTTTTGGATTCCGAATTTATAAGGGCGGTGGACCAGAGGAATGAACAGCGAGGTACGGTACAACCGTAGAGAGCACCTATGCTGTAAGGCTATCCCTCAGTTGCGGCCCTATAGGGTATCGTTCTATTGACCGGCGGCTTCCTCAAGGCGACCTGTGATGCCTTTTGCGCCGCTGCCGCTGACAGAAACGTGACCTTTGGGTTCTTTTGTTGCAATTCACGCCGCTTGGATGGGAGGTTTGGGGGGGGCGGATAATATCCGCCCCTACAGTTAAAGGGTACAGCCTCTCCTCTGCCACCTCCTTGGATAGAACATGTAAAGGCGGGGGTGAGGTAGCGAAGTTTCTATAGTGTTCCATCCCACCAGCGAGTGGTGGAGCGAGCAAGCAAGAGGGACTGCCGGGTCGAAAAAATGCTCTGAGCCGGCAGTTATCAACTCTCATTGCCATGAATGGCACGGATATAATAGGAGGGGAGCGGCCACGCTGGGCGAGGGCTCTCTGGAAATAAAAAGGCAGACGCTTTCACGTCTGCCTTTCTTGTTCCTCTTACTTCCGTCCGCCTCTGCGGCTGTTCCGCTTCTCGTTCATATGCAGCTCGGAGAGCTTGCTGTCGGAGGAGGCCATAAACTGCTTCAGCTTATCCTCAAAGGTCACCGGCTCGGCACTCTTTCGGGGGCCGGAAAAGCCCACGGGACGTCCGCCGCCGGGGCGGCTTCCTCCCTGGCGGGGCGCTCCGCCCGCCGGACGGGGCGGGGGATCCTGGGCCTTCTTGATGGACAGGTTCACCCGGTTATTGTCATCGATGCCGATGACCTTCACCTTTACCTCCTGGCCCTCTTTCAGATGCTCTTTCACGTCGTTGACGTATGTGTATGCGATCTCCGAGATATGTACCAGGCCCGACTTCCCCTCGGGAAGGGAGACGAACGCGCCGAACTTTGTGATCCCGGTGACCTTGCCTTCTAAGATAGCTCCAACCCCAAACTCCATACTGACCGAATTGTCCTCCTTGCAAAATTTTCCTCTCTCTCGGTCCCACACACGGACCGTCAATCGGTAAAGATAATGACCTTTTCTCCGGGGGCCGCCAGGCCCAGCTCATCTCTTGCGATGTCTGCCTGCCGCTGGGGGTCGTTGCTGTGGTCGATGGCGTCCCGCAGGTCGGCGTTTACCTGGGTCTGCTCCACCACCTGGAGCCGCTTCTCCTCCAGCTCTCCCTGAGCCTGGGCGATCATCCCCTGCATCCGCAGCAGGCTGACCGCGGCGGCGATAAGCAGCGTGAGGATCACCACCTTGGTGAGAAATCCCGCTTTTTTCAGCTGCATGGGTGCCGCCTCCCCTCTTTTGATGGTCTGCTCGTTCTATTTCACCTATCTTATCATGTATCTTATACCATTTGCAATAATAATGGAAGACCTTTTTTTCGTTTTTCCAAAATTTTTTCCACATTCTGCCCAGCTGCCGGAGGGGCCGGAGGGCCGCACGGACCAAGAGGGCCAGAAGATCCGCTATTTGATTTCCCAAAAAGAGGACCGGGCCGCTGAGAAGCAGGAAATAGAGCGTTCCCCCCAGCCCCACTCCCAGGATCAGGTAGACCCGGATCACACCGTTGCCCGCCCACAAGGCGTACCAAAACAGCGTCGCCGCCCCCACCGGCCAGTAGAGCAGGTCCAGCACCTGGCCCAGCGCCGCTATTGGAAACCGCCGCCGCAGCAGGCGGAACAGGTCATAGAGCAGCCCCAGGGCCCCTCCCAGGGCCAAAGCCCCCAAAAAGGCCAGGGCCTGGCTGGTGACCGATACCTCCATCGCTCACCCCAGCAGCCGGGACAGAAAGCCCCCCTTCCCCCGGCGGTCCTCCTCATAGGTCAGGGATTCCACCATTCCCTCCACCTTCAGATCTCCTCCGTCCAGGCTCAGCTTTTCGATGTGGAGCCCCTCTCCCCGGACGATCAGCACCCCCTGGGCCGTATCCATAATGATGGTGTTCTCATCGAAGCTCTCCACTTCCTCCACCCCGGACACGGTGAGCCGCTCCCGTTCCTCCAGGATCAAATGATGGCCTGCCGGCCGCCCTTCCTCATAGGCCATGGTATCCCGCCTTTCTACGTTGATACCACACTATATGGGACAAAGGGTCCCGTTATGCAAAAAAGACAGGGGCGGACCTCACCCTACCAGATCCGTTTGCGCAGGGCGGGGACCACGGCGGCCACCACCGCCACCTTTGCCGCATCCCCGGGCAGGTAGATGAGCATACCCGTTTTTACAATGGTCCACACGGACAGGCCCTTATCCAAATAGACATTGAGGATCATTCCCATGTAAGGCACCCCGACCAGGTACATCACCGCCAGACCAGCCAAGCAGGCGGCCACCAGCCGCCGGGGCTCCCCCTCCTTTCCCGCCAGAGCCCCGGTGACTCCGGCGGCTGGGATCAGCCCCAGCAAAAACCCAAAGCTGGGCTGGAGCACATACCCCAAGCCGCCCCCCTGGGTGAATACGGGCAGTCCCATAAGCCCCAGCGCCACATAGACCCCCTGGGAGGCCGCCCCCCACTTCCAGCCCAGCAGAACCCCCGCCAGGACGGTAAACATGTCCTGCAAGGTAAACGACATGGCCCCCAAGGGAAACTGGAGAAACGCCCCCACCGCCGTCAGGGCAGCCAGCAGAGCGGCTTTGACCATTTTTTGTGTTGAGTTTTCCACATTTGTAAACCTCTTTTCACATTTGGTTTACGGAAAGAATACCACTTTTCTACAAAATTGTAAACCATTTTTCTCTTTCTGTTGACAGTTTCCCGCCGGCAGAGTAGAGTATCCTTATCTCATTTCCTTTTTATCTTCTTAGCAAAGGTTGTGATCCCATGCTGAAGGACGACATCCTCCACCTTCTCTCTTCCGCCTCCGGCCTCCTCTCCGGAGAGTCCATGAGCCGGGAGCTGGGGGTCAGCCGGGCCGCCGTTTGGAAGGCCATGGAGGCCCTGCGGGGGGAGGGCTATGCCATCGACTCCCGGCCCGGCCTGGGCTACCGGCTCACCGCCGCCCCCGACCTTCTCTCCCCCGGAGAGCTGCGGCAGCCGGGCCGGTCGGTGGGGGAAAAGGTGGTCTGCCTGACTCTCACCGACTCCACCAACAACGACTGCCGCCGCCGGGCGGCCCAGGGGGAGGCCCCGGGGCTGGTGGTGGTGGCCGAGGAGCAGACTGGGGGCAAGGGCCGCCGGGGCCGGACCTTCCAATCCCTGCCGGGTAAGGGGCTTTACCTCTCCGCCCTCCTCCGGCCCCAGGCCACCCTGGCCCAGGTGAGCCAGCTCACCGCCTGGATCGCCGTGGCGGTCTGCCGGGCGGTGGAAGAGGTCACCGGCCTCTCCTGCGCCATCAAGTGGACCAACGACGTGCTTCTGGAGGGAAAGAAGCTCTGCGGCATCCTCTGCGAGCTGGGGCTGGAGGACGATGGGCGGCTGGACTACGTGGTGGCGGGCATGGGCATCAATGTATCCCAGACTTCCCGGGACTTTGGCCCAGAGCTCTCCTCCATTGCCACCTCCCTGGCCCAGCATCTGGACCATCCTCCCCGCCGGGCCGCCCTGGCCGCCGCCCTGATCCGGGAGCTGGCCGACCTCTGCGACCGCTTTCCCCGGGAGAAGGACCCCTATCTGGCGGAATACCGCCGCCGCTGCGTCACTACGGGCCGGCAGGTCCGGCTCCTTCGGGAGGGCGCTCAGGCGGAAGCCCTCGCCCTGGCGATCAATGAGGACTTTACCCTTCGGGTCCGGTATGGGGACGCACGGGAAGAGGATATCTCCGCCGGGGAGGTGTCGGTACGGGGGATGATGGGGTATATATGACGCTCCTTGATCCCTTTGCACCGAAAAGGTTTTGTCTCTGTGAGTCCCTGCGCAAAACGGGGCCGCGCGGTACAAACTACCGCGCGGCCCCGCTTTTTCCTTCTTACTTCCCAAAGGTTCTTGCCGCTTCCTTCATATTTTCCCGGATCTCTACCTGAAACGGACACCGCTTTTCACAGGCCCCGCACTGGATGCACTCCCCCGCCTTGTGTTCCAGAACGGCGTAATGCTCCCGGACCGTCTCTGGCATCTCCCCTTGGGCCCGGACCAGGTTCAGCAGTTTGGTCACCATGGCGATATCGATCTCCTTGGGGCAGGGGGCGCAGTGGCCGCAGTACATGCAGTGGCCCTCCCAGGCGATCCGGGGGAAGGATGCCAAGGCGGCGGCGTAGTCCCGCTCGGCCTCTCCAGCCTCCATATAGTGAAGGCTCCGCTCCAGATCGCCCATGCTCCGCACCCCCGACATCACCGAGGCCACCCCCGGCCGGTCCAGGGCGTACTGGATACACTGCTCCGCCGTCAAGGCCTTTCCCGCCGGGGAATACTCGCTGAGCAGGTCCCCGCCACCGAAGGCCTTCATCACCGTGATGCCCACCCCCAGCCGCTGGCAGGTCTCGTAGAGCTTCTCCCGCTCGGGGTCCATGTTGGTCAGCTGTCCGGCGTAGTTTTTCTCCGCCCAGAGCTCCTCCACGTCCTCTCCGGCAGGCTGAAGGTCGTAGCAGGGGTTGACGCTGAACATGAGCACGTCGATGAGCCCGCTCTCCGCCGCCAGAAGGCCCACCTGTGGGTTGTGGGTGCTCAGGCCCAGGCACTTGGCCCGGCCCCGCTCCTTTTCCTCCAGGGCGTAATCCATCACCGGCCCCCCCTGGACCCGCTTCCACTCCGGCACATTGTCAATATAGTGGATCATGCCAATGTCGATATAGCTGGTACCCAGTTCCTCCAACAGGTCCTCAAAGCCCCGGCGGACCTCCTCCACCTCCCGGGTGGCCCGGTACTGGCCCTTGTCCCAGATGGAGCAGAAATGCCCCTGGAGCACAAAGCCCTCCCGGCGGCCCTCCAGGGCCCTTCGAACCCGCCGACGCAAGTCCGGATTGGGGCTATAGAGGTCCATGCAGTTGACCCCGGCGTTCAGAGCCGCCTGAAAGACCTCCTGGGCCTCCCCGTCCTCCATGGAGATGAACCCCTCGCAGCCCAAGCCGATCTCGCTGACCCGCATCCCGCTCCGGCCCAATGTGCGGTATTTCATACGCTGTTTCGCTCCTTTATGAAAAGTTGTCTCCATTGTAATCCTTAAAGTCTGCTTTAAGTCAAGATGCTTTCCGGCAATGTCACCTTCATCACCCGGGCGGGCCGGCCCCGGCCTGCCGACCGCTTGCCCACGGTGGTCACAAAGCCGTTCTCCTCCAGCTGTAGCAGGATGCGGTTCACGCTCCGGGCAGTGATGCCCATCCGCCAGGCCAGCTCCTCGGAGGTGACCACGTTGCCCCCCTCCCGCAGGGCTGTCCGCAGCCGCTCCAAGGTGTCGGTGCTGACTCCGACCCGCCGGGCGAAATAGGAAAAGCTGTGCTCCTCGGGGGCGGAAGCCCCGAACTCCTCGTCGGCCACCTGGATGTCCTCCTCCACCAGGTAAGAGCTGCTGCCCCGGTCCCGCACCGAGCGGTTCAGGGCCATATTGGCCCGGGATTTGGCCTCCAGCATGGTGTCCCCGATCCCCATGCCCACCCATACCCGGTATTCCGGGGTCCGGCGGCCGAACTGCAGTAGGTTCCGGTGCTCCCCCGCCCGGAGAAACACGTTGGTGAGCATGTTCCGGGTGGTGACGATAAAGTGGTCCATCCCCGACTCGAAGACGGCGGAGCCCATCCGCTGGGCCACCGAGAAAATCTTCTCGTGGAACTCGTTTTGATAGCGGATCTTTTCCCACTCCCGGATATAGGGGTCCTCCTCGTCGTCAAAGCTATAGTCGTAGCGCACCGCGATGACCGCCAGCTTGCCGCGGTTCTCCTGGGCGGAAAAGTGCTGGAGCTGTAAATGATACACCTGTTCCCGGATCACCTCTTCGGCGGGGTAGGTCCGGATGCAGGGGATCTCCTCGGCCAGCAGGGGGTCGTGGATATGCTCCATGCTGGTGACGCACACTGTGACCCCCTCCTGATAATAGCAATTCCGGTGGAACTCCCGGAGCTTGTTCTCATATCCCGGCTCCTCCGGGTCGTAGGCCGCCCGGAAAATCACCGTGTCCTTAATTCCAACGCTCTCCAAAACCGACTTGAGAAGCTCCGGGTCGTACCGGTCCACACTGATGCACCGCAGGTCACTGCCATAGACGGCAATAGCCTCCAAAAAGGCCTGTAGGGCGGCCGTCCGGCTGTGGGGCAGGAAGCCCCAGGGGACCGTGGGTGTCACCCGGCCCACCGTGTAGGCGTAGTTGGTAGGCCCGGAAAACAGGATGGCGTCCACATCCTTCTCCCCCTGGATCCGCCGGACCATCTCAGGAGTCTCCTCAAAAAACTCGGTGCAGCGGTAGGTCGCCTGGATGTCCGGAATATTCCGCTCCATGACGCCCCGAATCATGCTTACCGTGCTCTCCGGCCCCGTCACTGCGATTTTCATGGCTCTCTCCCCTTTACCCGAATTTGAGACACAAAAAATATTTTCGGACTTTATTTTACACCTATTAAGGAAGTTACGCAAGTGCTATTCTATCTGTGTGTAAATAGTCTTTTTTTGCTGTTTACAGCAAAAAGCCCGCCAAGCCCTTGGACTTGGCACAATTTTTCGTTGCCGGGAGGGCGATCCTATGAGAAACGAAACCATGTACAACGAATTTCTGGAGCTGGTCCAGACCGACTCCGCCTCCGGCAAGGAGGACCTGATCGCTGAAAAGCTCACTAAAAAGCTGGAGGAGCTGGGCTTCACCGTCACCATGGACGACGCCGGCCCCAAGTACGGCGGGGTCTGCGGCAACCTCATCGCCATCCGTGAGGGAGAGCTGGACGGCGCGCTGATGCTCTCCTCCCACATGGACCGGGTGCCCAACGGCTTCGGTATCAAGCCCGTGGAGAAGGACGGCATCCTCTACTCCGACGGCACCACCATCCTGGCCGCCGACGACATCTCCGGGGTGTGCGCCATCCTGGAGGGTCTGCGCCGCACCATCGGCTCCGGCAAGCCCCTGCCCCGGCTGGAGGTGCTGTTCACCATCCAGGAGGAGCTGTGCCTGGGCGGGGCCAAGGTCATGGACCCCAGCGGCCTGAAGGCCAAGATCGGCTATATCTTCGACTCCCCCGGCGGGGCGGGCCGATTCATCAACGGCGCCCCCGGCCGGTATATCCTGAAGGCCGAGATCTTCGGCAAGCCCGCCCACGCGGGCAACGAGCCCGAGAAGGGCATCGACGCGGCCAAGACCATGGCTGACATCATCTCCACCCTGCGCCAGGGCCGGCTGGATGAGATCACCACCTCCAACTTCCCCCACCTGGAGTCGGGCACCGGGGCGGCCAACATCAACGTGGTCTGCGACCACGCCCTCATCGAGGGAGAGGCCCGGAGCAAGGACACCAAACGGCTGCTGGACTACGTGGAGTACTTCCGCTCCCACTGCCAGAAGGTGGCCGACGAGCACGGCGCCCGCATCGAGATCACCACGGAGGAGAACTTCCTGCCCTTCCTCATCCCCGAGACCGACCCCGCCCTGGTCATCGGCAAGGCCGCCTGCGAAAAGCTGGGCCTTCCCTTCCAGACCGCCAGCCTAGGCGGCGGCATGGACGCCAACATCCACAACGCCCGGGGCATGGTCACCGTAGGCGTGGCCAGCGGCTACTCCAAGAACCACACCACCTCTGAGCAGCTGGTGCTGGAGGACTTCTTCCAGTCCGGCGAGCTCTGCGTAGCCCTTATCGAGACCTTTGCCGAGGGTTTGAAGCATAAGTAAGCACTACCCCCAATCAAAAAAGGAGGTTTTTATTATGAGAAATGAGGCTATGCTGAAGGATTTCTATGAGCTGGCCACCACCGACGCTGTCTCCGGCCAGGAGAGCAAGATCGCTGCCATCCTCACCCAGAAACTGGAAGCCATGGGCTTTACCGTCACCCAGGACGACGCCGGTGAGAAGCTGGGCGGCGACTGCGGCAATGTCATCGGTATCCGGGAGGGTGAGCTGGACGGCGCGCTGCTGTTCTCCTCCCACATGGACCGGATGCCCAACGGCTTCGGCATCAAGCCGGTGGAGAAGGACGGGGTCCTCTACTCCGACGGCACCACCATCCTGGCCGCCGATGACCTGGCCGGTGTGTGCGGTATCCTAGAGAGTTTCCGGCAGGCCATCGCCTCCGGCAAGCCTCTGCCCCGGCTGGAGGTGGCCTTCACCGTGCAGGAGGAGCCCGGCGTCTGGGGCGGCAACGTTCTGGACTGCTCTGTGTTCAAGGCCAAGACCGGCTATGTCTTCGACGCCACCGGCGACATCGGCCGCTTCGTGGTGGAGGGCCCGGGCCGCTATACCATCGACGTAGAGCTCACCGGTAAGCCCGCCCACGCCGGTGCCGACCCCGAGAAGGGCATCGACGCGGCCAAGGCCATGGGTGAGATGCTCTTCACCCTGAAGACCGGCCGGCTGGACTTTGAGACCGTGTCCAACTTCCCCATCGTCCACGGCATCACCGCCCGGAACTCCGTGTGCGACAGCGCCGGTTTCAAGGGAGAGGCCCGCAGCCGCAACCCTGAGAAGCTGGAAAAGTATATGAAGTACTTCGACGAGCACTGCCGCAAGATCGCCGCAGAGCGGGGCGTGGGCATCGAGATCGTCACCGAACTGAGCTACCCCACCCTGAACATTGCCGAGGGCGAGCCTGTGCTGGCTCTGGCCAAGAAGGCCTGTGAGAAGCTGGGCTTCAAGTACAATCCCGAAGCCGGCGGCGGCGGAATGGACGCCAACCACATCACCGCCAAGGGCATCCGCTGCATCGGCTGCGGCTGCGGCTACTCCAAGAACCACACCAAGGAGGAGTACCTGGTGCTGGAGGAGTTCTTCAAGCTGGGCCAGCTGGGCACCACTCTCATCGAGCTCTACGCCGAGGAGTGCAAGGCGAAATAAGTTCTCCCCCTTTCTCTGGTTTTTACCGCCTGTTTTGGAGAGGGCAGGCGGTGGAAATAGTCCCCAACCGTTCAAAAATCCTGTGAAAAATGGAGGTATGTAACATGTCTCAGTATCAAGCCGTATTTCTGATCCTGCTGATTTTCTTTGCAGGCGATCTGATCGGCGCTCTCACCAAAGCCAAGATCTCTTCCATGTTCGTCATCATGATGGGCTTCCTGGTCCTGTTCCTGACCGGGACCTATCCCGCCGACATCATGCAGACCGCGGGCTTCTCCTATGTGGCCAGCCTGGGCCAGTATTTCCTGCTGTTCAACATGGGCACCACCGTGGACATCGCCCAGCTCAAGCGTGAGTGGCGCACCGTTCTGGCCGCCGTCATCGGCATGGCCGCCGCCATTCTTGGCTGTGCCATTGCCATTCCCATCGTGGGCAAGGAATTCGCCCTGTCCGCCGCCCCTGTTGTCAACGGCGGTATCGTGGCCACCACCACCATGGTCAACGCCTGCGAGGCCAAGGGCCTGACTGCCGCCGCCGCCATGGCTACCTTTGTCTACGCCGTGCAGAAATTCGTGGGCACCCTGCCCGCCTCCAACTGCGGCCTGAGCGTAGCCAACAAGATCGTGGAGGAGCTGCGCAGCAAGCACGCCGCCGATCCCAACTACAGCTGGTACAATGAGCAGACCGCCGAGGTGGACGGCGAGAAGAAGCAGCCCATCTGGATGAGCATTAAGAAGTACTACACCACCTTTATCTGCCTGTTCGTGGCCTCCGGCTTCATGGCCCTCAGTGAGTTGCTGGCCAAGTTCTTCAAGGGCACTCCTGTCAGCTTCCTGAACATGTCCATCTTCTGCATGGTCTGCGGCATCGTGGCCCGGAACGTGGGCATCGTGCCTCCCAACATGCTGCGGGACAACGCCAAGGCCAACGGCTTCTTCTCCTTCCTCTCCCTGTGCACCATCATCCCCTCTCTGGCTAAGGTGGACCTGTCCATGCTGCCCCAGATCGGCTTTGCCTCTCTGGTCATCTTCGTGCTGGTGGTTGTCATCACTTTCGTGGTGTTCTTCCTCACCCCCGCCTGGAAGGTGGCCGGCAGCAAGCAGCTGTCCATCGGTATCGCCATGTGCCAGATGATCGGCTATCCCGGCACCGAGCTCATCGCCACCGAGATCACCAACGCCGTGGCTCAGACCGACGAGGAGCGGGA
The DNA here is from genome assembly GCA_949744075.1 of uncultured Eubacteriales bacterium. Taxonomy (GTDB): domain Bacteria; phylum Bacillota; class Clostridia; order Oscillospirales; family Oscillospiraceae; genus Vermiculatibacterium. The sequence continues at coordinate 5,283 of CATJWI010000124.1, read as the reverse complement.
CGCTGTGACCGCCAAGATCCAGACCGCTTACGTCATCTCCGGCTTTACCTCTGTGACCATCCTCTCCGTGGTCATCGCCGGCGTCCTGGCCGAGTTCATCTAAGCCCCAGTTATACATCTTAAACCGACCTGAAAAGCGCCGGTCTCCCGGTCTGCTGGGAGGCCGGCGCCTTTCTCCCCTATGAAAGGAAGTATTCCCCTATGCCTGAATTCAACCCCTTGAAGTACTCCTACCCCTCTCACCGGAACGTGGTCTATGCCAAGAAGGGCATGGCCGCCTCCACCTCGCCCATCGCCTCCCAGGTGGGCATCGACATCATGAAGGCCGGCGGCAACGCCATGGACGCCGCTGTGGCCATGGCCACCGTGCTGCCCCTGGTGGAGCCCACCGGCAACGGCCTGGGCTCCGACGCCTTCGCCCTGGTTTGGAGCGCCAAAGACAAGAAACTCTACGGCCTGGACGGCTCCGGCTATTCCCCTAAGGCCCTGTCCGCCGAGGATGTGAAGAAGGCCGGTTACAGCTCTATCCCCATGGAGGGCTGGCTGCCCGTCATGGTCCCCGGCGCCCCCAGCGCCTGGGCAGAGCTGCGCCGCCGCTTCGGCACCAAGAGCATGGCCGAGCTCATGGCCTCCGGCATCGAGTATGCCCGGAACGGCTCCTGCATCCCCGTCAACGTCTGGTACCAGTGGAAAGCGGAGGTCACCCGGATCGGCAACGCCGCCAAAAAGGACCCCAAGGTCTTCGGCCCCTGGATGGAGCACTTCACCAAGGACGGCAAGATGTTCGAACCCGGCGAGGTCTTCTATAACCCCGACTACGCCGACACCCTGGAGTCCTTGGCCGCCTCTGACTGCGACAGCTATTACCAGGGCGACATCATGAAGAAGATCGTGGCCTTCTCCAAGGAGACCGGCGGCTTCTTCCAGGAGAGCGATTTCACCGGTTATAAGGCCCAGTGGGTAGAGCCCATCTCGGTGAACTATAAGGGCTATGACGTCTTTGAGATGCCCCCCAACGGCCACGGCATCACCGCCCTCATGGCCCTGAAGATGCTGGAGAAGATGGACCTGGGCGACAACCGGGAGACCGCCGCCGCCTACCACAAGATGATCGAGACCACCAAGCTGGCCTTCGTGGACACCAAGAAGTTCGTGGCCGATCCCCGGTATATGAAGACCAAGGTGGCCGACATGCTTTCCGACCGGTATGCCGATGTGCGCCGGGCCCTCATCAGCGACGACGAGGCCCTGTACCCCGAGGCCGGCGATCCCTCCTGCGGCGGCACTGTGTACTTCTGTACCGCCGATGGCGAGGGCAACATGGTCTCCTTCATCCAGTCCAACTACAACCGGTTCGGCTCCGGTATCCTGGTGCCCGGCACCGGTATCACCCTCCAGGACCGGGGCGCCAACTTCTCCTTGGACCCCGAGAGCGACAATTACCTGGTGGGCGGCAAGAAGGCCTACCACACCATCATCCCCGGCTTCCTGTGCAAAGACGGAGACGCCATCGGCCCCTTCGGCGTCATGGGCGGCTTCATGCAGCCCCAGGGCCATGTCCAGGTGGTGGTGAACACCGTGGACTACCACATGAATCCCCAGGAGGCCCTGGACGCCCCCCGGTTCCAGTGGGTGGGCGAGAAGAAGGTCCAGCTGGAGCGGGAGGTCAATCCCAGCATCGCCCAGCGGCTGTCCCAGATGGGCCACCAGGTGGAGGTGGTCAACACCAACATCGGCATGGGCCGGGGCCAGATCATCTGGCGTCAGCCTGACGGCACCTTCATCGGCGGCACCGAGCCCCGGGCTGACGGCACCATCGCCGCCTGGTGATAAGCCCCACTTGCAAACGCCTTTTGTTTGTGATATGCTGTCCAACGGGACACGCACAGCCGCGCGCGGCCAAGCGCGCGGCTGTGCTTTACCCCGGAGATCAAAGAGAGACTGGAGGAAGCGACTATGGAAAAAAAGCGCGTCCCTCTGGCGGAAAGTATGCTGTTCCTCACGGTGGTCACCTTTATGGGCGGCTTTATCGACACCTATATCTACACCACCCGGAACGGCTTTTTCCCCAACGGACATACCACCAATATGGCCAAGGTGGGCATCGCCCTGGCCCATGGGAACTGGAGCGGGCTCATTGGCTCCCTCATCTTCCCTATCGCCTGTATTTTAGGCGTATTGTGCAGCGAGCTGGTCCGCACCCTGGTCCGGGACCGCTGGGACTGGCGGCGGATCGCTTTGGGGCTGGAGTTTCTTCTCCTATGCGGCGTGGCCTTTGTCCCCGCCTCGGCGCCCGCCACCCCCATCAATTTCTTTGGCTGCTTCATCACGGCCTATCAGCTGTGCCTGTTCCGCAAGTGTGAGTTTGGCCCTCACAACACCACCATCTGCACGGGCAACCTGCGCTCGGCGGGCCAGTTTTTCTTCAGCGCCCTCCACGACCACACGGCGGCGGATTGGATGCGCTTTTTGAAGTATGGCAGCTTTCTGGTCACCTTTATCCTGGGCTCTGCGTTCAGCGCCCTGGTCTGTGAGGCCCTGGGCGGCTATGCCTCCCTGGTGGGAGCCGCCATCGTGGCCGGGCTGTTCCTGGCCATGGCCCTGGACGAAAAAAAGACCGCCAACTCTGTGGCGGCGTAACACGAAGGACCCCCACCCGAGACCGGGTGGGGGTCCTTGTTTCAAAAGCGGTCACTGCTCTCTCTGCGCCGTGGCTTTTCCGCTCTCCACATCGATAACGATGGAATAGGTACCCGCAGCGTGGCCGTGGGCCACCGTTTCGGGGTCGCCGCCAGAGAGGTCCTTTACCTCCTGGGCCAGAGTGATGGTACAGTAGAGGGTCCTCCCGTCCTCGGAGAACCGGAGGTTGTCGATCTCGGTGCTCCCCCGGAGCCAGCCCATCCCCGTGTTGCACACCCCCAGGTCCTCCAGGGAACGTACCGCCCCGGAGCGGTAGACCAGCTTGGGGAAGGCGGCAGTGTTCATGCTCCCCCCAGTGGCCATGTGGACGAAAGAGGCCACCGGGCCGTCTACTTGCTGGATCTTGTAGAGCCCGGCGTTGTTCTCCACCGCTTTCCGGTCCCGGTAGTCGAAGTAATCCAAGTACTGCTCGTAGGTGAACAGGGCCTCCACGCTGCCGTTCTTCCGGCTTACCGGCAGCTCCTCGTAGAGCCGCACCAGGGTCATGAGGCACTGCTCGTAGGAATAGGGGTCGTTGGGGGCGAAGCGGCCGTCCTCGTAACCCTTCATGATACCCGCCTCCGCCAGGGCGGAGACGCTGTCCAGGGCCCAGTCGGCGATCTCGGCCTGGTCGGTGAACGCTATCGTTTCCGTGGCCTGGGGCAGCTCCCCGCCGTAGGCGGCGTAGGTCCGGGCCAGGAAGGTGGCCGCTTCCTGCCGGGTGAGCTCTCCCCCCAGGTCGAAGGTGCCGTCCCCCCGGCCCTTCACCGCCCCCAGGTGGTAAAGGGCGGTGAGGTAACCCAGGCCGTCGGCGTCGGAAAAGGCGGAGACGGGTTGGCCATAGCTGTCCTCCCGGCCCAGGTAGTGGATCACCGCCAGGGAGAAGTCCGCCTCGCCGCAACCCTGCTGCATGGCGATGAACCGGGCCAGGTATTCGCAGAGATCCACCCGGTAGATGGGGGTGGCCAGGCTGTCGGGGAGATACTGGAGATCCTGCCCATTGGGGCCGAAGCCCAGGGCCCTGGACTCCTCCACCTCCCTCTGGGCCCAGGGGGAGACCTGGACCCGCTCCGGGAAGGGCCGTTCCCTGTGGTTATGGGTATTGGCCCCCAGGGCCGGGGTGACGCACAGGGCCAGGCCCAGGGCAGCGCAGACAAGGGCTTTGGGAAACCGTTTCATATCGCAGACCTCCTTAAAAATAGGTGGAGCGCCGTTCTCTTATTATTTGTGTTCAGCCGCCCTTTTTGTTGCAACAAATTTGCCGTTTCGACACATATAAAAAGTAAAGGGTCTTTTTATTCCCCCTCCAAAGAAGGTGAACCCCATGTCCTCCGACCCCATCGCCGCCCTCTACCGGGCCAACTACGACCGGCTCTGCCGGGTGGCCTACCGCCTCACCGCCTGTGCCGAGACTTCCCACGACCTGGTCCAGGATACCTTTCTCCTGGCCCTGTTCCACCGGCAGGAGCTCCTGGAACACCCCAAGCCGGAGGCTTGGCTGGTGACCCTGGTGAACCTGGCCCGGAATGAGCGCCGCCGCTTCTCCCACCGGGAGCTGCCTCTGGACACTCTCTTCGCCCTTCCCGCCCCCCAGGCGGAGGAGAACCTGGAGCACCTCCTCCCCGCCCGTTTAGGCCCCCAGGACCGGCAGGTCCTGCTCTGGCGCTTCCGGGACCAGCCGGACTACCGGGAGATGGCCGACCGCCTGGGCGTCTCGGAGACCGCCTGCTGCAGCCGGGTCTCCCGGGCGGTGGAGCGCTGCCGCCAGCTCCTGAAGCTGCCCCATCACACCGGAAAGGAGGGAACAACAGCATGACCGGCCAGATCCTTTCGACCCCCTCTCCCTCCCAGCTGGCACAGCAGCTGGAGCAGGTCCTGGAGGCCGTCACCGAGGACAGCTACGACCCCGCCCTCATCGACGACTACCTGGACCGGCTGGACCACTACGCCCCCTTTTCCCGGGAGTCCAACCCCCAGGCGGCCTGGAGAGATCTTCAGCAGCGGCTCACAGCCGCTGCCCCGCCTGGCCGGGCCAGGCGGGGACCATGGCTGAGGCGGCTGGGGGGGCTTGCGGCGGCGGTGCTGGTGGCCGCCTCCCTCTTCACCGTGGCCTTCGCCGCCTCGGAGGACTTCCGGATAACCGCCATGAACTGGCTCATCGAGATCTTCCCCGGCCACGCCGATGTCACCTTCCCCTCCAACGCCGCCCCACCGGAGCTCCCCGCTCTCCAGCCCGGCTGGCTCCCCGAGGGCTACCTGCTCATGGGCACCCTGGAGGAGTCCTGGTTCCGGGAGTATACCTACCGGCCCCCTTGGTCGGAGAGCGACTATATCCTTATCGATGTCAGTCTGACCTCCAGCCTGAGCCTCAGCGTCAGCACAGAGGAGGCCCAGGTCTCCACCATCCAGGTCAATGGCCTCCGGGTCACCTCCATCCGCAGCGACTATTGGCAGCTTTGCTGGACCAACGAGGACGGCTCCCTGCTCTTCTCCGTCCTGGCGGAAGAGGGCGGTGCGGAGCAGGACCTGGTGCGTATCATTGAGGAGCTCACCTATTGAGCTCCTCCGGCTCTCTTGACTTTCTTCCCGGTTTGTTCTATCATG
>CATJWI010000123.1 GCA_949744075.1 uncultured Eubacteriales bacterium | reverse complement strand
GGCTCTTTTTCCGCCCCCTGCCTGGCCAGGGCCTTGGCGTTGGCCAGCATCAGCTTGATGCGGTTTTCCTGGTTGATCTTGGTGGCGCCGGGGTCGTAGTCGATGGCCACGATGTTGGACCAGGGGTAGTCGTCCTTGATCTTTCGGATCATCCCCTTGCCCACGATATGGTTGGGCAGGCACCCAAAGGGTTGGGTACAAACGATATTGGGTACCCCGGACTCAATGAGCTCCAGCATTTCGGCGGTAAGAAGCCAGCCCTCCCCCATCTTGTTGCCTTCTCCCAGATACCCCTTGATACACCGGTGGAGGTCCTCAAAATCTCCGGGGGCCCGGAAGCGGCCCGAGGCCTTGAGGGCGTCGATCATGGCGTGCTGGTACTTCATGATGTAATTCTGGAGCCAGTGGCAGAATTTCTCCTTGATCCACTTGCCCCCGTAAAGGCCCACGTCCACCTCCCGGTTGTTGACCTTAAAGATGATGAAGTCGATGACCCCGGGGATCACCGGTTCAGCCCCCTCGGAGAGGAGAAAGTCGGCCAGATTGTTGTTGCCCAGGGGGGCGTATTTCACATAGATCTCCCCCACAATACCCACCCGTACCTTCTCCTCGGTGGAGACAGGGACAGCCTTAAAGGTGTCGATGATCCGGTCAAAGTTGGCTCGCATGCTCTTGAAGGTCATGCCCTTGCCATTGTCCATATCGTGGAGCAGGAAGTCCATGCAGGTCTGGACGGCGGCGTCGGTATCTCCCTTTGTCAGCTCATAGGGCCGGACCTGGTTGGCTACGTTAAGAATAAGGTCCCCGTAGATAAGGGCGTAGATCACCTTCCGCAGCAGCCCCAGGCTCAGCTTGAAGCCGGGGTTGGACTCCAGCCCGGACAGGTTCACCGAGATGACAGGCACAAAGCTGAGCCCCGCCTTCTCCAACGCCTTGCGCAGCAGATGGATGTAGTTGGAGGCCCGGCAGCCGCCGCCGGTCTGGGTGATGACCAGGGCCACCTTGTGGGGGTCGTACTTCCCCGCCTGGACGGCGTTGATGAGCTGGCCGATGACCAGGATGGCGGGGTAGCAGGCGTCGTTGTGGACATACTTCTGTCCTGCATCGATGACGGGCCGACCGGTGTTCTCCAGCATCTCCACCTTGTAGCCCTCGCTGCGGAAAATACTCACCAGCATGGCGAAGTGGTCGGGGAGCATCTGGGGGATGAGGAGGGTATATTCCTTTTTCATCTCCTTGGTAAAGAGGAGCCGTCCGGTCTTGTCGTAAACTAATTCAGCCATATGGGTCGTTCCTTTCTATGTGGGTGGAGCGTTGCTTTACAGCCGGCCGTTCAAAATGGCGGCGTAGATGTCCAGGGCCTTGATGCCCACCTGACGGTCGATCTCCTGGCCGCCCTGGAAGAAGATGACGGTGGGGTAGTTGGTGACGTTGTAGCGCTGGGCCAGCAGGGGCTCCTGGTCCACATCCACCTTGCCTACCAGAGCCCGGCCCTGGTACTGGGTGGCCAGCTGGTCGATGGTGGGGGAGAGGAGCTGGCAGGGCTGGCACCAGTCGGCGAAGAAGAGCACCGCCATGAGGGAGCCGCCGGACAGGGCCTCGTCAAAGGAGGTGCTGCTGAAGTGAAGGGTATCCTGGTCGGTGGTGGGCCCCTCTGTCTCTCCTGGTTCCCAAAGGGTGAGGTGCTGCCGCATCTCGGGCCGCACCAGGCGGCAGAGGATGGCGGCCAGCTCCGCCCGGGTAATGGAGGCCTCGGGGGAGAAGGTGCCGTACATGTCGGAACCGGTGAGCACCCCTGCCTGGTAGAGGGCAAGGATGCTCTCGGCGTAGGGGGTCTCCTCGGTCACGTCGGGAAGGGCGGATACCTCATTGATGGCGGCCAGGTCCGCCGCGGGCAGGGCCTTGGCCAGCAGTCCAGCCAACTGGGCCCGGGTGGCCGAGGCAGAGAAGTCGGTGAACTGCCCCTGGGTCAATAGCCCGTAGGTCACGCTGTACTCCACGGCGCTGCCGTACCAGGGGACGCTCTCCGGCAAAACTCCGTTGCCGCCGTTCCAGAGATTGTGGACTCGGGCGGCCACCGTGACGGCCTCGGCTACCGAGACGGTGCCGCCGGGGACAAAGAGGCCGCCGCCCTGGCCGGACATGAGGCCCAGCTCATAACAGGAGAGGATGTAGGGGTAGCTCCAGTCGTCTGGCACATCGGTGAACCCGGCCCCGGCAAAGGACCGGGTGGGGCTCAGGGCGGCAGCGGCGGAGGAGAGGGTGAGGCACAGGACCAGGGCCCCGGCGGTCAAGGTGCGAAGCAAGGATCTCATTAGGGATACCTCCCGGTAATATTGAAGTGAGATGGTTCAGGCTTCCCGGCGTTCCCGGGCCTCCATGGCAGCCATGAGGGAGCGGATACGGATCTTGACGGCCCCCAGGTTGTTGATGTCGTCGATTTTCAGCTGGGTATAGAGCTTGCCGCCCTCCTCCAAAATGGAGCGGACCTCGTCGGCAGTGATGGCGTCGGTGCCGCAGCCGAAGGAGACCAGCTGCACCAACTGCATGTCGGGCTGGGTGCACACATACCGGGCGGCGTTGTACATCCGGGATTGGAAGGTCCACTGGTTCAGCACCTTCCGGCTCTCATAGCCCTCCAGGTGGGAGATGGCGTCCTCGCTGATGAGCACGAAGCCCTGGCCGGTGATGAGGTCGTTGATGCCATGGTTGATCTCCGGGTCGATGTGGTAGGGGCGCCCCGCCTGGACCAGAATGGGAAGATGGTGCTCCCGGGCGTAGGCCACATACTCCTGTCCCTTGGCCCACAGGTCCTTTTTGTAGGCGTCATAGGCGGCGTAGGCGGAGCGGGTGGCGGCAACGCTCTCCTTCTTGGGGATGGAGAACTCCTCCTCCATCATCCTGGCGATGCGCTTCTCGAAATCCTTGGGCCGGGCCAGACCCACATAGGGGAAGAGAAATTTGGTCTCCTTCAGGACGGGAACATTGGCGGCCAGTAGCTCGGGGTAGTAGGCAACCACCGGGCAGTTGTAGTGGTTATCCCCGATGCCCTCGTCATAGTTATAGGACATGCAGGGATACCAGATGGCGTCCACCCCCATCTCCACCAGGGCTTCCACGTGGCCGTGGAGGAGCTTGGCGGGGTAGCACACTGTATCCGAG
>CATJWI010000122.1 GCA_949744075.1 uncultured Eubacteriales bacterium | reverse complement strand
TCTCCACCACCTCTCCGCCGTCGATGATATTCACTGTGATGTTGGGATCGATGAAGCCCAGGGCGTCCAGGTCCAGATCGATCCGGTCCTCGATCTTCATGATATCCTTCCGCCCGGTCTTTTGGCTCCGGGCGTTTTTGATAATGGCCACGCAGCAGTCCAGCTTGTCCAGCCCCAGGACCCTGTAGATCTCCATGCTCCGGCCCGCCTCGATATGGTCGATGACCAGGCCCCGTTCCACGCTGTCAACGTTCATCTTACTCCACCTCCAACAGTTTCATGATGAGGGCCATGCGGATATACCGGCCAAAGCGCACCTGCTGAAAATAGCAGGCCCGGGGATCCTCATCTACCTCCAGGGCAATCTCGTTGACTCGGGGCAGGGGGTGGAGGACGATCATGTCCTCTCTGGCCAGCTTCATTTTGGCGGCGTCCAGGATATAGCTGTCCCGGAGGCGGATATAGTCCTCCTCATTGAAGAACCGCTCCCGCTGGACCCGGGTCATGTAGAGCACGTCCATCGCCCCGATGGCGTCCTCCAGCTGTTCTACCTCCTGGAAGTCGTAGCCGCCGGCCACCAGGTCGTCCCGGAGATAGGCGGGGATGCGGAGCTCCTGGGGACTCACCAGGACAAAGCGGACCCCCTTATAGCGGCACATGGCCTTGATGAGGGAGTGGACGGTGCGGCCAAACTTCAGATCGCCGCACAGCCCAATGGTCAAGTGGTCCATCCTTCCCTTGAGCTGGTGGATGGTCAGCAGGTCGGTAAGGGTCTGGGTGGGGTGGTGGTGCCCGCCGTCACCAGCGTTGATGATGGGGACGGTGGCCACAGAGGCCGCCACGGTGGCCGCCCCCTCCTTGGGGTGGCGCATGGCGATGATATCGGCGTAGCAGGATACCACCCGGGTGGTGTCGGCCACCGTCTCCCCCTTGGAGGCGGAGGAGGAATCGGCCGAAGAAAAACCCAATACACGCCCCCCGAGGCTGAGCATTGCCGATTCAAAGCTCAAACGGGTGCGGGTACTGGGTTCAAAAAACAGGGTGGCCAATATTTTTCCGTCGCATTTGTGGGCGTAGGCGCTGGGATCTTCCAGGATGCGGTCGGCCAACGCCAACAGCTGGTCGATCTCGGCCACCGACAGGTCCGAAGGGCTGATAAGGTGTCGCACGTTCATTCCTCCCCTTGCATTTTCTGCCCAATAGGATATACCAAAAGGGAGTAAAAAAGCAAGAGGAAAATGGAAAAGGACCGGAAATTGTAGATTATGCCAAAAACCGCTTGACCTGGGCCGGGGTCATAAGACTGCTTAAGAGCCGCTCCGCCTCGAAAGGAGAGGCGGACAGGGGCTCCCGTCCCGCCTCCCAGACCTCGGCGGGGGCCCAGAGAAAGGTACACCAATTCTCGTTCAATGTCTTATCCCGTTTGACGGCGGTGACCAACAGTTCTTTCAGAAGCTCGTCTAAGTATCGGCCGGCCTGCTTTTCCCAAAGGGGAAACAGGCGCTTGAGCGCCTCTGTCCCAACAGGACCGGCCTGTCGGAGAAATTCCAGCAGCTCCCGGGCCTGGGGAGAGAGGCGCTCCTCCCGCTGGCGCAGGGGCTTTACCGCAAAGTAAAAGGCGGGGGAGAGGTAGGTGACCCGCCCCTTATAGAGCTTGGAATAGAAGACCTCCCGTCCCTCCATCATGTCCACGATATCGTTCCACCGCCCGCCAAGAGAGGCGAGGGAGGGGAGTTCTTTGCTTTCATTGCAGAGTAGGAGCGGATTTTGGGAGAAATAGCCGCGAAGTAAGTCTCTTGTATCGTTCATCTCTGTTCCCCCTCAAAACCAGGCCGCGCCGGTAGTCCGAAATTTAGGCTCTGGGCCGTCGGCATAGGGGTCATAGCGGCCCAGGTTGCAGCCGAATTCCTGCAAAAAGACGATCTTGCCCTCCTGGTCCCAGCGAATGAGGCTTACGCCGTCAAATTCCTCGGTGCGGCCGTCTACCGAGTTTTTAAAATACCACTCCACCGCCGTCTGCTCCCCCTGGTGGAAGAACTGCTTGATATCCCAAACGAGGACGGAGCCCCGGCGGTTCCACTCCTGAAACCAGTGGCGGATCTTGCCCCGGCCGTGGTATTCCGGTCCCCAGCTTTCTATATAGACCGCATCAGGCGAGAAGAGCCGGTCTATCCCCATATCTTTCTTTTGCAGCCACATGTCAAACCACAGCCGGATGTTTTCTTCCCGCAGTTCCATAAAAATCATTCCCCCTGTCAAAGTTGGACCCAGTAGAGCTCCACTGTCTTACCGTCCTCATAGGCAAACTCCCGCCCCTTGACTCCGCCCTGCTTCAGGATGGTCCTCCGGGAGCCCTCGTTGTCCTGGTAGCAGGAGAGCATGACCCGGTCAAGGCCCAGAGCCCGAGCGTGGTCCAGAGCCAGAGCCAGAATGGCGCAGGCGTAGCCCTTCCGCCGCTCGGAGGGGCGGACCCCGCAGCCGATGTGCCCGGCGACCTGAGCCAAAAACGGGGTTTCCAAACGGTGACGGATGTCCACCATTCCGATAAGCCGCCCATCGCTCTGCCGCACTGCAAAAAAGGTGTCGGCCTCTACCCAGCCCCAGTGTACCGTGTCGGGATGGGCGTTCTCTTGGGTCCTCCGGACCCATTCCAGATAGGGAAGGGTATCCATCAGGGCGCTGCCGTGAAGGATAGCCTCCCCGTGGGCCAGATGCTCGGCCTTATAGTCCAGGGCAGCCTCTTCCAATGAGAGGGAGGGCCGCACAAGAAGGAGCTGTTCCATATCTCAGGTCCCCTTTCGATATCAAACAGATTATATCCCTTTTCCGAAACTTTGGCAAACCCGCCGTTGACCGATAGGGCCATTTGTATTAAAATAGACCTACTCTGCGAAAAAACGGGAATGGGTGAAGAGTATGCTGGATACAAGGGAACAAGAAAGATTTTGCGCCGCCCGCCGGGCGGTGATCGAAAGGGATTTTTTTAGGCTGAATCCCGAGCAGCGGAAAGCCGTGCTGGCCACTGAGGGCCCCCTGCTCCTGCTGGCGGGAGCTGGTAGCGGAAAGACCACCGTCCTCATTAACCGGGTGGCCAATCTGATGAAATACGGCCAGGGCTCCGACTGCCATGAGGTCCCTGACTGGGTGACGGCTGAGGACCTAGCCTTTTTGGAGGGCTATGCCGCCCACCCCGCGCAGGAGGGGGCGGCCCGGGCGGAGCGCCTTTGCCAGGTGGACCCGGCGGCGCCCTGGTCCATCCTGGCCATCACCTTCACCAACAAGGCCGCCGGGGAGCTGAAGGAGCGGCTGGAGCGAATGCTGGGCCCTTCGGCCAACGATATCTGGGCGGCCACCTTTCACTCCTGCTGTGCCCGGATCCTCCGCCGGGACATCGAAAAGCTGGGCTATGCCAGCTCCTTTACGATCTATGACAGCGCCGATTCCGAGCGGGTGGTGAAGGATGCGGAGAAGGCGCTGGGAGTGGATGAGAAGGCATTTCCCCCGAAAGTGGTGCTGGGGTATATCTCCCGGGCCAAGGATGCCCTGAAGCTTGCCCCCGCCTATGCGGAGGAGTGCGCCCGGATGGGGGACTACCGGCTCCAGCGTATCGCGGCCATCTATGTGGAGTATGAAAAGCGGCTGAAAGCGGCCAACGCCCTGGATTTTGACGACCTGATCTTCTGCACCGTCAGGCTCCTCCGGCAGGAGGAAGAGGTCCGCAGCTATTACCAGCGGAAGTTCCGCTATGTGCTGGTGGACGAATATCAGGATACCAATAACATGCAGTACCACCTGGCCTCCCTCCTGGCCGGAGGCTATGAGAACTTTTGCGTGGTGGGCGACGACGACCAATCCATCTACCGTTTCCGGGGTGCCACCATTGAGAATATACTGTCCTTTGAAAACCAATATAAGGGCTGCCGCACCATTCGCCTGGAGCAGAATTACCGCTCCACCCAGAACATCCTGGAGGCGGCCAACCACGTGATCCGCAACAACCAGGGGCGGAAGGGCAAGGAGCTGTGGACCGACCAGGGGGACGGGGAAAAGCTCCAGCTCTATACCGCCATGAACCAGGATGACGAGGCCCAGTATGTGGCCTCCCAGGTCCTGCTGGGCTATTCCGGCGGCCGGCGCTGGAAAGACTTTGCCGTCCTCTACCGCACCAACGCCCAGTCACGGGAACTGGAAATGGCCTTCAAGCGCAACGGTGTGCCTTACCGCATCATTGGCGGCATCCGGTTCTTTGACCGGGCGGAGGTGAAGGACATGCTGGCCTATCTTTGCGTGATCAATAATCCGGAGGACGACCTGCGCCTCCAGCGGATCATCAACAACCCGCCCCGGGGCATCGGCGCCCGGACAGTGGAGAACGCCCAGATGCTGGCGGTCCAGACCGGCCGTTCCCTCTGGGAGGTGGTGAGCCACGGGGGGGAATACCCGCAGCTCCAGAAGGCGGCTCCCCGGCTGAAAGCCTTTGCTGAATTGATCGAGGGCCTGAGAAAGCAGCTGGGGGAGATGTCCCTGACAGAGTTTTACGAGGTCCTTTGCGCCGATACCGGCTATACCATCTTGTTGGAGGGAAAGGACACCATAGAGGACCGGACCCGGCTGGAAAATGTGCGGGAACTGAACTCCTCCATCAAAAGCTACATGGAAAACGCCGAGGAGCCGTCCTTGTCAGGCTTCCTGGATGAGATTGCCCTCTATACCGATCTGGACAACCACGACCCCAACGAGGAGTGCGTGGTGATGATGACGATGCACTCCGCCAAGGGGCTGGAGTTCCCGGTGGTCTTCACTGTGGGAATGGAGGAAGGATTGTTCCCAGGGATGCGGGCCATTGGGGATATGGAGGAGATGGAGGAGGAGCGCCGGCTGTGCTATGTGGCCATGACCCGGGCAAAGGAGAAGCTCTATATGACCTGCGCCAATCAGCGTATGCTCTATGGCCGCACCTCGGCCAACCGTCCCTCCCGGTTCTTGGGAGAGATCCCCGAAGAGCGGCTGGAGCGCAGCGGCCGGCCCACCATATCGGAACAGTGGCACCTGGGCGAGAGCGACTGGCGGCCCGAGCGGGAGCAGTACGGCGAGGGGGGGCGTCCCCGGACCGAGGGGCGTACCTACGGCAGCTATGCCACGCCGCCCAAGTCCACCCCCCGCTACGACAGAGGGTATACCACCCCCTCTGTCCCGGCGGCCCGGCCGTCGGGCAGCACCTTGGGCGGTGGGGTCAAGTCCGCCGCACCCCTGCCTGACTTCCAGAAGGGGGAGATGGTGATGCACAAGGCCTTCGGCAAGGGGATGATCCTCTCCCTCACCAAAATGGGCGGGGACGCGCTGATCGAGGTGGCCTTTGACAATGTGGGCACCAAGAAGCTGATGCTGAAGTCGGCAGCCCAGTACATGGAAAAGCTATAAGGAGCGGCTATGGCGGAGCGGGATGTTTTGAAGAAACTGCTGGATTGGCTGGACGAGAACGTGGAATACGGCTGGCTGGACCAGGAGAAAAAGGTCCATCTGGATATGCGGGATTTTCGCCGGGACTACCGCATTGCTTCCGTGGAGGACTGCCTGAGGTATGGGGTGGGGACCTGTATCGAGCAGGTGTTTCTGATGCATCTGGTCTATGAGCGGCTTGGCCTTCCCCACAAAATGTATTGCTGCCGGCTCTATGAGCCCGACGATTTCGGCGTGCTGGAAGCGGAGGAGCATATGCATTGCTTTGCCCTTTGCTGGAAGGGCGGCAAGGTCTGGCAGGTAGAGCACCCCAACCGGGAGCGGAAGGGCGTCTACTCCTATCCGGATGAGGAGACGGCCCTTTGGGCAATTGAGGACTATTATATCCGCCTGCGGGGCGGACAAAAAAGCCCCACCACGGAATTTACCATGGTGGAGCCTGGGTTGACCTTTTCTGAGTTCAACCGGTATATCAATTCCTTAGACGGAGGAAAAGGGTGGGCCTAAAAGCAGTTCCGAGAGGCTTTTGACGGCTCTATGGCTGTTCTGGACCACTTTGTCCCACTGCTCCGCATAAAAATCATCATAGACACCCACCACGGTATAGCCCGCCCGGCGGGCTGCCTCACAGTTGTGGGGGGCGTCCTCTACCAGGATGCAGTCGCCGGGAGAAGCCCCAAACTGCTGGGCGGCAATGCGGTAAACCTCCGGGTCCCGTTTTTCCAGCCCTGTGTCCTGGGCAAAGAAGAGTCCTTCGAAATAATGGCTCAGTCTATGGCGCGCCACCGCCGCCTTGGCAAGCTCAGGTAAGCCGGCGGTGAGAAGGGCCATAGCCTGTCCCTCGCGCTGGAGCTGATCCAGCAGAGCCTGGACCCCCGGTTTCAGGGGAATGGTGCTGGCGTAGGCATCGTAGGCCATGGAACGCCACTCCTCCATGATCTCCTCCGGGCTCTCGGACAGATGATAGTATTCCTTGGTGAACCGGGCGGCCAGAGGGAAGATGGAGTGGCCCACCGTATAGCTGTATTCTGGAGTCAAGGTGAGACCCCGCTTGGCCACAAAGGCCCGGTCCACCTGGAGCCAAACGCCGTTGGAATCGATGAGAGTACCGTCCAGATCGAAAAAGATCATAGATAAAACCTCCAGGGAAAATCCGCCGCTTCCTCCGCATAGTCGATGCCGATCCGCTTGCTCACATGGATGTTTTTGGGATGCTCCCCGGCATCCAGCAGGTAGAGGGTGTTTCCGGTAAGAGAAAGGCCGTTTTGCTCTCTGGTAAGGGATAAAGCTTTACATAGTTTTCCGGGGCCGTTGAGAAAATTTTTCTTTTGATAAGAGGACATTTGGGATGGCGTACAGCCAAAACGCTTGACAGAAAGAGCAAATGCATCGTCTTTCCTGACGGGCTCTCCGGCACGGATCAGGACGGCGGCAGGCTCATTTTCCGCCTCGGTGACAAAGTTGAGGCAGTGGTACATGCCGTAGATGAGGTAGATATAGGCCGTCCCCGGCGGGGCGAAGAGGGTCTCGGTCCGGGGTGTCCGCTTATAGCCGTATGCGTGGCAGGCCTTATCCAGCCGGCCAATATAGGCTTCTGTCTCGGTAATGCGAAGGGAAACAGGTGTCCCATCCAGGATGCGCACCAAGTGCTTTCCCAACAGGCCCCTGGCAACGGTCAGGGTATCCCGGGCAAAGAAATCTGCCGTCAATTTTTTCATGGTCTCACCTCGCTGAGTCCATTTTAGCACATGGAAGGGGATATGACAATCGTGAACGAAACGCTGATGAGCCGCTTGGCAAAGCCTATGCTGCTGGCCGCAGCCCTTATTTGGGGATCTTCCTTCTTTATGATGAAGGGGGCGGTGGACGTCATCCCCACGTTTTTCCTCCTGGCGGTCCGTTTTACTGGCGGCGCGGTGCTGTTGGGATTGGTGAGCTGGAAGAAGTGGAAGTGCTTCACACTGGATTACCTGTGGCGGGGGGCGGTCATGGGGGCCTTTCTTTGGGCGGCCTATTCGGTGCAGACTTTTGGTATCATGTGGACAACTCCATCCAATAACGCCTTTTTAACGGCGGTCTACTGTGTGTTGGTGCCCTTCTTCTATTGGGCAGTAATGGGGAAAAAGCCGGATAAGTACAACATCCTGGCTGCAGTGCTCTGCGTGTTGGGGGTGGCCCTGGTGTCCCTGAACGAAGGCTTTTCCATCGCTCTGGGGGATGGCTTGACCCTCATTGGTGCGGTATTCTATGCCTCTCATATCGTGGCGGTGGCAAAGGTGTCCCCCGGAAAGGACATCACCCTTTTGACAGTCTTTCAGTTTGCCTTTGCTGGCCTTTATGCCTGGGTAGGCGGCTTCCTTTTCCAGGAGCTTCCATCCGCCTCCATCCTTACCCCTGATCTGGTAATACAGATGGTTTACCTCACTGTCATGTGTACCACTGTGGCCCTTCTATTCCAAAATGTGGGCCAAGTCTGGTCCGACCCGGCCTCGGCGGCCATCCTGTTGTCACTGGAATCGGTGTTCGGCGTGGTATTCTCGGTGATCTTCTACCATGACCCGGTGACCCTCCAACTGCTGCTGGGATTTGCCGTCATCTTTGTTTCGGTGCTCTGTTCGGAGACCAAGCTGTCCTTTCTCCGGAGGGAGAATAGGTGATTTTTCTTGACTTCCGGCCGAAATTTGCGTATACTAAGAAAGTTCAAAGGCACAGAAGGGGAGGAGTACGTCCCGGGGAAAGCAAAGAGAGGAGCCGGTAGGTGTAAGGCTTCACGTACCCGGAACGGAAGGTCGCCCTGGAGCCGCAGAGTTGAAGGAGAGTAAGCTCTGCCGTTTCCCGCGTTATGGGGCAGAGTGCGGGCAGGCATGCCCGAAATCAGGTGGTACCACGGACAAGATGTTCGCCCTGAGCCTTTTGGCTCAGGGCGTTTTTTTCTTGGGAGGAGCATTATGTACCAATATCAGTATTCCTATACGCACCAGGACCTGGTTGCCCTGAACCGGGCGGCCAGGAAAGCCTATCGGCGGGGAAGCCTGTTTTTTCGCCTCGCGGGGGGCGTGATAGGGGCGTCGTCCCTTTTTATGGGGATCCTTATGATCAAAGAGACGGGTCCTGTGGGGCTCCCCAATGTGCTCCTGGGGGTGCTGCTGGTGGGCTCAGCCCTCTGGTATGATCACATCAACGCCCGGTTCAGCCGCCGGATGCTGATGCGGGGGACGGGAGAATATACCATGACCGTGGAGGCAGAGGGGCTGTGGGAAAAAAGCCTGAAGGGGGAGAGCTTTTATCCCTACGGGAGTATGATCGGCGTGATCCGCTGCCGGGAGTGCTATTTGTTTTTCCTGGATAAGAAACATGCCGCTATCCTTCCGGAGCGGGTGGTGCCCGCTGAGGAACGGGCCGCCGTGGAGGGTTATCTGAAGGAGAACGTCAATGAGATAAAAGAAATCAAATGAGGAGGCGCAGTATGGATTTTGAAGTAAAAACAGTATTGACCAAGAAAGAGATCATGGCCTATCAGCGTATCAGTGGGAAGACGGTCCAGCGGGGAAAGCTCCTGGGCTCCCGGGCCGGATTGATCTTTGTCGGCCTGGCCGGTCTGACGGGCTGCGCGGTAGCGGGAAACCTTTCCGGCTTCAACGTGACGGTCCTGATCGGTTTTATCCTCAGCGCTTTGTGTATGATAATGGGAATAAACTGGTACAGCTACCTGACTTGGCAGAACAGCCGGGGCGGGGCTTTGGGAATGGAGCTGACCTGCTTCTTTGTGCCGGAGCACGCAGTGATCCGCAGCGGCACGGTGGAGGCCCTCCACAAATACAGCGAATTTATTGCCCTGGCCGAGACGGAGGACTATTTTGCCCTGTTCCTGGACGTCAAGTCGGGCTACATCCTCCCCAAGGCCAATTTCCTTCACGGTGACCCGGCCAAGTTTGGGGAGTTCCTTCGCCAGGCCACAGGGAAGGAACTCAATCAGGTGAAAATCTGAGGGGGAGACCGGGATGCGCTTTCAATTTCAAACCACCATTTGGCAGTTTGCGGAGGACTCCCAATGGGCCGCCTGGATCTATCAGACAGACGCAAAGCGAAAGATCAACTGCGGTTTTACAATTTTATTGGCTTTGCTCTTTGCCGGGCTCACGATTTTTTTTCGGGTGGCTTACGAGGACGATTCCCGGGTAATGGGAGCACTGACCCTGCTGATGGTCTTGACCGCTTTGGTCACGACCTGGCGTAATTTAAACTGGACGAGCTGGAAAAAACAATTTCTCCGCTTGGAACAAATGCCGGTGGGCCGGGAAAATGGTCCCCTGACGGTAGAATTGACGGATCAAGGCTGTACCTTATATCTTCCGGGAGAGACTGTAGAACGGTTCCGATGGGAGAGAGTAGAGGCGGTGCGGACCTGGTCGGAGGGCTGGGATATTTTGGACAAACCGGGTTTTTCGGGGATCGCTCTGCGCAGGAGTGATCTGACGGAAGGAGAGGAAAAAGCGTTTGAGTCATTCCTGGAGCAGAGGGCCCAAAAGCCCATAAAACCCCGGGCCATTGAGTTGGACGAGCTGAAGTGCCGGTATGATACCCATAAATGACAAACAACAGATAAGGAGTTGTGAACGATGAGTAAGGAACTGCCAAAGGCCTATGAGCCCCAAGAGGTGGAAGGCCGTATCTACGAGATGTGGGAGAAGGGTGGCTGCTTCAAGGGCCACCGGGACCCGGACAAGAAGCCCTTCACCATTGTTATGCCGCCCCCCAACGTGACAGGTCAGCTCCACATGGGCCACGCCATGGACTGTACCCTCCAGGACATCCTCATCCGCTTCAAGCGGATGGAGGGCTACGCCGCCCTGTGGGTCCCCGGTACCGATCACGCCGGCATTGCCACCCAGGCCAAGGTGGAGGAGAACCTGCGGGAGACCGAGGGCCTTTCCCGCTATGATCTGGGCCGAGAGAAGTTCCTGGACCGGGTTTGGGACTGGAAGCACAAGTATGGCGCCCGCATCGTGGAGCAGCAGAAGAAGCTGGGCGTCTC
>CATJWI010000121.1 GCA_949744075.1 uncultured Eubacteriales bacterium | reverse complement strand
CGGTGGAGCGTATCAAGCCCTATGCGGACGCATTCAACGCCAAGTCCAAAGAGATCGCAAAGAAGTACCATCAGAAACCGGGCCGTTTCTCGTTGGCGGCTTATCTGAGGTAAAAAACAAGGGCTAAGGTGCGGGAACACCTCGGCCCTCTCGCCTGAGAAACACACTCTCAGGGTTAGATAGTAGTACGTCGCGCGACACTATCATTGTCAGTATAGCACAAAGAGTTCAACTTTTCAACCTCTTGCGTGCTGGCTGTGCAAAACCCAAGGAGAAATCAATGGCGAAAGAAACAGAAAAGGCCATAAAGGACGCGCTGCTGAAACGCGCTCTAGGCTATGAGTACGAAGAAAAGATTGTAGAGGCCCGCAAGGACGGTTCCCAGAGGGTGCGCATTGTGAAGAAACACGTGCCGCCTGACCCAAAAGCCGCCGAGCGGGTCTTCCTGTTGATGCGGACGGGGAGATGGTAGCAAGGGAAAGGAGGCCCGCAAGGTGTGGCGAAGGGAAAGCTTACGGAAAAGCAGAAGCGCTTTGTGCAGGAATATCTTGTGGACCTTAACGCCACGGCGGCGGCCCAGCGGGCGGGGTACAAGGACCCGAACATCGGGCGGCAGCTCATAACGAAAAATAACGTTTCCGCCGCCATCCAAGAGGCGATAGAAAAGCGCCAGAACCGGGTGGAAATCACCCAGGACCGGGTGCTGCAGGAGCTAGCCTCTATCGCCTTTGCGAAGGGCACGGACTACGCCAGCATCATCTCTGGGGTGGTCATGATGAACGACACCGGGGAACTGACCGAAGAGCAAAAGGCCGCTATTGTCTCTATCAAGCAGACCAAAGAGGGGGTAGAGGTGAAGCTGGCTGACAAGATGAAGGCCCTGGAACTGCTGGCCAGGCACCTGGGGCTCCTGCAGGCCCAGGAGAAGCAGGAGGACGGGATGCTGCCAAAACTGATAGAGGGGTTGAAGGGATGATCTACACGCTAAAGCAAAGAGAACTGCTGCGGCTCTGGCAGAAGGGCGGGCTCCGGCGGATGAACCTCTTGGAGGGCTCGGTGTCCTCGGGCAAGACCTGGGTTTCCCTGGTGCTGTGGGCCTTTTGGGTGGCCTCCATGCCGGAGGACAAGCCCTACCTCATGTGCGGCAAGTCCCTGACCACCCTAAAGCGCAACTGCCTGGTCCTCTTGGAAGAGCTGGTGGGCAAAAGCCATTTCAGCTTCTCCCTGGCGGCGAAGGAGGGGCGGCTTTTCGGGCGGCGGATGTACCTGGAGGGGGCCAACGACGCCAGAAGCGAGAGCAAGATTCGGGGCATGACCTTGCAGGGGGCCTACTGCGACGAGCTGACCCAGTTCCCGGAGGACTTCTTTACCATGCTCCTCTCCCGCCTGCGGCTGCCGGAGGCCAAGCTGATGGCCACCACCAACCCCGACAACCCCCTGCACTGGCTAAAGACCCGCTACATCAACCGGGCGGGAGAGCTGGACTTCTTGGACGCGGTCTTCTCCATAGAGGACAACACCACCCTGCCCGAAGACTACGTGGAAAACCTCAAAAAGGAGTACACGGGGGTATTCTATGAGCGGTTCATCCTGGGCAAATGGGTGGCGGCCCAGGGGGCGGTGTACGATATGCTGGACCAAAGGGCCAACGTCTACCAGCCGGAGGACCGCCCGGTGGATATGGCCTGGAACGCTACCCGTACCATCGCGGTGGACTACGGCACCAGCAACCCCACGGTCTTTTTGGACGTGTACGACGATGGGCGGACCATCCGCTTTGACCGGGAATACCGCTGGGACAGCCAAGAGCAATACCGCCAGAAAACCGGCGGGGAGTACGCGGAGGATTTGGTGGCCTTTATGAGAGAATCCCCCTGCGCGGTGCTGGTGGACCCAGCGGCGGCCAGTTTTATTGTGGAGCTGCAGAGCCGGGGGGTGTATGTGATTCCGGCGGATAATGAGGTGCTGGACGGCATCCGAAAGGTGTCTACGCTGCTAAAGAACCGGGTGCTGCTGATCTGCTCGGACTGTGCGGGGCTTCTCACGGAGATGGCCGCGTACCGCTGGGACGAGAAGGCCGGGGCCCGGGGGGAGGAAAAGCCCCTAAAGCAGCAGGACCACGGCCCGGACGCGGTGCGGTACTATGTGAACTCTCTGCCGGACTGGCGGTTTCAGTAAGGAGGCGTGGCTATGGAAAAGGTCCGGGTAAAGGTAAAGCAGGGCGTCCCCACGGCGGACGCCTTTTCTAATCCCCTGTTCCGGCTGGGGTATGGGTCCCAGTCTCCCCTAGAGGCCACCCAGTACCCCCTCACCCGGATGACGGGCAACTACCAGCTGCTCAGCTCCCTATATAGGGGCAACTGGATTGTGGGCCACCTGACGGAGATTGTGCCGGACGATATGACCCGGGAGTGGTTCCAGGCCACGGGGGCCACGCCCAAAGCCCTGGAAGAGCTGGACCAGGTGCAGCGGGCGGTGCGGCTGCGGGAGAAGGTGAGCGAGGGCCTTAAGTGGGGGCGGCTGTACGGGGGCGCGGTGGGGCTCATTCTGCTGCGGGGGCAGGAGGGGGTCCTGGACCAGCCCTTGGACCTGGAAAGCGTGCTGCCCGGGGCCTTTGCGGGGCTGTACGTGCTGGACCGCTGGAGCGGCGTAGAGCCCGAGGCGGGCCTGGTGGGAGACATGAGCGACCCGGACTTTGGCCTGCCGGAGTACTATAGCATCCAGGGGCCGCAGGGGGGCCTGGCGGCCCGGGTGCACCACTCCCGAGTGGTGCGCTTTACCGGGCGGGAGCTGCCCCTTTTGGAGCGCCAGGCGGAGCTCTACTGGGGCGGGTCGGAGATCGAGGCCATCTACCAGGACGTGGTGAAGCACGACAACGTGGCCCACAATATGGCGGCCCTGACCTTTCGGGCCAACGTGGACGTGATGGAGGTGCAGAACCTGGACCAGCTGTTCTCCCTCTCGGCGGTGGAGCAGCAGCGGCGGTTCTGGAACACCATGCAGGCCCAAAGCGTGATGAAGTCCAACTTCGGCACCCAGCTGGTGAACAAGGGCGACCAGGTGAAGAACACCCAGTACGCCTTTACCGGGCTGCAGGAGGTGTACGATAGCATGTGCCAGGACCTTTCGGGGGCTTCCCGCATCCCCATGACAAAGCTCTTTGGCCGGTCCCCGGCGGGGATGAACGCCACGGGGGAGAGCGACCCGCAAAACTACTACGATTTCATCGACACCCTGCGGGAGAGCAAGTTGCGCCCTGTGCTGGAAAAGCTGCTGCCTGTCATGGCCATGTCCACCTGGGGAGCCGTGCCAAAGGGGCTGGGGGTCAGCTTCCCGCCCCTGTGGACGCCTACGGCGGCGGAGCTGGCGGACATCGCTCTAAAGAAGGCCCAGGCGGTGCGGGAGAGCTTCCAGGCGGGGCTGCTGCGGGCGGACACCGCCCAGCGGGAGCTAAAGAAGCTGGCGGTGGAGACGGGGATGTTCGACAGCATTACCGATGAGGAGATCGCCGCCAATGAGGGGAAGACCTTCCAGGACCTCACCGCCCTGCGGGACCCGCTGATGGGGCTGGGGGGCGGCGGGGAGGAATCCGATGAAGAGGAGGCGTAGGCCCCATGCCAAGCCTTGCGCGCGCCCCCAGGCGGGAGGAGCTGGAGCGGCTTATCCGGCTGTTTTTGCAGGCGGAGACAGATATCGTCAACGAGATTGGGCGGCTGCGGTCTCTTGGGCTGGCGGACTACCATGCGGCTGCTGCCCTGGACCGGGTACAGCGCATCCTCCGGCAGCTGGAGAGCGATTGCTGGCAGTACGTGCCCAAAATGGTAGAGCGGGAGTTTTACCTACATAAGCCGGAGGCCAGAAAAAAACCAGAGCCGGCGGAAAAGCACCGGGCCGCTTACCAGAACGCTGCCGCGCTGACCGCAGAGCAGGCGGACATCGCCCAGCGGCTGGTGGTGAACCTGATGGGGGAGCTCACAGAGGCTACGAGAACGGTGGGCTCTATTTTAGAGGCGCAGTTTTTGGGGCGGCTGGAAGGGGATCTGTTCCGGCGGATTGGCTTGGCCCAGGCGGCGGCGATGGAGGCGGCGGGGCGAGGGCCCTACCGGCAGCTGAACCGTTTTGTCGGGGAACTGGCCCAAAATGGTGTTACGGCCTTTGTGGACAAGGCGGGGCGGCGCTGGAGCCTGCACAGCTACGGGGCTATGGCCCTGCGCACCACCAGCCGCCAGGCGGAGGTACTCTCCCTCTTGACTGAGGACCCGGAGCAAGACCTGTATCAAATCAGCAGTCACGGGACCGTCTGCGCCCTGTGCGCCCCCTACGAGGGCCGGGTGTACAGCCGCAGCGGCAAAGACCCGGACTTTCCGCCACTGGCGGACGCCTTTGGGCGTATCGACCCCAAGGGCGGGGACGGCCTGAGCAACACTTACCTAAACATTCACCCCTGCTGCCTGCACGTGCTGCTGCCCTGGACCCCCTACGGACTGAGCCCGGAGGAGCTGCAAAAGATCAAGGACTTTTCCAGCCCGGAAAAGAACCCGTATACCGTCGACCCCCGTACCCAGGCCCAGCGGGAGGCCTACCGCAAAAAGGAGGCGGGGCGGCGCAGGTGGCTGGCGGACTACCGGCAGTGGGAGCGCTACCGGGCGCTGCTGGGAGAGGGGTGCCCCAAGACCTTTCAGACCTTCCAGAAGCATAAGCTGGCGGGGGACGAGAAGTATAAGCTGTGGCGGCTGGACTACCGGCGGAGGAATGAGCTTTTGCTCCACCCAGAGCGGGCTCTTCCCGGGGCAGCCCAGGCCCAGGTGGCTGAGGCGAAGTTTACCAGGTACTTTTTTAACCCGGAGAGCAAAGATGGATTTCCTAAGGGGGTGGCGTTTAACTCTCGTTTGGGGTATAATATAGACAACTGGGAGAAAATGCAGACGGAAATCCTTAATGCGGCCAGAAAATATCCAGCAACCTTTAAGTCAGAAATCCCCTACGGGAAAAAATATGAGCAAATGGTTGTGCTGCAAGGGGTGAAGCAGAAACCCGCAAACGTGCTGCTTGCCTGGTTAGTTCACCCCGATGGGACCGCGCATTTTGTTACAGCACATATGGAGGAGTTGAAACGAGATGTATGAAGAGTTTGAATGCGTCCTTTTGAAGGACGGTCGCTATGCCACGTTGGACAACATAGACGGCCCGGGGTGGTATAGCGCTACTGTAGGAGACGGGCCCAGAGATTGGAAAGTAATTACGGTACGGGATAAAGACATTGAGCGCCGGCTTTCAGAAGAGGAAAGAAAAAAGTGGTTTCAAAAGGGCTATAAGCAATTAAGAGAGTGCGGAATTATGTAGACGAGGAGCAATTTAAAAAGCAGCTGCCAGCGGGCGGCTGCTTTTCTTTTGCCCAAAGGAGGGGGTCTGTTTGCTTGCGTATTACGGGCACAGGATCAGCCCGAACCAGATAGAGACCAGCGAGGGGTATCTGGTCTGCCGCAACGTGCCCATCGCCCGCACCGGGGAGCAGCTTTACCTGGCAGGGGAGCTGGGGCTTGCGGGGGACCCGGACCGGCTGGTGCGGGTGTACAGGCCGCCGGAGGAGGTGTTCGCCCCCCAGGCCGTGGCCTCCTTCGAGGGCAAGCCGGTAACGGACGGGCATCCGCCAGAGGAGGTGGGGCCGGAGAACTATGGGGCCTACGCCCGGGGGCACCTGCAAAACGTCCGCCGGGAGGGGGCGCTGCTGGTGGCGGACCTGTACATCACCGACCCCGCGCTGGCCAGCGACATCCGCCACAAGGTGAAGCGGGAGATTTCCTGCGGCTACACCTGTACCTACCAGGCGGAAGGGGAGGGCTTTTGGCAGAGGGACATCCGAGGCAATCACGCGGCGGTGGTGCCAAAGGGCCGCGCCGGACGCGAGGTAGCGATAAAAGACGCCGCCCAGGAGGCGGAGAAAGGAACGCTTATGAGCAAATTTGTGAAGAACATCCTGACGGTATTCGGCAGGGCGGCCAAGGACGCGGCCCCGGAGGAGCTGGGAGAGCTGGTAGACACCGCCGCCACCGCCCTAGAGGCGGAGCCCCCGGCCCCATCCCCCGGGGAGAGGGAGGAGGCTAAGACCCTGGACGCCCTGGGGGAAAAGCTGGACCAGCTGCTGGAGCTGCTAAAGGCCAAGGACCAGCAGCCGGAGCTCCCTGCCGAAGAGGAGCCCCAGGGGCTGGCGGCCCTGGACCAGCTGGCGGGAGAGCTAGAAGAGAAGGACGGGGAAGAGCCCCAGGAGGAAGCGGAGGACCAGCCCCCCTGCAGCCCGGAGACCCGGGACGCGGCCCTGCGCATCATCAAGCGGCTGCGCCCGGCTGTGGCGGCCCTCTCGGACCAGGAGGAGCGGGAGAGGGTGGCAAACGCCCTTATCGGGGCCGTAGGGGAGCCGGACGCCATGACCGGCGTCCTCCACGCCGCCAGAGACAGCGCCCGGGCCCGGGCCGGGGAGAAACCCAGCTTTGAGGAGACCTGCGCCCGGCAGGAGGCGGCCTACGCCGCCCGCAACCCTCACATCAGCCAGAAGGAGGACAAGTAATATGGGACTTCATCCACAGAACATCGGCAAAACCATGACCCACGGCTTCGCCGGGTGCTACGCCCGCCAGCCGGACATGATCGTCAACACCCGCCCCGCCGGGGGCGGCGCGGCCTTTCCGTTCGGCACGGCCCTGGGGTATGACGCCCAGGGGGCGGTGGTCCCTATGGGGGCTGGCTCTACGGCGGAGCAGTTTGTGGGCGTGGCGGGGTTTGAGATCAAAAGCAGCTTGAGCTACCTAGACCAGTCCCGGGGCGAGTACAGCCCGGGGGACGCGGTGAGCGTGTTCCAGCGGGGGGGCATTAACGTGGTCTGCCAAAAAGGGACCCCCGCCCTGGGCAAGCCCGTATATCTGCGGGTAGCCCAGAACGCCGCCGCGCCCAGCGCC
Organism: uncultured Eubacteriales bacterium; assembly: GCA_949744075.1. GTDB lineage: Bacteria > Bacillota > Clostridia > Oscillospirales > Oscillospiraceae > Vermiculatibacterium. Next base: position 19,808 of record CATJWI010000121.1, on the reverse strand, counting down.
GCCCTTGGGGGCTTTGAGGCCGAGGCGGACGGCGAAAACACCGTACAGCTTGCCAACTGCCAGTGGGCGGGCCCGGCGGACCCCAACGGGGTGGCGGAGCTGCGCATTCTGTCCATGATTAACGCGTAAGGAGGGAGAACTATGCCAATCAAAAATATGGGCACTACCAACGCCGGGGTCTTTTCCCCGGCTTTTTCCAGCACGCCGGGGGCGGCGGGGGTTCCCACCCTGGACCAGGCCGCTGTGGCCTCTGGCCAGGCTTTTCTTGTCTCCGAGCTGGAGAAGCGGGACAACCTGCTGCGCCAGCCCCTGACCAGCTTTACCTACCCCCGGGACATCGTGATTCAGACCGGCGGGGGCTGGGTAGACTACGTCTCCGCCATGAGCGTGGCCTACGGCATCACCGGCGGGTCGGGGGGCGGCCTGGTGGGCAGCGCCGGGGCCAACGGCCTGCCCATCGTACAGGCCAGCTTGGACAAGGGCCTGTACAAGGCCCACGTGTTCGCGGCGGCCCTGCGGGTGATGTTCCTGGATATGCAGCGCTCGGCCCAGCTGGGGCGCTCTTTGGACCAGCTGCTGCAAAACGGCATCCGCCTGGCCTATGACAAGCACGTAGACCAGCACGTCTACCTGGGCCTGGAGGAGTACGGTACCACAGGCATCCTCAACTGCCCCGACGCCACCGAGACCACCGTGCCCGCCAGCGGGGCCTCCGGCTCCACCAAGTGGAAGGACAAGACCCCCCGGCAGATTTTGGAGGACGTAAACCAGGCGATCCTGGCGGTGTGGGAGGCTGGCGAACACGACGAGAGCGCCATGCCCAACCACATTCTGTTGCCCTATGAGCAGTACACCTACCTCTTGAACACGATGGTCACGGACCTGGCCACAGAGACCATCCTGGACTACCTGCAAAAGAACAACGTAGCCGCCAAGAACGGCAAGAACCTGTTCATTGGGGCCACCCGCTGGTGCAAGGGGGCCGGTACCGGCGGCAGCGACCGCATGGCGGTGTACATCAACGACGCCAGGTTCCTAAAAATGGACGAGCTGGTGCCCATGAGCCGGATCATGAGCGGCCCTAACGCCGCCAACGCCTGCTATGACACCGCCTACATGGCCAACATCACCGAGCCCCAGGTGTTCTACCCCCAGTGTATGGCCTACTTTGACGGGATATAGGAGGGAATGCAATGTTTATCACAGCTAACAGAAATATCGTCCTGCCCAGTGCGGACGGGACCCGGCGCTTTAAGGTAGAGCGGGTCTTTGTGGGCAATATCCCGGACTGGGCCGCCAAGACGGCCTACTTCGCGGCCCTGGTGAAGGACGGCAAGATCATCGCGCCCAAGTCCAAAAAAGACAAGGACCTGGAGGGCGCGAAAAAGCCAAAATCCCCCGCGAAACCGGGAGACCTCAAAGAAACTGAGGCAAAAGAAGGGCCAAAGGAAGAGGCCGGGGTCCCGCCCCCGGAGGAAGAGCCTCCCGCCCCGGAGGAGCCCTAGCCATGCCGGGGAGGGGACAGCAGTTCGCCGGGGTGCGGGAGACTGCCGCCAACCTGGGCAGAGAGCCGGGGGAGTACACGCCGGAGATGTTCCTGGAGGATTTCCCCCAGTTTTACGGGGCGGGGCAGGGGTCTTGGGTGCCCTACCACATTCTGGAGGACTTTGCCCGGCAGGCGGGGGCGGTGATTCAGCGGGATAAGTGGCTCACCGGCTGGCGGTACGCGGCGGGGCTGTACGTGGCCCACAACGCCACCCTGTACCTGCGGGCCTACGCCCCCTCCACCGAGAGCCAGGCCCAGGCGGCGTCCACGGGGGCGCTGGTGGGGGTGGTGAAGTCCGCCTCCCTGGGGGATGGGGCTGTCACCTACGACACCGGGGCGCTGACCCAGGCCACGGAGGGCTGGGGAGACCTAAACGCCACCCAGTACGGCCAGCTGCTGGCCACCCGGGCCCGGCTGGCGGGGATGGGAGGAGCGTATGTACTATGAACTTTGAGGATTGGTACACAGACCGCATGGACGTCTACCGTGCGGTGGACGTAAGAGAGGGCTCCCTGACCCGAAAAGAGCGGCGGCGGGTGCTGGTGGGCGTGCCCTGCCGGGTCTACCGGCCTGGGGCCCCGGCTCCCGGCATGAGCCAGACGGCGGCAAGCCTTGTGGGAGAGAGCAAGCTGGCCTGCGCCCTTGGGGTAGACCTGCGGGCGGGGGACGAGCTGCTCATCACCCGGGGCGGGGGGCTTGGCCAAAAGGGCCCGGCCCTGCGGTTCTTCGCCGGGCGGCCGGAGAAGTACTACGAGCCCTTCGGCGCGGTGACGCCGGGGCTTGCCCACCAGGAGGCAGCCTTGCGGGAGGAGGAGAGAATCAAATGACCCTGGAGGAGCGGGCAAAAGAGCTAAAGGCCAAGCAGAAAGCCATCGACAAGGCCCTTCGCCAGGCGGCCCGGGAGGCCACCATCCGGGCCATCGACGCGGCGGCGGAGCGCACGCCCCCCAGCGGGGGCCTGGCCGGCACCCACACCCGCACGGGAGAGCTACAGCAGCACTGGGCAAAGGACAGCCGCAAAAGGCCCAAAAAGCAGGGGGAAGAGTACATCACTCTTTTGGCCAACAGCAAAGAGTATGCCTCCTATGTGAACAACGGCCACGATATGGACCGGCACTTTGTGCCCGGGCTCTATGTGAACCCCTCCTCCGGCCTGCTGGAATACGACCCGGAGAGGAGAAAAGAGGTGGGCCTTATGGTGGGCACAAGGACCCAGTATGTGTCCGGCCTGTACATGACGGACGCGGCCAAGGACGCCTACGAGGAGGCCCTAAGCGGCCTGCCCCAGCGCCTAAAGGAGCTGATAGAATGACCTTTACCCTAACAGAGCTGGCCAAGTCCCTGGCGGACTACCTGGCCCCCTACTTTCCCCAGACGGCCTTTTATGAGGACCCGTCCCAGCAGGGCGGCGCTTTTCCCTGCGCGTTTTTGCAGCAGCGCTCCGGGGGCGTCCAGGGGCGGCTCAACGGCTGCCGCCAGCGGCGGGTCAGGCTGGACCTGGTGTACCTGGAGGACTACAACCTGCCGGACCTGCACCGGCGGTATCTCTCCGCCGCCGAAAGGCTGGACGGGCTGATGGACAAAATCCCCTACATTAGCGGCGGAGAGACCGCCCTGCTGCACACCTATGAGCGGGAGTGGAGCGTTGACGCGGACGCCCTGCACTACAAGTTCGAGCTGCGCCCCCGGGACGTGGCGGCTGGCGGGGGAACGCCCATGATGAAAATGAACATGGAGGAGCGGATAAAGGATGGAGAAGGAAAAGGCGAAAAGCCGGACTGAGCCCAAGCGGTACACCCGGGAGGCCCTGCTGGAGAGCAAGGCCTTCTCCCAGTACCAGAGGGACTTTTTAGCGGCGCTGCTCACAGAGGAGAGCTACACCCTGGAGGAAGCGCGAGGCATTGTGGACGGGTTCTTCGGGCCCGAGAAGAAAGGAGCGTGACAGTATGGCAGGAGGCACTTGGGAGACGCAGAACAAGCCCCTTCCCGGGGTATACCTGCGCTTTCGCACAAAGGCGGGGCTGGGCCTTTCCGTGGGCCAGCGGGGCGCCGTTACCATCTGTAAGGCCATGAGCTGGGGCCCCGTAGGGGTGATGGAGGAGGTGGAGCCCTCCACCGACCCCACCCCCTTCTGCGGGTACGGGGCGGGCCGCCCGGAGGCCAGGTTTATCCGGGAGATCTTCAAGGGCAGCAGCCGCACCCCCGCCCCCAGAAAGCTGCTCTTATACCGGCCCCCCGCCGCCGGGTCCGCCCCGGCCAGCGCCAAACTGGCCGGGCTGACCGTCACCGCCCGGTATCCGGGGGAGCGGGGCAACGACATCACCATCGCCATTGCGGAGAGCCCGGACCAGGAGGGCCTCTGCACGGTGACCACCCTGGTGGACGGAGAACTACAGGACCGCCAGCAGGGCAGGACCCCGGAGGACCTAAAGGAGAACGGCTGGGTGAGGTTTACAGGAACCGGGGCCCTGGCCTCCACCACGGGGACCCAGCTCACTGGGGGGCTGAACGGGGAGATAGCGGCCTCCGCCTACGCCGGGTACTTGACCCAGGTGGAGAAGAGCGGGGCCAGCGTGATGATCTACGACGGAGAGGACCCGGTGGTGAAGTCCGCCATGCGGGCCTTTGTGGTCCGTATGGCCCAGGAGGCCGGCCGGTACTGCCAGCTGGTGGCCAGCGGCATGGAACAGCCGGACAGCCAGTTTGTCATTAACGTGGCCAGCGGGGTGGTCCTGGAGGACGGAACCCGGCTGACTCCCGCCGAGACCTGCTGGTGGGTGGGCGGGGCCCAGGCCGGGGCCTCCTTTCACCAGGCCCTCACCTACGCCAGCTACCCCGGGGCCCTGGCGGCGGAAACCCCCGAAACGGTGAAGCTGGACCAGGGGGCCCGGGGGCGGTTCATCCTCTTCAACGAGGACGGGGCGGTAAAGGTGCTGCAGGACGTAAACAGCCTGGTGAGCTTTACCCCAAATAACGGCCGGGCCTTCTGCAAAAACCGCACCATGCGGCTGTGCGCGGCCATAGCCAGCGACGTATACGCCCAGTTTTCCCAGCACTACCTGGGAGTGGTGGACAACGACGCTCAGGGCCGCAAGCTGTTCCAGGGGGCGGTGGTCAGCTATATGCTGTCTCTGGAGCGCCAGCACGGGGTAAAGGACTTCCAGCCCGAGGACGCGCAGGTGCTGGCGGGGGAGGAAAGCGACGCCATTGTGGTGCTGCTGGGCTTTACGCCGGTGGACTCGGTGGAGAAAATCTATGTGGCCGTGGAAGTGGCTTAAGGAGGGAAGGACATGGCATATTTGCTGGCGAAGGACACGGTAAACGGCGCGGAGGGCTCCGTTGTCATCACCGTGGACGGAAAAAACCAGGTGATCGCCGGGATGAAGAAGATACAGACCACCGCCGGGCTGCAGAGCCAGGACATGCGCTGCGTGGGCACCCGCAAGATACAGCAGAAGCCCAGCGGCGTAAAGCAGACCGGCAAGGGGACCCTGTACTATGGGTCCAACGTGTTTACGGATATGGTGCTGGAGTACATCAACACCGGCAAGGTGAGGTACTTCGACATCCAGATCACCAACAACGACCCCACCACCTCCATCGGCCAGCAGGTGGTGGCCTACTACGGCTGCGCCCTGACCGGGGATATCCCCATCTCCATCCTGGACGACGAGGAGGCCATGCTGAACTATGAGTTCGAGTTCAGCTACACGGACGTGAAGAGGCTGGAGGCTTTTCGGGAACCGGACCAGCTGGGAAATTAACGAGAGGGAGGAATCAGCATGAACGCGTTAGCGGCATTTTTAAAGCCCACGGTAAGCAACCTGGAGAAGGAGGTGGTGGTCTCTCAGCGCTTTGTGGACGAGGCGGGCAGGCCCGTGCCCTTTAGGATTAAGGCCCTGACCCAGGAGGAGAACGAGGCCCTCTTGAAAAAGGCCAAGCGCCAGAAGAAGGTGAACGGCCAGATACAGGAGACCCACGACAACGTGGCCTACTCCCGCAGCCTGGTGCTGGCGGCCACCCTCTCGCCGGACTTCTCCAACCGGGAGCTGTGCGAGGCCTACGGAGTGGTGGACCCCAGCCTGCTGCCGGGGAAGATGCTCTTTACCGGCGAGTACGCCGCGCTGGTGCAGGCCATTCAAGAGCTCTCGGGCTTTCAGGATGAGGACCTGGAGGGCGAGGCAAAAAACTGCTAGAGGGCGACCCGGAGACCCTGGTCGCCTACTATTGCTTTGTAAATTTTGGCTGGCCGCCCTCCCAGTATCTGGAGCTGCCCCTGCGGGAGCGGGTGCTGGTGGCGGAGATGGTCTCTAAGGAGATTCGCTCCCGGCCAAAAAGTTAAGGAAGGAGGGGGAGAGCCGTGGCCGCTATTCGGGAGACCTTGACCCTGGAGGACAAGTTTTCTAAGACGTTTCTCAGCTTTATCACCCTGGCGGAGCGTTCCAGCCAAGGGGTGCGGGGGATGGAGCAGGCCAACCTCTCTGCCCAAGAGAGCGCCGCCGGGTACGCCCAGACCACCCAGGCGGCCGGGGAAGCCCTGGGCCAGCAGGCGGTCCACGCGGACCGGGCCAAGGAGGGCACCCGGGCCCTGGACCAGGCGGCCCGCTCCGGCGGACAGGCCCTAAAGGGGCTGGGAAATGAGGCGGCCCGGCAGGGGCGGCAGGCGGGGGCGGCGGCGCAGAAGTCCCAGCGCCACGCCAGGGCCATGAAGGAGGCCTCCCGGGCGGCGGACCAGCTCTCGGGCAAGCTGCGGTCTCTGGTGGGGGCCTACCTGGGCCTGCGGGGGCTAAAGGGAGTACTGGAGCTCTCCGACACCCTCTCCCAGACCGACGCCAGGCTGAACATGATGAACGACGGCCTGCAGACCACCGCCCAGCTGAACGACATGATCTACCGCTCGGCCCAGCGGGCCCGGGGCTCTTACCTGGCCACCGCCGACCTGGTGGGGAAGCTGGGCAACCTGGCCGGGGAGGCCTTTGGCTCCACCCGGGAGATTGTGGCCTTTGCCGAGCAGATCAACAAGCAGATCGCCCTCTCCGGGGCCTCGGCGGCGGGGGCCCAGGGGGCCCTTTTGCAGCTGACCCAGGCCCTCTCCTCCGGCGTGCTGCGAGGGGAGGAGCTCAACTCCATCCTGGAGCAGACCCCCACCATCGCCAAGACCATCGCGGACTACCTGGGCCTCTCCACGGGAGAGATGCGGGAGCTGGCCTCAGAGGGAGCCATTACCGCCCAGGTGGTGAAGGACGCCATGTTCGCGGCGGCGGAGGAGACCGACCGGAAGTTCGCCCAAATGCCCATGACCTGGAGCCAAATTTGGACCCAGTTCCAGAATATGGCCATACAGGCGTTCCGGCCGGTGACGGACAGCATATTGCCGGCTTTGGACCGGTTGAACCAAAAGCTCAACAGCCCCGTAGGTCTAAAATTTATGGCGGGCATTGCGCAGGTCGCTTCTGTGGTGGGCGCTTCTATTGGGTATGTGATCGACGCAATGGGGATGCTGATAGGGTTTATCGGAAATAATTTTGCAACGGTGATGTCAGTAGCGGGGGTTTTGCTGGGCATTTACGCGGCAAAAATGCTTTTGGCCGCCGTCGCGACACTGATGGCGCATTGGCCCCTTTTGCTGCTGGTTGCCGTTATCGCGGTGGTAATTACGGCTCTTGTGGCGTGTGGAGCTACAGCGGAGGACATTTTCGGCGCTATTGGAGAGGCGGCGGCTTGGCTATACGTTTTGGTCTATAATTTGGTCGCGGATGTTTGGAATATTATAGCGGCATTTGCTGAGTTTTTTGCCAATGTCTTTGATGACCCGGTGGGAGCTGTGGCCCGTCTGTTTTTCTCGGTGTTCGACTCCATCATGGGGATCGTGGAAAATGTGGCGGGAGCCATTGACGCGCTGCTCCATACGAATATGGCGGGCGCTGTCGCGGGATTCCGCTCCAGTATGCAGTCTTGGGTAGACAGCACCTTTGGGGAGAATAAGATTAAGGTGGCGCGGATGGAGCATATCTCTTATAGCGATACAATGGCACAATGGGGCCAGGCAGGCCGGGAATTTGGCAAGGGCCTGGAGGACTTTAATTTAGATCAATTTGGCAGCGGACTTACCGGCGGAGGAAACGAATTTTCAAACATCTACCAAGCCGCGAACCTGGGCGGCCTGGGCGGTACTGTAGGGGACATCGGCGACTCCGTAGGCGGGGGGCTGGGGTCCGACGTGGCGGACATCAAGAAAGAGGTGAGCCTGGCCCAGGAGGACCTGAAATCCCTGGTGGATATGGCCGCCCGGCGGTATGTGAACAACGTAAACCTGACGGTGCAGAGCCCGGTTATCCAGGTGGCCGGGCAGAACACCGGTGACACAGAGCTGGACCGGCAGGCCCTGGCCAACGCCATGCGGGACATTATCGTGGAGCAGGCGGCCTCGGCCTCTCTGCGGAGCACGGCCCAGGTGAGATAAGGAGGACGCTATGCCCAACGACTACGGCCTGTTTTTCACCCGGGACAACACGGTGCTCCGGCTGCCGGTGAACCCGGAGAAATTCCCCATCGAGCGGGAAAACGCCAACACGGAGTATAACGTTTTGGGCTTGGGGCCCATCACGATTCCCCGCACCCCCAAGCAGAAGCAGGTGAAGATATCCAGCTTCTTCCCCGGCCGGGCGGCTCCCTACGTGCTCACCGGCGGGGACTTTAAGGAGCCGGAGTTCTACATCGACTTCTTCGAGGCCGCTATGGGGGACAAGGTCCCCATCCTGTTCACCCCGGTCCGCTGCTACGAGGACGGGGAGAAGTTCATGACCGCCGACCCGGGGTTCCGGGTGCTGGTGACCAGCTTTAAGACCGAGGAGAAGGCCAGCGAGACCGGGGACTTCTACTACGACCTGACCCTGCAGGAGTACAGGGACTACTCCCCCATGTCCGTGCGGGTGGAGAAGCCCAAGACCCCCCAGCAGGAGCCCAAAGCCAAGCCGGAGCCCACCCGGGAGATCCCTCCCGCCCAGCTGTACGTGGGGGCGGTTGTAATCGCCAACGGGCCCTATTACTATTCCAGCTACGGGGACGAGCCCCACGGCACGGCCAGCGGCAGGCGCTGCAAGGTCTCCCATATGGTGGCCTCAGACCCCACCAGGGCCTACCCCATCCACTTGGCGGACGAAAATGGGGGCTGGCTGGGCTGGACCAAGAGAGAATCCCTGCAAGTGGTAAAATGAGGAGGCTCTATGAAAGTAGAACTGCTAATCGCCAACAACGCCACCGGGGCGGTGGTGGACGCCGCCCCCTGTGTGCAGTCGGCCACCTACACCACCAACCGCACCGGCAGCCCCGGGACCTTGGAGTTTACCCTAAATAAGGCGGGGAATATCTCCTTTGTGGAGGGGGACACCGTGCGCTTTACGGTGGACGGGACCCTGGTCTTTTACGGCTGGGTGTTCACCAAGTCCAAGGACCGCTGGGGGGTGGTGAGCGTCACCTGCTACGACCGGCTGCGGTATCTAAAGGCCAGCGCTTCCTACGCCTTTTACGGGCGGACCGCCGGGGAGATCATCCGGGAGATCGCCGGGGACTTTCAGCTGGACCTGGGGGAAATCGCGGACACCGGCTACCGGCTGCCCTCTCTTATAGAGGAGGAGCAGACCTGTCTGGACATTATCGACGGGGCCATTCAGCAGACTTTACTGAACACCGGCGCTGTCTACGTGTTTTTCGACAACGGCCGGGGGCTCTCCCTAAAAAAGGCGGGGGACATGAAAGCGGAGGTGATGGTGGGGGACCGCTCCCTGCTGACCAACTACACCTACAAGACGGACATTGACAGCCAGACCTACAACAGCGTCAAGCTGGCGCGGCCCAACGAGAAAACTGGCCGGGCAGACGTGTTCATCGCCCAGGATTCGGCTCATATCGGGCGCTGGGGGCTTTTGCAGCTATACCAGTCCATTGATGGAGACCTAAACGACGCCCAAGCAAAAGCCCAGGCGGCGGCCACCCTGGGGTACTACAACCAGCGGATGCGCACCCTCTCGGTAAGCTCCTTGGGGGTGCTGGGGCTTCGGGCGGGAATGATGCTGTACATGCGGGTAAAGGGTCTGGGGGATATCAACCTGGACCAGTATGTGCTGCTGGAGAAGGTGACTCACACCTTTAAGAACGACGAACACACCATGGATTTTGACACCCTGGCCCTATAGGAGGCGGCAATGGAGCTGATAGACGTTTTACATCAGGTAGCCCAGCAGAGCCAGCAGGCCAGCGCCCCCACGGACCTGACCACCGGCACGGTGGTAGGGACGGACCCGCTGGAAATCTCCATCAACCCTCAAATGCGGCCCATCCGGCGGCAGCTGTTGTATCTGACCAGCGCCGTGATCGAGAAGAAACTGCCTCTCTTGGAACACACCCACCCGGCCCCCGGCGGAACCACCGGCCCCGCCCAGGACCATAGCCACACTCTGGAGGACGGCGGCTCCACCAAGCCGGCCGGGGGGCACAGCCATTCCGTCTCAGGGGGAGAGACGGGTCCCGCGCTGAGGGGATGGGCCTGTGTGGAGGACGGAAAGGAGCTTCCCATCGAGGACGGCTACCTTATCCTAAACCGTGGGCTGCGAGAAGGAGACAAGGTGCTTTTGCTGCGGGTACGGCACGGACAGCGGTTTGTGGTGCTGTCCAGAATTTATGAGGAATAGGCGGGTGATTGTATGGCGGTAACGCCGGAAACAAGCTTCGACCTGGCAGGGCTGGGGTGGGAGGAGCAGCCCTCCCTCACCTTTTGGCGCAACCCGAACACCAGGCGTATAGAGGGCACGGCGGACGGACGAAAGGCCGTGGCCCAGGCCGTAGAAGCGGCGCTCTCTATCGAGCGGTTCCGCTGGCCCATTACGGGCCCCTACTACGGCATGGAGTGGAGCGGTCTCATAGGCCAGGACCCGGGCTATGTGGCGGCGGAGCTGCTGCGGCGGGTGCGGGAGGCCCTCTCGGCAGACAGCCGGGTCAAGGCGGTGGACCAGTTCACCTGCACTGCCAGCGGCGAGAGCCTAACGGCCTCTCTGCGGGTGCGCACGGTGTTCGGAGACCTGTACCGGCGGGAGGAGGTGCGCTTAGCATGATGGACTTTACCGGCAACAGCTACCAGAATCTGCTGCGCTCTATGCTGGACCGGGTGCCGGATACCTACGACAAACGAGACGGCAGCTTCTTCCAGATAGCCCTGGGGGCGGCCGCCTACGCCTTGGAGGAGTTCTACATCGGGCTCTCCCAGGTGCAGGAGATGGCCTTTATCCAGACGGCGGTGGGCCAGGCCCTGGACTACCTGGCGGTGATCGGGGGCGTCCGCCGCAAGCGGGCCACCCCGGCGGTGCGGCTGGGGGAGTTCGACGCGCCGGTCCCCTTGGGGGCGCGGTTTTCCACTATAGGGGATGGTCTGAACTTCACCGTCACCGCCGCTGGCGGCCAGCCCGGAGAGTACCAGCTCACCGCCGAGACCCCCGGATCGGTGGGGAACCAGTACAGCGGCGCGGTTTTGCCCATCACCTTTATTGAGGGCTTGAGTTCCGCCCGGCTTACGGACATTCTGGTACCCGGGGACGACGCGGAAACGGATGAGGAGCTGCGCCAGCGGCTGATCGCCGCCATGACGGACCGGCCCTTTGGGGGGAATATCGCGGCGTACCGGGAGAGTATTCTGGCAGTGGACGGGGTGGGGCAGGTGCAGGTTTATCCTACCTGGAACGGCGGGGGGACCGTGAAGTGTTCCATCCTGGGAGCGGACCTGCTGCCCGCCTCCGCCACCCTGGTGGAGAATGTGCAGGCCATGATCGACCCGCCTCTGGGCAGCGGCCAGGGCCTGGGAATGGCTCCCATTGGGGCGAAGGTGACCATCACCTCCCCCCAGACCGTGACAGTGAACATGCGGGCGGGAGTCACCCTGCGCCCCGGCATGACCCTGGGGCAGGTCCGGCCCCTGGTCCAGGCGGCGGTGGAGGGTTACCTGACCGATATCCGCAAAAACTGGGGCAAGCCCGTGGCGGGCACATCCCAGGAGTACGCCTGTACCGTATACGCCTCCCGGGTGCTGGCGGCCATTCTCAGCTGCCAGGGCCTGGTGAACGCCTCTGGGGTGCTGCTCAACGAGAACCCGGCGGATATCCTCCTGGAGGAGAGCGGCCAGCTCCAGCAGATCCCCGTGGCCGGGGAGGTGACGCTGTATGAGGTTTGATACGGATCTGCTGGCCCTGCTCCCGGACTGGTACAAGGAGATTCTGGACTACCAGGAGCTCTGCCTGACCGAGGAGGAGCGCTTTGAGGCCTTAGCCCGGGAGATCAACGGGGTAGCGGACAACTTTTTCTTTCAGACCATGGACCAGGCCACGGCGGCCCAGTGGGAGGCGCTTTTCGGCATCATCCCGGACCCCGGGGCGGAGTCCCTGGAGTTTCGCCGCAGCCGGCTGATCAACCGGGTCTCCAGCAAGCCCCCCTACACCCTGGGCTTTCTCTATGAAAAGCTGGACGAGCTTATCGGTCCGGGCAAGTGGACGGCCCACATGGACTATCCCCACTACACCCTGACCATCGAGGCCTCCTCCCAGGACCAGGCCTACGCCGGGGAGGTGGCCTTTACCATTGGCCGCATAAAGCCTGCCCATGTGGCCTACATCAACTCCCCGTTTTTGCACACCGGCCTGCAAATGGGAGAGACCGTAGCTCTGGGTCAAGCCCAGTACCATTACCGGCTGGGGTTCTGGGCCCTGGGGGCCAAGCCCTTTGCGGAGGAAACAGAAAAGGAAGTGGTGAAGATGGCGGCCTCGCCCTCGATTCAAGAAAAATTCCTGGCGGCCACGGCCCGGCTGGCGGCGGAAAGCATCGCGGCGGCCCGGGTTAACGGCAGCTATGTGGTGGAGGGCCTGGTGAAATCCTACAGCGGGAACACCGCCACGGTTCGCTATCCCCTGCCGGAGGAGGCCGGTCCGGCGGCGGTGAAACTGGAGCTGCTGGACAGCGCCGGGGAGGTGCTGACTAGCTCGGCGGTGTACATCCCTATCACGGGGAACGTGCAGATTAAGCACAGCATCCCCATCACGGAGGCGGTTTAAATGGCGGAAAAATTCACGCCCCTACCGGCGGACCTCCCCACCGACTGGCAGGACGGGCAGACCGTGGCCCCCACCGGCCGGGAGGTGGGGCTTACCGAGCAGCACGGCTACAACTACTTAATGGAGCAGGTCAACAGGGCCCAGCGAGCTCTCAATGCCGCTATGGCCGCCCTGGAGGCCCACTTTTCCGGGGAGAATCCCCACAGGCTGACAGCGGCGGACGTGGGAGCCAGGCCCGATAACTGGACCCCTACGGCGGCGGACGTGGGAGCGATGCCCGCCGGGGAGGCGGCTGCAGCGGCAGAGAAGCTCAGCACCCCCCGGAGCATCCAAACGGACCTGGCCAGCGCCAACGGGGCCAGCTTTGACGGCACGGAGGATATCACCCCGGGGGTGACGGGTGTCCTGCCCATCGCCAACGGGGGAACCGGCGCGGCCACCGCCGCCCAGGCCCTGCAGAAGCTGGGAATCACCTTCGGCACGGCGGACCTGACGGCGGGGACCTCGCCCCTGGCCACGGGGGCGCTGTATTTTGTGTATAAGTAGGGGGGCGGGGGTATAAGCACGCGGTATGTTTGGGAGAAGTTCGGCACGGCAAAAAGCTATCAGGAGACGCAAAAAACCGTGACCAGCGTGGAGGGCAGCCGCGCCGACGGGGATACCTACTGGGCCGCGGTGGGCAACGAGTACAGCTTTGACAAAAACCGGGGCGTTTTCAAATTGGAGGGGGAGCTTCGTTGGCTAAACTATGTCTATGACAAGACGGCCGGCGCCTATCAGAATCTGTATCTTTTGATCAGGAACTCCGCCTCCCAAACCGCCACGCCTGAGTCGGGGACTATTTTAGAGTACACAGGCTGGGACAACGACGATTTGTGGTATCTAAAGCCCCGCACGGCCACCCAGGGCCGGGTGCCCTATACCATCACCGTGACTCCCTCCGGCACCTGGGACGGCTCGGCCAACCGCAGCTTTGTGGAGCACGGCTACCAGGCGGTCTATCTCTCCAACGGGGTAAGCCAGGGCAAGGCCTCCGCCGCCAGCGCGGGCTCTTACCCCCAGAACAGCGCCAACGCAGCGGGCACGGTCTGGTACGGCTACCTGGGCTCGGACAGCATCGACCCTCTGGGCCTGTCCTGCTCCGCCCAGGAACTTCGCCCCGGCGATACCCTTACCGTCTCGGTGGAAGCGGCCACCCCCGCCTTTGGGGGCGAGATATACTACCAATACTCCTACCGGGTGAACGGCGGCTCCTGGGTGAACCTGGGAGTCAAGACCACCAGTGCTTCCAAGATCCTGACGGTGCCAGCCAACGCGGAGAGCATCCAGGTCCGGGTGCTGACCTCTGATGGGTGGGGATTTACCTCGGCGGATTATGTGCAGGGCCCGGTCTTGAAGGTGGTGAAAATGGCGGCATACGCCGGGGTATCGGGCAAGGCCCGGGCCCTGGGAAAGCTGTATGTGGGCGTAAACGGCAAGGCACGGGAGATCACCGCGGCATACGTGGGCGTGGGCGGTAAGGCCCGAAAAATCCTTTAGGGGGCGAGGTTGTGTTTCTATTAAAAGTGCGTAAAAACCAGCTGCTCTTAATCGACCGGGAGCCAATTACCAGCGGGTCCCTCCATGTAAACCAGGTGTGTTTTCAGTTTTCCTCCCATTGGGACGGGCTGGAAAAAACCGCTATGTTCCGGGCGGGAGAGCGGGTGGTCTCCCTGCTGCTGGATGAGTCCGACAGCTGCTTCATCCCCTGGGAAGTCTTAGAAAACGCCGGGGGTTCCCTGGGTGTTGGGGTCTGCGGCAGGCTGGGGGAAGAGGTCGTTCTGCCCACCGTGTGGTGCAGCCTGGGGCCGGTCTGGGAGGGAGCCGCCCCGGGAGAAACTGCCCGGCCTCCCACCCCCGACCTGTGGCGGCAGGAGCTGGCCCGGCGGGCTAACCGTATGGCTTACACCCCGAAGGGGGAGCTGGGCCTGTACGCGGACCACACCCTGCTAGCCTCCGTCCCCCTCACCGGCGGCGGGGGCGGCCAGGGGCCGGACTACGTGTTCGGCCACGGGTTTTTGGTCAAAGGCGGCGTGGTTACTGTGCACACCGCCCAGGACTTCGCCGGGGACAATACCTTACCCATCACGGCGGCGGCGGTAGAGTCCACCCTGGGCAACATCGCCGCCTTACTGGAAACCATCTGACAGAGGAGGTCATCAGCATGAATATCGCGGAGCAGATCGCCCGCATTACCACCGACAAGAACACCATCCGGGCTAAGGCCACCGAGCTGGGTTTGGCCCAGAGCACCGCCAACTTAGACCAGCTGGCCGCCGCCATTGAAGGCATCGAGAACCAGGGGGCCGTGTCCGCCACGGTCCAGGAGGGGGACACCTACACCATCCCCAAGGGCTACCACAACGGCAGCGGCACGGTCTCCGGGGTGGCGGGAGGCGGCAACTACAGCCTGCAGTCTAAAAGCGTTACGCCTACCAAGCTTCAGCAGAACGTGACCCCGGATTCCGGCTACTACGGCCTTTCCGACGTGACGGTGGCCCCCATCCCGGAGGTGTACCAGAACGTCAGCGCCGTGACGGCGGGGCCGGGGGACGTGTTGACGGGCAAGGTGCTTGTGGATTCCACCGGCAAGGTGGCGGCGGGAACCATGCCGAACCACGGCGCCGCCGCCAAGACCCTGACGGCGGAGACCCCCAGCTTCGCCATTCCGGAGGGCTATCACAACGGCCAGGGGCTGGTGAAGCTCGTTCCCGAGAACAAGAGCGCGGTCCCGGCCAAAGCGGCCCAGGTGGTGCAGGCCACGGAGGGGAAGGTTCTTGGCACGGTGACAGTGGAGAGCATTCCCAAGGAGTACGCGGACACGGCGGACGCCACGGCCCTGGCGGGGCACATTCTGGCGGAAAGGACCGCCTACGCGGGCGGAGAGAAGCTCACCGGGACCATGCCCGACAACGGCGACGCCACCGCCAGCCTGGACGGCCTGACGGTGACCAGCGTGGTTATCCCAGCGGGGTACACCCGGGGCGGCACGGTGAGCCTGACGGATGATATCGCAAAAGCCCTGGCGGCGGTGTGAGGCAGCGGCATGAGCATCCAGTCGGAGATCGGGCGAATCACGGCGAACATTGCCAGGGCCTACGCGGCCTGCGGGGAGCTGGGGGCCCAGCTGCCGGAGCTGCGGGACTCGGCGCATTTGGAAGAGGCCATTCGGGCGATTAAGACGGGCGGGGAGTTTGCGGTGCCGCTGAGGGTGACAGCCGATGTTGGCGCAACCATTACCGCCACTCTCGGTGACGAGACGATAAGCGGCCTTGTTAGCGACACGGGGAACGTGGTTTTGACGCTTCCAAGTCCGGGAATTTGGACCATCAGTGGCACGCTGAATGGGGTGGAAAAGAGCTCTGAATTGGAGGTGATTACGGGGTATGAAAAGGCGTTTAGCCTCACTTCCCGAGTGCCCGAGGAATATGTTGAATTGGAATATGTGGAGCTGTCAAAAACCACAACCGGCATTACTGGCATCAGCGCAACAACAGGAGCCACACGAGTTGTAATGGAAATGATGCCCCTTGAAAAAGGGTCCCAAACCACATATATGATTTTTCAAGGTCATGTCAAAAACGCGACAGGTTATTCTTTTGAAGTGCAGTTGCGGCAGTTTTTCAATTCCAGCCAATTCAACACAATCGGGCTATGGTGGCGCTCGGGAAGGACAAGCGGAGACAGTGCTGCTTCCAACAAATTTGCATACACATTTGAGGCAAACAAGAAAGTTCAGATCGATTTTGCGCCGCAAAACGGAAAAATCATTGTGGGAGACACGGTGGTTGACACATCATCCTACAGCACGGGATATAGCCAAAACGTCATGTTATATATTGGCGAATATGTGAATCATTCATCGGGTTATTACACCTATCCCATGCGGCTATACTCCATGCAAATCTATGTGAAGGACGAATTGAAGGGTGATTTTATCCCGTGCAAACGGCTGGCAGATAACAAAATTGGGCTATTTAATACGGTGAATCACCAGTTTGTATCCGCGATTTATGGAACATATATCGCCGGGCCAGAAGTATAGCCACAAAAGAACAAATCCCTCCAATTTCTTGATTCAAAAGAATTGACAAATTTCCCCAGAATGGTATAATAAAAGCGCCCCCAGCCGGGGGCGGAGGACGTTGTCGCATAAAAGGCGGTTAGCTCATCCCCGATAGAGAGGGGGTGATACACTTTCCCGACTTTCACAAGGAGGGAGGTGGCGCTTTATGGGAAGAATACGCTGGACGCGAGTCCTGCGGTTCGTGCTGATACTGTTAGCGGTAGCAATACTGCTCTCGTACTTAGCACCTATGAAAGCGTGTTAGCCGCCCGGTTCACCCCCGGACGGCTAACTTTTTAGCTAGAAGGTAAGGGTTGACCGCCATGTGGCAGAGCCCTCTTTATGCTTATTATACCACAAGCTCCAGCGTTGTCAAGAGGCAAGGCTGGGGTTTTATTTTTTGCAAAGGCGGTGTTTTTATGAATGACGCGGTTCTTGTGGCGCTGATTGGCCTGTTGGGGTCCGGCGTCGGCTCTCTTTGCGGCGTGCTGGCCTCTTCCCGGCTGACGCAGTACCGCTTGGAGCAGCTGGAAAAGAAGGTCCAGGCCCACAATAACCTGATCGAACGCACCTATCAGCTGGAAGAACGCACAGAATTACAGGAGGAAAAAATCCGGGTTGCCAACCATCGCATCGACGATTTGGAGGATTTTCACAAGGGAGGAAAGTAGGATGAGCAACAGCAATCTCAGCTGTATGAGGCTGATTAGCCCCAATCGCAACAGTCCCAGGAACCACAAAATCGACACAATTACCATCCATTGTGTGGTCGGTCAGATGGGCGTGGAAGCACTTTGCAATGAGTTCAGCAGGGAGTCCAAGGGCGCAAGCTGCAACTACGGCATCGGCTTTGATGGGCGCATTTGCACCGTTGTTGACGAGGCTGACCGCTCCTGGTGCAGCTCCAGCTGGGAGAACGATAACCGTGCAATTACCATAGAGTGTGCCAGTGATGGGTTTTATCCTTACGCCATTAACGCCAACGTTTGGAAGTCTTTAATTGCGCTGTGTGCGGACATTTGCAGGCGCAATGGCATTCAAAAACTGGTGTGGTCCACGGACAAAATCACCCGCGTGAACCATCTGAACGGCTGCAATTTGACGGTGCATAGGGACTACGAAAACAAGTCCTGTCCCGGCGATTATATCTATAACCGGCTG
This sequence comes from uncultured Eubacteriales bacterium, assembly GCA_949744075.1. Classification (GTDB taxonomy): domain Bacteria; phylum Bacillota; class Clostridia; order Oscillospirales; family Oscillospiraceae; genus Vermiculatibacterium. The sequence goes on along the minus strand of CATJWI010000121.1, from coordinate 1,903 downwards.
GGGCAGATCGCCAAAGAGGTGAACCAGAAACTCAGCGGCGCTCCCGCAGGGCCCTTCAAGGCATATCAGGGGCAGGTCAATGCCGATGTTGGCCTCAACTGCCGCACGGCCCCGGTTAGCGGCTCGGTAATTAAGGCTTTTGAGGACGGCACGGTGCTGACTATCACCAAAGAAGATGGAAACTGGGGCTACTGCGGCGAGGGCTGGGTGTGCCTCGACTACATCAATAAAATTGCGTCGGCGAAAGACCCGGCGGCAAAGGAGGAAAGCATCATGACCGGCAAAGAATTTAAGAAGATGTACGATGAGATAAACCCCACCTACAACACCATCGAAGAAGTACCCTCCTACTGGCGTGAGGACATCCGCGAGTTGGTGGAAAAGGGTGTCATTAACGGTACGGGAGACGGCAAATTGAGCCTCACAAAAAGCGAATGTAAGGCCGCTGTGATGGTCAAGCGGGCTATGGGAAAACTGTGAAATGGCCGCGCATATGAGGGCAAAAGTTGTAAAAATAAAGTCCCGCCCGGACTTTTCTAAGCAGCTGATTTCCGATATTCGCTGGCTGCTTTGGGCCGTGACAATTGGCGGATTATTGCTGGCGGCCTACTGCATCCACAACGGCTATGTGGGCTCTTTACCGTGGCTTTCCGCTATGGTTGGCCTGCCGTGGACGGCCCACGGCGTGGTGTGCAGTTTCTATCTTAATATGGCGAAATCTGACCATAAAGAGGGCGGGATTACCTTTGAAAGCGCGAAATCAAACGGGTTTTTGGCCGATGAAAACGGCGGCCCGATGGGCTAAAACTTGACATGAAAAACATTAAAATAACTGTAAACGATGAAGAATTAATGAGGATAGCCTGCGAACTTGCGGAGGAAATGGGCATCCCTTTGTCGGATGAACCGGACTCTTTCTGCGGTAAACCAGTCTTTCCAGAACTCAAGGAGGAAGCATAATGAATGAATTTTTGACCACTTTATTGCAAGCCGTTCTGGTGGCCGCCGTGCCTGTTTTGGCGGCTTTTGTTGGCAAAGGCATCAAAGCTTTGAGCAATTATTTGGGCCAGAAGTCCGAAAACGAGACGGCGAAAAAGGTCCTGGAGGCCGTGGCTGATGCGGTGGCTAACGCCGTGACTTTCACCAGTCAAAAGTACGTGGACGAGCTGAAAAAGTCCGGGCAATTCACAAAAGAGAACCAGGAATGGGCTCTCAAAGTGGCCATTGCCCAGGCAAAGGTTCTGCTGACTCAGGAAGCTAAGGACTTTTTAGAGGCCGCTTATGGGCCATTAGACCGCTATTTGGAGGGTTTGATTGAGGCCGAAGTTCGCAACCAGAAGATGGGTGTGGGCACCTTGACACTGAGCGCATAATCAAACACAAAAGCCCCTGGCTTTCCCCAATTGGGAGGGCCGGGGGCTTTTTTTATTTAAGAGACATGATATTAGGCAATGACTCTTTTGCATGGAAAAATCCCGATGGCAAAAAACATATTTCTTCTAAATCCGGCTCAGACCACCCGGAACGATTTGAAATATCATACTAAGATTTCACACAACATTCTATTATGTTTGGTTTTGTGCCTCGCAACGCCGTGTTAATATTATACGAAAAAGGCCAAGATTTGTCAACAGAAAATTTTCCCCTAACGCTCTCTTTGATTTTGTGTTCCCGGATGGCAAGGAAATATAGGCAAAAAGAAAAGGCCCTGACGCTATGCGCCGGGGCCTCATCACGGTAAAAGTGTTCAATAAAGTGTTCAATCAATCCAAAGAACCGCATAAATACTGGGGTTTTGGCTGATTGAAAAGGGGGTTCGAATCCCGCCATCTCCACCAAACGCTAGGTATACGAACACCACGTCAAGGATTAGTTTGGCGGTGTATCGTAACGTGTTCGCCCT
>CATJWI010000120.1 GCA_949744075.1 uncultured Eubacteriales bacterium | reverse complement strand
CCAGCTTCACCGCCTTGGAGTAGCCCTCGTACATCTTCTCCATCTCGGCCAGCATCTTGATGCGGGAGTTCAGATTGTTCTCGTCCATCTGAAGGCGGCGGTGCTTCTCCTGGGCCTGGTCCAGCCTGCGCTGCCGGGACTGGAGCCGCATTTGATAGCCGCTGATCACATTCCGGGCGGCGTCCCGGTCCTCCGTGACCTTGTCCAGCTCCTTCTGGGTGGCCTCCAGGGCCTGGCGGGCCTGGTCCGACTTGTCCTCCTGTTCCTGGAGCTCCCGGCCCAGCCGCTCCTCCCGGTCATACAGCTCCTGGGCGGCGGCGGCCAGGGCGGACAGCAGCTCCTTGGCCTCCCCGGCGGAGGCGCTCTCCAGCCGCTCCCGCTCCCGGAGGCCCTCCAGCTCGTCGTTCAGCGTGCCCGCCGAGCCCAGCGCCTCCTGAGTGCGCCGGGCCAGCGCGTCCATCTGCTCCCGGCAGGCGGCCATGTCCCGGCCGATCTGGTCTAGGCGGCCCCGGCTCTCCTCGATCTGGGCGGCGATGGACCCGGCCCGGCCCTCCTGCTGCTCCAGCTCCTGACGGATGCGCTGGGCGTTCTCGCTGTTGTTTTTGATGTCGTTTTTCAGCAGGGCGATGGAGTTCTCGCAGGCGTGGACCTGCTCGTCCAGGCCGGACTGCTTGTCCCGCAGCTCCTCCGCCCGGATATCCTTGTCCCGCATTTCGTCGCTGAGCTGGGTGCTCTGGGCATACAGCCGCTCCACCTCGTCGTGGGCCTGGTCCCGCTGGCGGACGGCCGCCTCCAGATCCCCCTTCACCTTCACGCTGTCCGCCCGGATGCGCTCCAGCTGGTCCAGCCAGACGGAGATCTCCAGCCCCTTCAGTTCGTCCCGCAGGACGTTGTACTTCTTCGTCTTTTCCGCCTGGGCCCGCAGGGGCTCCACCTGGAGCTCCAGCTCGCCGATCTTGTCGTTGACGCGGACCAGATTTTCCTCCGTGCGCTCCAGCTTGCGTTCCGCCTCCTCCTTGCGGTGGCGGAACCGGGAGATGCCCGCCGCCTCCTCAAAGACCTCCCGGCGGTCGGCGCTCTTGACGGACAGAATCTCGTCGATGCGCCCCTGGCCGATGATGGAATAGCCTTCCCGGCCCAGGCCCGTGTCCATAAAGAGCTCATTCACGTCCTTGAGCCGGACGGACCGGCGGTTAATGTAGTATTCGCTCTCCCCCGAGCGGTAGTACCGCCGGGTGACCATGACCTCGCTCTCCTCGATGTGGGGGAAGATGTGCTCGGTGTTGTCCAGCACAAGGGACACCTCGGCAAAGCCCAGCTGCTTGCGCTTGGCTGTGCCACCAAAGATGACGTCCTCCATCTTGCCCCCCCGGAGGGCCCGGGTGGACTGCTCCCCCATGACCCAGCGGATGGCGTCGGAAATATTCGATTTGCCCGACCCGTTGGGGCCAACGATGGCGGTGATGTCCTCTCCAAAGGAGAGCACCGTCTTGTCGGGGAAGGATTTGAAGCCTTGGACTTCCAGCGCTTTTAAGTACAAATCCGGCACCTCATCACTTGAGTGGTTATAGATAGTTTATTATACCAATTTCATCGTCATAATGCAAATTCTTTTCGCTGAAATACCGGGGAAATTTAGCCCCGGAAAGCCTTGCGGCTTGGGCAAAAAGATGATATCCTATCAGGAGAGAAGAAAGAGGGGAATTCCAATGGCCCGAACGGGACACTATGAAATCGATATGTGCAGCGGGACCCTGTGGTCCAAGATACTGCTTTTTGCCCTGCCCCTGATGGCCTCCAGCGTTTTGCAGCTGCTGTTCAACGCCGCCGACGTCATCGTGGTAGGGCGCTTTGCCGGGGACGCCTCCCTGGCCGCCGTCACCTCCACCGGGTCCCTGGTGAACCTGCTGGTGAACCTGTTCATCGGCCTTTCGGTGGGCGCCAACGTGACGGTGGCCCACGCCATCGGCAGCGGGGACGATATCCGGACAGAAAAGGCGGTCCATACCGCCGTTCTCCTCAGCCTGGTCAGTGGCGTGGCCCTGGGGATCTTCGGGGCCCTCACCTCCCGGCAGCTTCTGGTGTGGATGTCCTCCCCGGAGAACGTCATCGACCTCTCCGCCCTCTACCTTCGCATTTACTTCCTGGGCATGCCCGCCTCCCTGGCCTATAACTTCGGTAGCGCCCTGCTCCGGGCGGGGGGCGACACCCGGCGGCCTTTGAACTTTTTGACCATCGCCGGGGTGGTCAACGTGTGCCTCAACCTGCTGCTTGTCATCGTCTTCCACCTGGACGTGGCAGGGGTGGCCATCGCCACCGTCATCTCCCAGTACATCTCCGCCGCCCTGGTGCTGCGGTGCCTGACCCATGAGACAGGGGCCCTCCACTTGGACCTGAAAGCCCTGCGCATCGACCGGGAGACCTTTCTCACCATCGTGCAGGTGGGCCTCCCCGCCGGGTTCCAGGGGGTGGTGTTCTCCCTGTCCAATGTGGTCATCCAGTCCTCCATCAACTCTTTCGGCGACGTGGTCATGGCCGGCTCCGGGGCCAGCGCCAATGTGGAGAGCTTCGTCTATGTGGCCATGAACGCTTTCCACCAGGCCTGTCTCACCTTCACCGGACAAAACTACGGTGCGGGCAAGTGCGACCGGGTGAACCGGGTCCTTCTCTGGTGCCAGCTCTTCGTGGTGGTGACGGGGGTGGTCCTGGGCAACCTGGTCTATCTCTTCGGCTCCCAGCTACTGGGCATATACACCCCCAGCGCCCAGGTCATCGCCCAAGGCCTGGTGCGCATGAAGTGCGTGGCGGTCCCCTACGCCCTGTGCGGCGTCATGGACGTGATGGTAGGCGTCCTCCGGGGCCTGGGCTGGTCGGTGGTCCCCATGATCGTGTCGGTGTTAGGCGCCTGTGGCCTGCGTCTTTTATGGGTGGCCACTGTCTTCCAAATGGTCCGCACCCCCCAGTGCCTCTATCTCTCCTACCCTGTAAGCTGGATCGTCACAGGAACCGTCCACATCCTCTGCTTCCTCCTGATCCGAAAAAAAGCCTACGCCAAGGTAACAGCGGACCCAGCGGCCCCGTAGGGGCGAGCTGTGCTCGCCCCTACGAATAGGGAACCACCTTCTCCCCATTCGCCGTGGGGGGCGCCGCCCCCAGGCGGCGTGAATTCCAATGGATCCCCCAAAGGTCACGCTGTCATCAACGGCAGCGGCGCAATAGGGACCACAGGTCGCCTTGCGGGTGCCGCCTGTCAATAGAACGATACCCTGAAAATTTGCAACCGAGGGATAGCTTTACAGCGTTGGTGCTCTTTACGGCTGTACCGCACCTCGCCGTTCACCCCACTGGTCCACCACCCTTTTCCGTTCGGAGTCCAGAACCGCTTTCAAGCGGTTTTACCCGCAAGGAGTACGCCCCATCCGCAAGCGGCAAAGCCGCCAACGGCTGGGCTGCGGCCCCCGGCCAGGCAGGCCTGGAAAAAGTTTATGCCATATGATACTCCTTACCAACGGCGCGCCGGGACGTCGCGCCCTACTTTCCCCATACGGAGGTGTCCAACTTGAAATTCTTCCGGAAACAGGTCTTTCCGGTTTTGGCTGGGACACTGTGGCTCATTTTTCTTTTTTTGGACCTCACCCGGCTAAGCGACACCACCTGGATCAAATTCGCCGCCATCTGCCTGTGCTGCGTCACCGCCCTGCTGGGGGCAGGGACCGCCGACGGCAAACTGGTGGCCGCCGCCCTGTGCTTCACGGTGGCGGCGGATTGGCTTCTGCTGGTGCAGGATGATCATTATAGCATCGGCCTTCTCTTTTTCCTGATCGTTCAATTCTGTTACCTCTACCGCCTTGGCCGGCTCCAGGCTTCTCTTCTCCCCCTTTCATCCAGGCAGGAAAAGCTGCTCCACACGCTCCAAACCATCCGTTGGTCTCTGCCATTCCCACTGGCCTTGCTGATCTTGTTCCTCCGCCCCGCCCAATATGACCTTTTGTTCCTCGTGCTTTTCTATTTTTCTGCTTTGGTCCTCAATACCATCGCCGCCTTTGCCCTGAAGAAACGTGTCTTCGCCTGGGGCCTGCTGCTTTTCGTCTGCTGCGATCTCTGCGTAGGGGCCTGGAACCTGGGGCTCCTCCCCGGCTTCACCCGCATTGGCATGTGGCTGTTCTACCTGCCCTCCCAGGTACTTATCGTCCTGTCCCAGGAACAAGAAAAGGGGTATCCCCATGAAAAAGCCGTCTAAATTCTTCTCCGCCCTCACCTCGGTGCTGCTGGCCCTGTTCCTGCTCACCGGGGCCATCGCCGTACCCACCCTCTACCGGCCCTTCTACTATGCTCAGGCCGAAGCCCTGGACCTCCCCGCCCAGACGGGATACTCCGAGGAAACCATCCGCGGCGCCTTCGACGAGGTCATGGACTTCCTGGTCAAGGACGCCCCCTTTGGTACGGGGGACCTAAAATGGTCGGAGAGCGGACGGAGCCACTTCGTCGACTGCAAGGCCCTCTTCTGGCTGGACTTTTACGTGCTGGAGGCCACTGCCGCCCTCTTGGCGGCCATCCTCATCCTCACCGCCGCCAAAAAGCTGACGCTCCACCGCTTCTGCGGCCGGGGCCCCTGCTTCTGGGCCCTGATGGGAATGGCGGCAGTCCTTGGGGCCCTGGCGGTCTGGGCTCTTGTGGATTTCCCCTCCCTCTTCACCGCCTTCCACACCCTCTTCTTCCCCGGCAAGACCAACTGGGTCTTCAACTACCGCACCGACCAGATCATCCTCATTCTGCCCGAGGCCTTCTGGGCCCGGGCGGGAGCCCTGGTAGCAGGGCTGTCTTTCGGCGGCGCGGCCCTGCTCACCCTCCTGGACGAGCTTTGGCATCACTTTCGAAAACCCAAGAGCGTCTATGAGGAGATCCGGGAGATGACCAAATAAAAAAGCCCCATGGGAGACCTCCCATGGGGCTTTTTTTATCCCTGTATCAGCTTGACAATGACCACCAGCACCGCCACCATCACTGCGCAGGCCACCAGCTGGACCAGGGTGGCCTTTCTCTCCTCCCGCCGTCCCTCCTCGGTCTTGCCGTAGGCGATGCCGTCCTCCACCGTCAGGTTGGCGGGCAGCTTCTGCCGGAAGAGCTCCAAGGCCTGATAGGCCCCCTCCTCCGTGGGGAAGCTGGCGCTCCAGGCGGGCTTTTCCTCCTCCCCGAAGAGGGACAGGCCATAGCAGGTACGCATGTGCCCCCGGCCCACAGTGTAGCTCTCTTTGGCCACCTTGGCCCGGCGAAGCTCCCGGTTTTTCAGGATGCGTACCCGCCCCAGCTGCCGGAAGTAGCAGTAATCCTCCCCCAACAGCAGCCGGCCAGGCTTCACCTGGGGGGCGGGGGAATAGGTCACCACCTGGGCCCCCTCCATCTGCTGGGCAAAGAGCTCCCGCTCCCCCTGGGTGGGCAAACTCTCCTCCACAGCGGCCAGCAGGGGCTTGACAAACCGCTTTTTGTAGTTGCCTAAATTCCAGATCAGAGCCATGATGGCCAGGGTGAACACGAGGGAAAAGACGGACAGCCCTCCGCCCCCGTCCAGCACCATCACCAGTTCCATGGGCAGGCTCAGGGCCATCACTCCCATCAGCACCAGGGTAATGACCCGTATCTTTCCGTACTGCTCCTTGATGGCGGCCAATTCCCGCTCCTTCCACTGCTCAAACATGAAAAACCCCTCCCAAAGGAAAATGCCGGCGCCGCAACGGCTCCGGCATCCTTTTCCTTTTATTCTTTCTCTTCGAGCTCCGCGATGGCCGCCTTGGCCGCCATCTGCTCGGCCTCCTTCTTGCTGTGGCCCCGGCCCTCTCCCACGGTCCTGCCGTTCAGGTCCACCGCCACGGCAAACACCTTGGCGTGATCGGGCCCGGACTCCCCGATGAGCCGGTAGGTCAGCACCTGTCCGCTCTCCCGCTGGACCAATTCCTGGAGGGCCGTCTTGTAGTCCCGGTTGGCGCTCTTTTCCTCCTCCCGGTCCAAAATGAACCGCTGGACGATTCTCCGGGCCTCCACCAGCCCGCCGTCCAGGAAGACAGCAGCCAGCACTGCCTCTACCGCGTCGGCCCGGATGGAGCTGCGCTCCCTGCCGCCGCCGGCCTCCTCTCCCCGGCCCAGCCGGAGATAGGCCCCCAGGTCCAAACGGCCGGCCACCTCGGCCAGACTCTCCTCGCACACCAAGGCCGCCCGCTTCCGGGTCAGGTCCCCCTCGGGCAGGTCGGGGTGCTCCTTGTAAAGAAAATCCGCCGTCACCATCCCCAGGATGGAATCCCCCAAAAACTCCAACCGCTCGTTGCTCCCCCCGGGGGAATGGTTCTCATTGGCGTAGGAGGAATGGGTCAGGGCGTTCTCCAGCAGCTTCCGGTCCCGGAAGGAGTAGCCCAGCTTGGCCTCTATGCTCTCCATCACTCGCCCAGCTTGCCCCGCAGGTAGTTCACCAGATCGCCCACGGTGTGGATGGAGGCCATCTCTTCCTCCCCCATCTCGTCGATGCCGAACTCGGCCTCCATGTTCATGGAAAGCTCCACCAGGTCCACAGAGTCGGCGCCCAGGTCCTCCAGGCCGGTATCCTCGGTGATCTCTTCGGGCTCCAGGCCGAACTGCTCGGCCAGCAGCTTTGCCATTTTTTCGAAAATCATATCTATCGCTCCTATCTGTCATAGAACTAAATCACTATGATAATAGGCAATATCTTCCCCGCTGTCAAGGGGGAAAATCAAATTTTCTCCTCCCGGGCCGCCTTCCCCACTGGCAGGCGCATGTACTCCACATTCTCCGTAATGCTCTCGATAATGCCCGAGGCGGCAAATTTCTGGGCCTGGGCAATGGCGTTTTTGATGGCGTAGCCGTCGGAGGAGCCGTGGGCCTTGATCACCGGCTTGGCAATGCCGATGAGGGGGGTACCCCCCACCTCCCGGGAGTCCAAGATCTTCTTAAAGTCCCGGATGCCCCCGGACACCAGCAGGGCGGAGAGCTTGGTAAGGGCATTCTTCTTGAACATCTTTTTCAGTTCCCCTGAGAGGAACAGGGCGGTACCCTCCAGGCTCTTGAGGAAGATATTCCCGGCGTAGCCGTCGCAGACGATAACATCCACCGCCCCCAGCACGGCCTCCCGGGCCTCTACGTTGCCGGTGAAGTGGATGCGCCCCTCCTCCCCCGCCTTTTTCAGCAGAGCGTAGGTCTGCCGCTGAAGCTCGGTGCCCTTGCTCTCCTCGGCGCCGATGTTCAGCAGTCCCACCCGGGGCTCAGGGCGGCCCAAAATGTGCTCGGCGTAGTAGGAGCCCATAAAGGCAAACTGGAGCAGGTATTCCGGGGTACACTCGGCGGTGGCCCCGCAGTCGATGAGGATGCTCCCGCCCCCCGCCGTGGGGATCAGGGGGGCCATGGCGGCCCTGCGGATGCCCCGGATACGCTTGGTGAGCAGGGTAGCTCCGGACAGCAGCGCCCCAGTGGACCCGGCGGACACAAAAGCGTCCCCCTTGCCCTCCTTCACCAGGTTCAGCCCCACGGTGAGGGAGGAGTCCTTTTTCTCCTTGAAAGCGGTGGCGGGGTTGTCCTCCATGTCCACCACCTCAGAGGCGTGGACGATCTCCAGCCCCGGAGGCGGCTCCTCCAGCCCCATCTCCTTCAGGATGGCCACCAGTTCGTCCCCCCGGCCCACCAGGGCCACCTCCACCCCCAATTCCCGGACAGCGGCCAGAGCCCCCTCCACATTGGACCGGGGGGCGTTGTCGCCGCCCATGGCGTCTACGATGATCTTCATGGTCAGTTCCTCCTTTTTCGGAGTGATTTCTTATCGTCAGAAAACGGGCGGGCGCAGCCCGCCCCTACAAACAAAGAACAAACGCCCCAAAACCCAGGCGGCGTATATTCCAACGAACCACCCAAAGGTCCCGCCGTCATCAGCGGCAGCGGCGCAAAAGGGACCACGGGTCGCCTTGAGGAAGCAGCCGGTCAATAGAACGATACCCTTTAGGCTTGCAACCGGGGGATAACCAAACAAGATAGGCGCTCTCTACGGTTGTACCGTACCTCGCTGTTTATTCCTCTGGTCTATCGCCTGTATAAAGTTCGAAGTCCAGAACCGCTTTCAAGCGGTTTTACCCGCAAGGAGTACGCCCCAGCCGTAAGCGGCAAAGCCGCCAACGGCTGGGCTGTGGCCCCAAAAACCTCACCTATCGTCAGAAAGCCCCAGCAAATAATCGGCAGAGACGTTGTAATGACGGCAGATCAACGCCAGTTTTTCCAACGTCGTCCCTTTCCGGTCATTTTCCATTTCACTGATCTGACTCACGCCAATTCCAAGCGCATCTCCCAGTGCCTTCCTGCTCTCTCCCACTTGTGTACGCACTTCCCGGAGCCGCATCGCAAAAATTTTCATCTATTTGCACCCCTTCTATTGGCGTTCGCACTTTTGGTGTTATAATATGTATAACACTAAAAGTGCAGAGGTGATATCATGCCGGATCTCATTGACCAACTCTATTATCTCATCGACGAACGTCTCCCCGTCCAACGCTACCCCGACCAGGCAAAGCGGCCCCTGGAAACCACCCTTTCCCCCGGACAACGCGAACTGTTTGAGGACTACCAAATGGAGGTATTCCGGCGGGACAGCTCCGAAGGCCGGATCCTCTTCCGCTATCTGGTCAAGCTGGGTCTACACATCCCTTGAGCGCCTCCAGGGCCCGCTGGGCGATCAGGCCATTCTTCTCCCGCTTTCCCCCCCTCACCCTCTCAGGCCAGGGCGGCATAATGCCGAAGTTCACGTTCATGGGCTGGAAATCGGTGACGCTCTCGTTGGACACATAGAGGGCCAACGCCCCGATGGCGGTCTCCGCCGGGAAATCCACCGGACGCTCCCCCAGCAGCCGCTGGGCCAGCTCAATGCCGCACAGGCACCCGCTGGCCGCCGACTCCACATATCCCTCCACCCCGGTGATCTGCCCAGCAAAGGCCACCCGGGGGCACTCCTTCACCCGGTAATACCGGTCCAAAAAGCCAGGGGACTTTAAGTAGGTGTTCCGGTGCATGACCCCGTACCGCAGAAACTCCGCCTGACGAAGGGCAGGGATCATGGAAAACACCCGCTTCTGCTCGGGCCACTTCAAATGGGTCTGGAAGCCCACCAGATTGTAAATGCTCCCCTGGGCGTTATCCTTCCGAAGCTGCACCACCGCATAGGGCTCCCGTCCCGTCTTGGGATCCTTGAGCCCCTTTGGCTTCAAGGGCCCGTACCGCAGGGTGTCCTCTCCCCGCCGGGCCATGACCTCCACGGGCATACAGCCCTCGAAGACGTTCTTATCCTCAAAACCGTGGACCTCCGCCTCCTGGGCGGTGCGGAGCTCCTGCCAGAAAGCCAGATATTCCTCCCGGCTCAAGGCGCAATTGATGTAGTCGGCAGTACCCTTGTCGTACCGGGAGGCGAACCAGGCGCAGTCCATATCCACCGACTCAAAGGACACCAGGGGGGCGGCGGCGTCAAAGAAATTCAGGGTACCGCTGCCGGGAAGCATGGTATGGATCGCCTCCGTCAGCCCCTCCGAGGCCAGAGGCCCGGCGGCGATGACCACCTCCCCCTCCGGAATGGCGGTGACCTCCCCCTCCACCACGGTGATGAGGGGATGTCCCTTGATCCTCTCCGTCACGGCGGCGGCAAAGGCCTCCCGGTCCACCGCCAAAGCTCCCCCTGCCTCCACCCGGTGGGCGTCGGCGCAGGCGATGATCAGGCTGTCCAGCCGCCGCAGCTCCTCCTTCAAAAGCCCCACGGCGTTCTCCAACTGGTCGGACCGCAGGGAGTTGGAGCACACCAGCTCGGCAAAGTCCGGGCTGTGGTGGGCGGGCGTGGCCTTTTGGGGCTTCATCTCCCGCAGGGTCACGGGGACCCCACGCCTCACCAGCTGCCAGGCACACTCGCACCCGGCCAATCCGGCCCCGATCACGGTGACTGGTTCCACAGCGCAGCCTCCTTACTTTTTCTTTGTGGTCTTCTTGGCGGCGGTCTTCCTGACCGGGGCCTTCTTCTTGGTCCCGGTCCCCTCTTCTTTCTTCTTGTAATACCCCCGCTTGTCCTCCGGAAGGAAGTTGGCGCACTTCTCATTGATGCAGAAGGGCTTCTTAGCCCCCCGGCCCGAGAGCTTGAACATAGTCTGGCCGCAGGCGGGACAATTGTCCGCCACAGGGACATCGAAGGTCATAAAATCGCACTGCCGGGGGGCGCTCTCCCGCCGGGTGACGAACTCGCAGGCATAATAGGTGTAGGGCTTACCGCTCTTCTTGCTGGTGCCCGTGCGCTTCAAAAGCCGACCGCCGCACTTGGGGCACTTGCCGGGCATCTGCTCCACAATGGGCTGGGTGTGGCCGCACTCGGGCCAACCGGGACAGGCCAGGAACCGGCCAAACCGTCCCGACTTGAACACCAGATGCCGCCCGCACAGGGGGCAGATCTCCTCAGAGACCTCGTCGGGGACCTTGATCCGCTCCCCCACGTCGGCCTCCGCCTTCTCCAGCTCCCGGGAAAAATCCCCATAGAAGTCCCCCAACAGGTCCTTCCACTTCTCCTTCCCCTGCTCCACCTGGTCCAGCTTCTCCTCCATCTGGGCGGTAAAGTCATAGTCCACGATATCGGGGAACTTGTCCTTCATCACCATGTTCACCGTCTCCCCCAGGGGGGTGGTGCGCAGGTACTTGCCCTCCTTCACCACGTACTCCCGGCTCTCAATGGTGGAGATGGTGGGCGCGTAGGTGGAGGGCCGTCCGATACCCTTTTCCTCCAGGGCCTTGATCAGGCTGGCCTCGGTATACCGGGCGGGGGGCTGGGTAAAGTGCTGCTTGGGCTCCAGCCCCAGCAGGGACAGGGCCTCCCCCTCCTTCAGATCGGGCAGGGGGGACTGGAACTCCTCTTCCTCCTCGTCCTTGCCCTCCACATAGACGGCGGTATAGCCGGAGAACTTCAGGGCGGTATGGGTAGCCCGGAACCGGTAGTCGTTGGAGGTGGCCTCAATGGTAACGCTGTCATAGACAGCGGAGGCCATCTGGCAGGCTAGGAACCGGCTCCAGATCAGCTTATAGAGCCGGTACTGCTCCGCCGTCAGGTCCTTCTTCACACTCTCGGGAGTCAGTTCCACGTTGGAGGGCCGGATGGCCTCGTGGGCATCCTGAGCCCCCGCCTTGGCCTTATAGACCCGGGCCTTACCGGGATAGTACTCCTGACCGTAGCGGGCCAGGATAAAGCCCTTGGCGGCGGCGGTGGCCTCATCCGAGAGCCGCAGGGAGTCGGTACGCATGTAGGTGATAAGACCCACGGTGCCCTCCCCGGTGATATCCACACCCTCGTAAAGCTGCTGGGCGATGGCCATGGTCCGCCGGGGCTGCATGTTCAGCTTCCGGCTGGCCTCCTGCTGGAGGGTGGAGGTGGTAAAGGGAGGGGCCGGATTCCGGTTCTTCTCCTGCTCCTTCACGTCGGTGACCGAGAAACTGCCGGCCTTCACCGTCTCCATCACCACCTGGACCTCCTTCTCGCTGTGGAGCTCCATCCGCTTCTCTTTCCCGTAGAACTGAGCGGTGAACCTGCCCACGTTGGGGCGCACTCTCTCCAAAAGGGCGTCCAAGGACCAGTATTCTTCGGGCTTGAAGGCTTTGATCTCCTCCTCCCGCTCGCACACCAGCCGGGTGGCCACCGACTGGACCCGTCCGGCGGACAGGCCCCGCTTGATCTTCTTCCACAGGAAGGGGGATATCTGATACCCCACCACCCGGTCCAGCACACGCCGGGCCTGCTGGGCGTCCACTAAGTCCATGTCGATCTGCCGGGGGGCGGCGATGGACTCGTTGACCACCTTCTTGGTGATCTCGTTGAAGGTAACCCGGAAGGTCTTATCGCCGGGCAGGTCCAAAAGCTCTTTCAGATGCCAGGAGATGGCCTCCCCCTCCCGGTCAGGGTCGGTAGCCAGATAGACCCGGTCGCTCTTTTTCGCCGCCTTCTTCAGGTCCTTGATAATGTCCTCTTTCCCTGCGATAGGCTGGTAGTCCACCGAAAAATCCTGGTCCACGTCCACCCCGATCTTACTCTTGGGCAGATCCCGGATATGGCCCATACTGGCCTTGACCTCATAGCCCGGACCCAGGTATTTGGTGATTGTCTTGGCCTTCGCCGGGGATTCCACGATCACTAAATTGTTCTTCGTCGTTGTAGCCACGATATGACCTCCGAGGAAAGATGATGTAGTACAGTAAAAAAGATAATAGTCAAAAAATCTTACCCTGTCAAGATGACCTTGGCATAAAACCGCTTTCCCGGCTTCTCCTCCACCATGTCCTGAAGCTGGAGTAGAGTGAGGGCGGAGGACACCCTCCGGGCCGGGATCTGGGTCTGCTCTGAGATGTCATCCATCCGCAGGCTTCTGTGCTGGATGCACAGAAGAATGTCCCGCTGGTCCTCCGTGAAAGCCTCCGGATCATCTGATAGAGAAATATATGCCCGATCCGGGGCTTTGTCAACCTCTTTCGCCTCTTTTATCCCTGTTGGCGCGGGTTCTCCCTCCAGCCGCTGAAGGGTCTCCCCCTCCTCCATCGGCGGCGGGGTGCGGACCTTGCCGGGAAACAGAAGTTGAAATTCCTCCATAATATCGGCGGCGGAAAGGATCAGCTTGGCCTCCCCCCGCTGAATAATCCGGTTGCACCCCAGGCTGGCGGCGGCTCCCACCGGACCGGGAAAGGCAAAGACCTCCCGGTTCTGCTCCAGGGCATGGCGGGCGCTGATCAAGGCCCCGCTGGGCTCGCCGGCCTCCACCACCACAAGCCCCATGGAAAGGCCGGAGATAATCCGGTTGCGGACGGGGAAATGGAACCCCGCCGGCTCTGTCCCCGGCGGGTACTCGCTGAGAAGGGGCCCCGCCGTCACCACGTCCCGGTAAAGATAGCGGTTCTCCTTGGGATACACCACGTCCAACCCTCCAGCCAGCACGCTGATGACGCTCCCGCCGCCCCTCAGCGCCCCCCGAAGTCCCCGGGAGTCGATACCCTCCGCCATGCCGGAGATCAGCACCGCCCCGGCGCGGGCCAGGTCCAGCCCCAGCCGTCCCGCCAGGTCGTCCCCGTAAGGGGTGCTTTTCCGGGTCCCCACCACCCCCACGGTCAGCTGGTCATCCACGTTCAGGGGCTTCCCCATCCAGTAGAGGACACAGGGCGGGTCGTAGATCTGCCCCAGCCGCTCAGGGTAGTCGGCGTCCTGGATCGTCATAATATGGATCCCCAGGCGGTCGCAGTTTTCCAGTATCTTCTCCGCCTCGCCCAGGTCCTTATCCTTCAGCGCCTGCTTTTTTCTCTCGGAAAGTCCCAGCAGGTCATACTCCTCCCCCTGGGCAAAGTAGATTGCCTCCGGGGTGCCAAAGTAGGAAAGCAGTCCGTTGACCTCCCCGGTCTGAAACCCCTTTCGGGTGGTGAGCCAAAGAAAATATTTCAGGTTGGCCACAGGAATGCCTCCTCCCGAGATTGTATCACGGTTTACAATTTATACGCCATTTTCTGTTCAAAACGGGCAAAATCCTTCCCAAAGTAAAATGGCCGCCGCCACTGCGGCGTTGAGGGACTCACAGCGGTCTGTCATGGGGATCTTCAGGGTCTTTTCGCACAGGTCCAGCAGCTCCTCCGAGATCCCCCGGCCCTCACTGCCGATAACCACGGCGGCCTGGGACAGGTCCACCCTCCGCACATCCTCCGTGTCCTCCCGCAGGGCGGTGGCGTAAAGGGGGATGTGGGAACGGGACAGCAGCTCCGCCACGTCCCGCCTGTCCCCTTTCCAGACAGGCAGACGGAAACAGGCTCCCATAGAAGCCCGGACAGCCTTGGGGGAGAATGGATCGGCGCAACTCCCCGTCAAAAGCAGTCCCGCCGCCCCAAAGGCGTCGGCGGTCCGCCAGACCGTACCCAGATTTCCCGGATCCTGGACCCCGTCCAGCACCAGGTATCTGCCCGGAGACAGCCTGTCCGGCAGCGCGGTATCAGGCAGGCCGCAGGCGAAGACCACCCCCTGGGGGGTCTCGGTATCCGCCACAGATGCCAGCACCTCCGCCGGAGTCTCCACCACCTTGGCCGCCAACGCCTTGGGGAGGGATAATTCCGGCTCCTTTATCACAAATTCCGGATCAGCCCCCCACTTTACCGCCTCCTCCAACAGCTTGGGCCCCTCGCACATAAAGAGTCCCTGCTGACGGCGGAAGGAGCCGGAGCCATTCAGCTTCCTGATCTTCTGAAACAGGGGATTTTTACGGCTGGTGATGGTCTCCATCACTTCACCTCATGGAGCCGGTTGATGTCCTCGCTCCGGCCCACCGCCACCACATTGTCCCCCGCCTCCAGAATGCAGGCGGCTCCGGGGGCCACATCCAGCGAGCTGGGCTTGTCCGCCTTCCGGACCGCGATGATGTTCACGTGGAAGGCGTTCCGCACGTCCAATTCCCGGATGGACTTTCCCACCCAGGACTTGGGGACCAAAAGCTCCACAATGCCGTAATCCTCGGAAAACTCAATGAAGTTGAGCACACTGGAGGAGGAGAGCCCCTGGGCCAGCTTCACTCCCATCTCATGCTCCGGGAAAATGACCCGGTCCGCCCCAATCTTCTCCAGAACCCGCTGGTGCACATGGCTCTGTGCCTTACAGACCACCTGCTGAAGCCCCAGCTCCTTCAGATTCAGGGTAACGAGGGCGGAGTTGCCCACATCGCTGCCCATGGCTACCACGGCGCAGTCAAAGTTCCGTACCCCCAGAGCCTTGAGGACATTGATAT
>CATJWI010000119.1 GCA_949744075.1 uncultured Eubacteriales bacterium | reverse complement strand
AGGAATTCAACTATAAAGCTCTGCCCGGCAGCATATGCTGCCGGGCAGAGCTCTTTTTTTGATGGGTTTGCCTTTTCTTCGTTCTCTTGATAGAATAGAGGTATCTATCTCAAGTTATAGGAGAGCTTCGCCATGAAAAAACGAGTCCCGGCTCTGCTCTTATCCCTCTGCCTGTGCATCTCTCTCCTCCCGGCGACCCTTGCCGCCCAGGAGGAGACCTACCTCATCTCCATCACCGCCGCCGACGGGGTGGTGACCTCGGGCTACCGGGACAACTGGCGGTGGGTGGCCCTCTCCCTGGCGGACCCAGGCCGTCCCGGCATCCTCCTGCGGGGGGAGGACCCCAATGTGGAGGGCTCCCTCACCCGCAGCGACGGCCTCGCCCCCGGGGAGGCCCTGGACGCCTGGGGCAAGGCCCAGCACGGCAAGCCGGCCACCCTCACCCTGGGCCGGGAGAGCTGGGAGTGCACTGCCCAGTACAAGGACTATGGCTCCCACTCCGTGCTCTATGTGGACTGGCCCCAAAAGGAGGACGGCAGCTGGCCCGACCGGCCCGACTTCGATACCATCCACCTCTTCCGCTACGATTGGGAACAGAAGGCCGCCGATAAGCATGCCGACGCATTGAACAGTCTTATCCGGGCTGAGGGGTATACCCTGGACCGGCAGCTGGATGCCTCCTACTTCACCATAGTGCTGCGGCACCGGGAGGTCCCCGCCCAGAAGGGGGTCCCGGCTTACAGGGACTATGAGCTCTATCTGGTGTCCAAGCGCGCCTACGGGGAGCAGTCCCCCCTCCAGCGGCTGCTGCTGCCCAGCACCGCCGTCGTGGGCGGCGGCGCCCCCACTGACCGGGCGCCGGACTTCATGGTCCTCAGCGAGGACGGTTGGACTCTGAGCTATACCTACTCCTTCGATTCCCCTCTGTCCAACGGGGACACCCTCTGCCATGAGGCAGGGAAGTACACCTACACCGTGGACCTCACCAACGGGGAGCTGTCGGTGAGCCACAGCGAAGTCAAGCCCTCCCTCCCCCAGCAGTGGGACGGCTTCTCCGACGTCCCCGCCGGCAGCTGGTTTGAGGCAGGGGCGGAGACCTGTGCCAGGCAGGGCATCATGATCGGCACCGGGCCGGACACCTTCTCCCCCGACGCCCAGCTCACCGCCGCCGAGTGCCTCACCCTGGCGGTGCGGCTCTACGACCTGCAGCGGGGCGGGGACGGGGCCATGAAAAAGGCCCCGGAGGACTGGGGCAAGTACACCCTGACCCTGGCCGACAGCACCACCTGGACCCGGTACGGGGAGCAGAACTCCTTTTTCAGCTACGACCATTTTGACCCCTATCAGGACGGGCAAGGCGTGCGGGCCGTCACCGTTTTGGCCCCCGGGGACACCCCCGAGGAGCGGATGGCCTGGGCCAGAGCCCACGAGGGCCCCGCCACCTTCACCGCCGAGGGCCGGAGCTACTCCGGGGCGGTGGCGGCGGAAAGCGGCGGCTACTACGGCCCCCAGCTCCGCTTCGCCTGTGAGGAGGAGCCCAACGCCGGGGGTCTGCTGAGCAACTCCAAGCCCGGCCCCGACCGGTGGTACCGGGATGCGGTGTACACTGTGGAGCAGCTGGGGCTGCGGGAGGCCGCCGGCTTTTCCTCCCTGCTGGGCAGCATCTCCTACGACCATCCCGACACCGCCCGGACCAACCGGGAAAACTTCGCCAAGGCCCTGGCGGTGGCCGCCGGGGAGCTGGAGAAACAGTACGACGTACCCTCCATCCCCGACCTTCCCAAGCGCAACGAGCAAAACGCAGGTATCTACGCCCTCTACGAGGCCGGCATCCTCAACGGACTGGACCACATCGGCACCTTTTGGGGGGACAAGGGCCTGACTCGGGTGGAGGCCGCCGTCATGGTGGCTCGGGTGCTGGATCCCAGCCAACGGCTCACCGCTCCCCCCGCCGTTCCCAGCGGCTATGAGCTGGCGGTGGCTCAGCTGCGGACCAGCTTCGGCTACTACAATGAGGAGACTATAGAGACCGACTATTGCACCATCTTCATCTATGACCGGGGCGGCATGATGAACGCCCCCAGCGGGGCTATGGAACTCATCTACAAGCCCGGCTCCCAGCTGGGGGACGGCACCGTCATCGGCCTGCCCCACGCCTGGGTCGGTCCGGGCCTGGCCGTCTGCCGCCCTGCCGACACCATGGGCCTCAGTGAGGACGGGAAGGCCTTCACCTACACCTATTTCCGGGAGCAGGACCTGGGAGAGCCGGTACAGAAGGCGGGGGTCATCACCTATACCGTGGACCTGCCCACCGGGGAGATCACCGAGGTCCATACCCCCCACAGCTATGACACATCCATGGCCCATGTGACCCGAAAGCGGATCATTTCCTCCGACCAGCACAGCGAGGACCGGGAGGTGGTGGAGACTCTGAATGCAGAGCTGTGCACCGCGGTGCTCACCAAGGGGCGGTTCGTGGACAAATACGACGACTATATCCTCTCCCTGGTCTACAAGCCCGGCTCGGCCCTGGGGGACGGGGCCATCAAGCAGCTCATCCTCCCCTCCACGGTCTTCGACGCCGGATACCCCTGGCATCACCCCACCGACCGGGCCCCGGACGGCCTGGCCATCAGTGAGGACGGGAAAACCTTGACCTACTCCTATTCCTTTGACGAGGCATTGGGAAGCCTCCACGACGCAGGGACCTACCTCTACACTGTGGACCTGGCCACCGGGGAGCTTACCGTGGAGCGCCGGTCCCCGGAATACCTGGCGGCCTTAGCGGATATCCTCCAGACCCAGGGCTTTACCGTCACCCAGCAGCTGGAGACCCGGTCCGCCACCCTCCTCTCGGGCCAGGTAGGCGGCCTGCCCCATGGGGCCTACCCCTACCTCTACCTCATCCAAAAGGCCGACGGCAAGGTCACCTCCCTGCCCCTCCCCTACCGGGACGACTCGGGCTTCCCCAGCCCGCCCGATGAGCTGAAGCTGGAGTACGACGACACCCTCCTGCACTACACCTCCCACACCCAGGGCTCCTCCCTCTTCCAGCAGCAGGCGGGAACTTACTCCTACACCACCGATTTGCTCACCGCCCAAACCACCCAAACCAACGATTAAAAAAACGCACCGCCTGCCCCCACGGCAGGCGGTGCGATCCTCTTCACTCTTCACACTCCGCTCTCCACTCTAACAATTCCCCCGGCTGGCATTCCAAGACCCGGCAGATGGCGTCCAGGGTGGAGAAGCGCACCGCCTTGGCCTTACCCGTCTTCAGCACCGACAGGTTGGCCAGGGTGAGGCCCACCTCCTCGGAGAGCTGGGAGAGGGTCATCTTCCGCTTGGCCAGCATCACATCCAAGTTCACCACAATCATATTTGCTCCCCCTATATGGTCAGGTCGTTCTCCGCCTTCAGCTGGGCGGCCTGGCCGAAGAGGGCGGAGAGCACCCAGCACAGCAGGGCCCCCGCCAGGAAGACGAAGATCAGCAGAGCGTCGTCCAGAGCCAGGGCGCCCCGGCTCAGCTCCCAGAGGGCCCGGACCAGGGCCGCCCCGGCGATGACCAGGGACAGCCGGCCCACCCGGCGGAAGCTGTGGGCATTCTCCGGGGCGAAGGGCCGGTCCTGCTGGACCTGATCCAATATTTTGCGGCCCTCCTTCGGGGTCTTGGCAGTGCAGATCCCCGCCACGATGAGGAAGAGGGCGTGGACCAGGTTGTCCCCGCTCTCGAACCAAAACCAGGCCCAAGCGATGAGGCTGCCCACCCATCCGGCCAGGACGATGTCGTCCTCCCCGGGGTGGAGCAGGGCGTTCCAGAACCGGCCCATGTGGCCCACGTACTCCGTTAGCCCCTCTCCCCCAGTGGTGATGGCGATAGTGGGGATGAAGTAGACGATGATATTACAGCAGATGTAGGCCGCCAGCAGGGCGGCGCTGAGGATGCGGACGGTCTTTTTCAGGTCGGCGGTCATGGGCTTTCCCTCCTTTGAGGGTATTGTATCATATACTTTATTGAAAATCAACTATTTTTTATTGATATTCGATAAATATTTGATGAATAGCCGCACCGCTCATTCTCTGTAGGGGCGAGCTGTGCTCGCCCCTACAAGGGCTACGCATTTTTGGAACATTTTCATTGTTGAAAAAACCGGCATGGCCGCTGGCCATACCGGTCCTTGCTCTCGTTTATACCCAGCTCTCTTCGCTCTCGTGCTTCTTGTCCCGGGTCATAAGCTCGGTCACCACCGTCTTGGGGTCTTTGCCCTCATAGAGCACCTGGTAGGCGGCGGTGGTGATGGGCATCTCTACCCCTAACTTGTCGGCCAATGTCTTGGCGGTGGCGGCGGCGTAGTAGCCCTCCACCACCATGCCGATCTCCTTCACCGCCTGCTCCGCCGGGGTGCCCTTGCCGATGAGAATGCCGCAGCGGCGGTTCCGGGAGTGCATGGAGGTGCAGGTGACGATGAGGTCGCCCACACCCGCCAGACCGGCGAAGGTCTCCTTCCGACCGCCCATAGCCTCTCCCAGCCGGGCGATCTCGGTAAGGCCCCGGGACATGAGCATGGCCTTGGTGTTGTCCCCCAGGCCCAGGCCGTCGCAGACTCCGGCGCAGAGAGCGATGACGTTTTTCAGGGCGGCCCCCAGCTCCACCCCCACCACGTCGTCAGAGGTGTAGACCCGGAAGCAGGGGCTCATGAACACATCCTGGACCAGCATGGCCGCCGCCTTGTCCTGGGAGGCGGCCACCACGGCGGTGGGCACTCCTCTGCCCACCTCCTCGGCGTGGGAGGGGCCGGAGAGGGCCACGATGGGGTGCGCCCCGCCCAGCTCCTGGCCGATGGCTTCTGTGAGGGTGAGGGAGGTGTCCTTCTCCACCCCCTTGGAGACACTGACCACCACCGCGCCGGGGTCCAGCAGGGGCTTCACCTGCCGGGCGGTGGAGCGGACGGCAAAGGAGGGGGTGGCCAGTACCACCACGGCACAGCCCTTGACGCAGCTCAGGTCGGCAGTGAGCCCCAGTTCCCCAGGCAAAGCCACCCCGGGCAGCACCGGGTTCTCCCGCTTCTCCCGCAGGTTGGCGGACTCCTCCTCCTGATAGGACCAGAGGGTGACGGTATGGCCGTTTTTCAGCAATAACAGCGCCAGGGCGGTGCCCCAGCCGCCGGAACCGAGGACGGAGATGTTCATACGTAGTACCTCCTTTATGGGAGAAAACTATCAAAAGGAAAATGCAAAAAGGAAAAAGGATCGTGTCCGGCAGAGCCGGACTATTTCAATAAGCGGCCTTCGGCCGCCACAAGGCCATAGCTTTTTCCCTTTTCCTTTTTACTTTTTACTTTTCCTGTGGAAGGACAGCTTATTCTCTTCTCCCTTCACAAGCCGCTTGATGTTGGCCCGGTGCATCCAGATGACCAGGCCGCCTAAGAAGATGGCCAGGGCCATGACCCAGGGGTCGCGGCTGACGAAGAGCCAGGTGCCTACCGGGAAGGCCGCTGCGGCGAAGAGGGAGCCCAGAGAGACATAGCGGGTCAGCAGGGTCAGCAGGAGAAAACCGCCCCAGGCCAACAGGGCCAGCCGCCAATCCAGCATGAGAGCGATGGTTCCGCCGGAGAGGACCCCCTTGCCCCCCTTGAAGCCGAACATGCAGGGGAACATATGGCCCAGCAGGCAGAAGCAGGCAGACCAATATTTAAACAGAACGGCAGCATACATCGGGTCCGGCTGGACGGCATTCATCCCGAACCCAGGAGCCCAGAAGCCTGACAGCCATGCTCCAATGGAAACAGCCAACACGGCCTTCAGCACATCAATGAGGATGACCGCCAGGGTCAAAGGGCCGCCGAAGGTACGAAAAAAATTGGTCAGGCCCGCATTGCCGCTACCATGAGTCCGCACGTCATCATGGAGAATATACTTGGAGACGATCACCGCCCCGTTGGAACACCCCAAAAAATAGGAGATCGCTGCGGTGACCACAAACTGTAGATTCTGCAATAGGATCAGTCCCACCGTTATCCCTCCTCAGTCGCCTTTTTGCCGGATAGTGAGCTTCACCGGGGTCCCGCTCAGGCCGAAGGTGGCCCGAATTTGATTTTCGATATACCGCTGGTAGGAGAAGTGGAACAGCTCCGCCCGGTTACAGAACACCACAAAGTGGGGCGGCTTTACCCCCACCTGAGTCATATAGTAGATCTTCAGCCGCTTGCCCTTGTCGGTGGGGGGCTGGACCCGTGCGGTGGCGTCGGAAAGGACTTCGTTGAGCATGCCGGTGGAGATACGCATGGCGGCCTGGTTGGCCACGTCGTTGATGGCGCCGAAGAGCTTATCCACCCGCTGGCCGGTGAGGGCAGAAATGAAGAGGATGGGGGCGTAGGGCATATAGCTCAGGTCCCGGCGGACGTCCTTGATCATCTTGTCCATGGTCTTGTCGTCCTTCTCCACCGCGTCCCACTTGTTTACCACGATGATGGAGGCCTTCCCCGCCTCGTGGGCCAGGCCCGCCACCTTAGTATCCTGCTCGGTGACCCCCTCGTTGGCGTCGATAAGGATGAGGCACACGTCGCTTCTCTCAATGGCCATGGTGGCCCGGAGGACGGAGAACTTTTCCACCCGGTCGTCCACCCGGGATTTCCGCCGCATGCCGGCGGTGTCGATGAAGAGGTACTTGCCATACTGGTTCTCAAAATAGTTGTCCACCGCGTCCCGGGTGGTGCCCGCCATGTCGGAGACGATGACCCGCTCCTGGCCCAGGATGCGGTTCACCAGGGAGGACTTGCCCACGTTGGGCTTACCGATAATGGCCACCTTGATGATGTCCTCGTCCTCCTCTTCCTCGTCGGTTTCGGGAAAGTATTGGTAGCACTCGTCCAGAAGGTCGCCGGTGCCGTGGCCGTGGACGGCAGAGACCGCCACCGGGTCCCCCAGGCCCAGGTTGTAGAATTCGTAGATATCCGGGTTGGCCGCCCCGGTGGAGTCCATCTTATTGACCGCCAGCACCACCGGCTTGCCCGACTTCAGCAGCATAGAGGCCACCTCCTGGTCGGAGGAGGTGAGCCCGGTCTGAATATCGCAGACAAAGACGATGACAGTGGCGTTCTGGATAGCGATCTCCGCCTGCTGGCGCATGAATAGCAAAATTTCACTGTCAGTGCCCGGCTCAATGCCGCCGGTGTCCACCAGGTCGAACTTCCTCCCCCGCCACTCGCAGGGGGCGTACAGCCGGTCCCGGGTCACGCCAGGGGTGTCCTCCACGATGGACAACCTCTGGCCGGTGAGCTTATTAAAGAGCATGGATTTCCCCACATTGGGACGGCCCACAATGGCCACCAGGGGTCTTGCCATGGAAAACACTTCCTTTCGCTTTACGTTTTTAAGATGATATTATACCCCTTTTTAATATTTCTGTCAATTTTGACACAGAGCAACACCAAGAGGGGAAAAAGGTAATTGCAAATTACAAAAAGCACATGATAAAAGGGGCTTATGCAGTCAGCAAAGATGGTAACACAGAGTGTTACTACAAAAATCATTATTACACACTCGCGGCTCAAGAATTGTATGATCAAGGATGGACGATCTGTCCGATTGCGGGAAACTGCACATATAAGCTAAAGTCTGTATCTGAGGTTGGATGCCCCGACAAAATATGCAAGCTGCCTGCTACGACTGAATAAAAAGCACAAAAACAGTTCTACCGGATAAATGTATTGGTAATACAGCAAAGTTAATTATGGGATAAATAATCACCGCAAAAAAAGAAAGAGGGAAAATCCCTCTTTCTTTTTTCTTGTGTTTTGCCTTACTGGGCCACGGCCTCGGCCTTGTTGAAATCATGGCCGTTGTAGCTCATGCAGGACTTGCACATCCGGTGGGGCAGACGGAACGCTCCGCACTTGGGACAGGTGGTGACGCCGGGGGTCTCCAGCTTCCACACGCTGCTGCGGCGCTTGTTCCGGCGCTGCTTGGACACTTTACTCTTAGGGACTGCCATCTATGACACCTCCTTCATGTGACAAAGGCATTTTGCTTATGTTTCCTCGTCCTGGTCTTGGGGCTCTTTATCCAAAAGCTTCGCCAAGACGGCGAGGCGTGGATCCAACTCTTTTTTGCAGCCGCAGGGCCCTTTGTTCAGGTCCGCGCCGCAGGTGGGGCAGAGCCCCTTGCACTCCTCAGAGCACAGATGCTTGCCGTCCACCGCGAGGATGCAGGCGGTGGTGAATATCTCATCCAGGTCCAACTCGCCCTTTTCCAGAAGCACGATCTCGTCGTTCTCCTCGTCCTCCAGCTCTTCTGCCAGAAGGGTGGTCACCGGGACCTTCAGATCCACCGTGATGGGCTTCAGGCAGCGGTCACAGCGGCTGTCCATTTGGCTCTCAGCCTGTCCCTCCAGCTGGAGGGCTCCCGCCATGTTGCGGACTGTGCCGGACACCCGGATGGGCTGGTCGAAGGGCTTTTCCCCAAACAGCTCTACCTGGGAAAGGTCCAACCGGTAGTCAAAGGCGCGGCTGGCGCCCGGGGTGTGGATGATCTCTTTCAAATCCAAACGCATGATATTCTCCTCGCAACAGTGCATCAGACATTATAACGAAAATTTCCCTCTGTGTCAAATACTTTCTTCACTTTTTTCCCGGATGGTGGTACAATATTGCAAACAGCGTTGGGAAAGGAGGAGAAAAATACCCTATGAAGGAATTTACCATCACCAAAAATGACGCCGGACAGCGGCTGGACCGGTGGTTGGGCAAGGCCCTCCCTCTCCTCCCCGCCCCTCTGGCCCAAAAGTATATCCGCCTCAAGCGGGTAAAGGTGAACGGCAAGGGGGCCCCGCGGGACTACCGGCTCCAGGTGGGAGACCTTCTGCAATTATACATCAACGACGAGTTTTTTGATACTCCCAAAGAGGACAACGCCTTTTTGTCCATCTTCAAGCCCCAGCTGGATATCGTCTACGAGGACGAGCACATTATCGTCTGCAACAAACGCCCCGGGCTTCTCTGCCACCCAGACGAGCACGAGTATGTCAACACTCTCATCACCCATATTCAGGCCTACCTCTACCAGAAGAAGGAGTGGTCTCCGCGGTGGGAGAATGCCTTCGCCCCGGCCCTATGCAACCGCATCGATCGGAATACCGGAGGGTTAGTTCTGGCCGCCAAAACCGCCGAGGCTCTGCGGATCATGAATGATAAGATCAAGGACCGGGAGATCTCCAAGTTTTATCTGGCCGCCGTGGTGGGAAAAATGAGTCCCCCCGAGGGGGAGCTCAGTGGGTTTTTATTAAAGGATGAGAAGAAAAAGCAGGTCCAGGTCTACAAGAAACCGGTGCCCGGGGGAAAATCCGCCCGGACCCGGTATAGGACCTTGCAGACAAAGAACGGCCTGTCCCTGGTGGAATGTGAGCTACTGACGGGCCGGACCCACCAGATCAGGGCACAGTTCGCCGCCGCGGGGCATCCTCTGGCAGGGGATGGGAAGTATGGGCGGCGCTCTGACAATGAGAAGCTGGAGCGGAAGGGGCAGGCGCTGTGGTCCTATAAGCTGGTGTTCGACTTTCCCACTGAGGCCGGGGAGCTGGAGCATCTGAAAGGAAAGGTTTTGGAAGTGCCCCGGGAGAATATCGACTTTGTGGGGGAATATTTTTCATAAGGTCCCCCTTGACCCTTTCAGCCTTTCAGCAATTTCTCGATCTCATTTCCCATCTGCCGGCTTTTGCGGTAGAGCTTTTGGCATGCCTCATATTCCTCCACTGTGCACAGACTGGGCACAGCGGAGAACTCTTCTTCCATTTCATTCATCAGCTTCAGCGCCTTTTCAAACTTCTCTCTCGCCACGGCTGTCATTCCAGACTTCTTTGCTCCGCCGCGTCCTTCCGGCTGTCCACCCATCGCCTCATCCCGCTTCGGTGCTCTCTGATAGAGCTCTTGTCCACAGCGGATGAGGGTTTTTTCTTTTTTTGTCATCTGATATAAGACTGTGCTCATCATGTAGGGAGAATTCAAAAGTCCAGAGTCCTCTTTCAGGATCGCCTGCTTCAATTCCTTGTTCGTGTGGGGCTTTTCGTCCTCCATGTATTGCAGGATGATCTTTTTCACCTTCGCTGTTTTACTCAGATTTTCCATCTTCACCACTCCATTCAATCAATTCAATGAGAGGAACTTGAAATATTTCGCTCATTCTCTGTCTGACATCAAGTGGAGGCGTCCGCTCTCCACTTTCGTATTTCTTTATGGTCGGCTCAGCCATACCCAAAACCTTTGCCTCTTCCCGCACTGTAAGGCCGATTCCTTTGCGCAAGCTCTTTATCTTCAGGGCCAACTCTTGGGGCGTTAAGCTTCTATGTCTGTTCACATTACCGCCTCCTCTCCAGTCTGATGTTTCTTTCATTATAGCCTACAGTTCCCCACTTTTCAAGAGGCTGAGAGGACCCATTTTGTATACCATCCACTCTCGTTTTCGGGCCAAATGCCCATTTATCTGCCGTTTCATTCATTATCCATTCTATGTCAGAATAAAGGGGGAGGCTGGCATTTTCATGCCAGCCTCCCCCTTTATTCTCCGTCGGGCAAGTATTCCACAATGTCTGTCAGCTCACACCCCAATATCCGGCACAGAGCGTCCAGGGTGTTGGTGGAGACTGACTCCCCCGCCTTCAGGCGGCGGACGGTGGAGCTGCTGATCTCTCCTTTTATCTGTAATGTATAGGTGGTGGCCCCCTGGGCTTTCATGGTCCGCCACAAAGGCGCATATGAGATCACAGCTCATCCCTCCCCTCTTGACATATCTTCATTATTGCCTATAATAGAGAACGAGGGTATAGGCAATAATGCCCATACCCATCTCAAACAAAAGGAGAGATAACGTATGAGCGATACCAGTAGCATTTTGACCTTAGAGCCCCAGGAGACTGAGCTGCGTCGAAGCAAAGGAGACTGTTGGAAGACCCCCAGCTCCGTGGGGAGCCGGCAGGTCCCGGGGCAGTATACCTTCACCGACCGCCGCATCCTCTTTCGGGGAAACGGGCTTATAGAAAAGCTGCGGCTCACCTTCTCCATCCCCTACGGGGATATCGCCGCGGTGAAGCCCTTTTCCATCAACCTCTTTATCCGCACTGGGATCCAGGTGGAGCTGAAAAACGGCGGAGTTTATAAACTCTCTGTGATGAAGCGGGATGAGATCATGGCGCTGATCCAGGCGCAAATGGCGGCCTGCTCCTGAGAGTGCCCGGCCCAGTCGCTTCCCTTATCAAAATAGATAGAAAAAACTTCGACAAACATATTGACATTTCCCCCCGCAGCATGTATATTATGCTTTGTCAAAGGTCGTACCCAACCGACAGGTGGGTACGACCTTTTCAAGCATCCGTCTTCTCAATACAAGAAAGGAATGGGGGAGGATACATGTCCAAGGAGTTGATCCGTTTATCGGACTGCGTCGTGCAATTCGACGACGAGATCGTTCTCGATCATCTCAATCTCT
>CATJWI010000118.1 GCA_949744075.1 uncultured Eubacteriales bacterium | reverse complement strand
TGCCATTGCCCATGAGTGCGGCATTGAGTTGAGCTTTGATATGGCAAACGCCATCTCCTCCAAGACCCCCAACCTCTGTCACCTGGCCCCCGCCGGGGACAGCTACATCGAGGAACTGGACCGGGCCGGCGGTATCTACGCCGTGATGAAGGAACTGACTAAAAAGGGGCTGCTGGATACCTCGGGCATCACCGTCACGGGCAAGACCATCGCCGAGAACCTGGAGGGGGTGGAGAACCTGGACCCCGCCATCATCCGGCCCATCGACGACCCCTGGTCCCCCGTGGGGGGCATCGCCGTCCTCAAGGGCTCCCTGGCCCCCGAGGGCTGCGTGGTGAAGCAGGCCGCTGTGGACCCCGCCATGATGGTCCACACCGGCCCCGCCCGGGTCTTCGACTGTGAGGAGGACGCCATTTCCGCCATCTATAAGGGAAAGATCAAAACCGGGGACGTGGTGGTCATCCGGTACGAGGGCCCCAAGGGTGGTCCCGGCATGCGGGAAATGCTGAATCCCACCTCCGCCATCGTGGGCATGGGGCTGGGAGACAGCGTGGCCCTCATCACCGACGGGCGGTTCTCCGGAGCCACCCGTGGGGCCTCCATCGGCCATGTCTCCCCCGAGGCCGCCCTGGGCGGACCCATCGCCTTTGTGGAGGAGGGGGACGTCATCGCTATCGACATCCCCGGCCACTCCATCGAGCTGAAAGTGGACGAGGCCACCCTGGCCGCCCGAAAAGCCAAGTGGGTCTGCCCCACCCCCCGGGTCACTACCGGGTACCTCTCCCGGTACGCCAAGCTGGTGACCTCCGCCGCCCGAGGTGCTGTGCTGGAATAAGCTGCGGCTTTTTGAGAGCCCGCCCTCTGCCTGTCGGTAGAGGGCGGTTTTTTTGTTCCCCCACTTCCCTCTTGACATATATCGAATATTGATATATTATGGAGACAGGAGATAGCGATATTCGATATAGTTTTGAGGTGAGGCCATGGCCCGCAAAAAACTGGAGACCTTGACCGAGCAGATGTACTATGTGCTCCTCTCCCTGTGGGGAGAGCCCCGGCACGGATATGGAATCATGCAGTATGTCTCAGAGCTCACCCGGGGGCGGGTGAGCATCGGGGCGGGGACGCTGTACGCCCTTTTGGGGCGGTTCGAAAAGGAGGAGCTTATTGTTCTCACCGATGCGGAGGAAGGGAAAAAGTCTTACCAACTCACCGCCCAGGGACGACAGGTGCTGCAGGACGAACAGACCCGGTTGCGCCAGCAGGCGGAGGACGGGGCGCGCATTTTGGAGGGGAGGATGGAGAAATGAAAAAGAGATGGGGATTTTTTCCGTATCGATCTTTGCGGTATAAGGCCGCCCAAGCCTATCTGGACCGGAAGGCGACCCAAGGTTGGGAATTGAAAGGAATCCACTTGGGGTATCTGGCCTGTTTTGAGCGGACAAAGACCCCTCAACATTTCGTAGACCTGGTCCCCTGGGGCTCCCCCACCAGAGAGGCCAGTGATGACTACCTGGCCCTGTGCGGCGACGCAGGATGGGAGTATATCCAGTCCCTCCGGGGGATGCTGCTCTTCCGGGCGGCCGAGGGAGCCCATCCTGTCCCCCTCCAAAGTGACCAGGAAATAGAGTGGGACCAGTTCTGGGAAGTCAATCGGCCTCGGCTTCGGAACACCGTGGTCCTGCTGCTGGCCCTGGCCCTAATGGCCACCGTGCTATTGATCTCTCCCCCTTCCGCCTGGAAGGTCAGCGACTACCTCATGAACAACGGCTCCCTGGCCCTGCTTCTCTTCTGGGGACTCAGCCTGGTGCTGGCGATTTTGGACAGCCGGAACAGCAAGCGGTATCTGGCCCGGTGCAGAGAGATGGGCCGAGTGGAGGCACCGGGGCGGCTGGGCATCCTTCTGGATCACGGAGAGGCCCTTCAGCGGCTTATTGTCCTGCCCCTTTTGGCCCTTATTCTTATTGGCGGGCTCCTGTCCCCGGCGGTGGAGCTGCGCTCCAGCCCCTTTGAGGCAGAAAGTTCCGCCACAGTGGAAGCCTGCGGGGCCTATCCGGTAGTCCGGGGCTATGACCTGGGTTTCCCCGACACCGAAAGGGGATATAGTCGCTATCTCACCCAAAAAAGGTCCCTTTTGGCAAACTGCTACGATTATAGCGAACTGCTCCCTCAGACGGAGAGCGCAGGAACCATTATCCTCACCACCGAACGGTATGACTGTGCCGGAGAGGCCTTGGCCCAGTGGCTACTTAACCAGCGGCGGAGGGAAACTGCCGGAGGAGCTTTCCTCTGGGGGGAGCTGGACTGGCAGGAGGCCCCCAGGCTGGGATTTGAGGAAAGCTATACCTGCCAGGAGGGGAGCTATCTCCTGGTTCGGCAGGGAAAGGTGGTGGCCCTGGTGGGCTGCTCTGGGACGGACCTCACCACTGCGGAACATTTGACGATCGTTCGGGAACGGTTGGGACTTTAAGGAGGTTTTGATATGAAGGATACCTGTTGGAAGCCCTTTGGATTTTTGGTCATGGACCACCGGGAGGCCCAGGAGTTTTTGAACTCTATGGCCGCCCAGGGGTGGGAGATGGCGGACTTTCGGTTCGGGATGCTGAAATTCCGGCGGACTGAACGCACCGACCTGCGGTATTTCATCGACTGGACCGACCCCCGGAAGGGCGAAGAGGAGGACTACCTCCAGCTCTGTGAGGAGGCCGGGTGGGAGCTCCGGGAGAGCCTGGGGTATTGGAACCTCTTTGCCTCCAAGCCGGGGACCCGGCCTGTGCCTATCCAGACCGACCGGTCGCTGGAGTATGAGCGGTACCGGAAGAAGGTGCTGCGGCGGATGCTCCTGGGGGCCGTCCCCTCCCTGCTTTTGGCCCTGATGGTGGCGGTCCTGGTAGGCATCGGAGGAATCGCACCTCTGCTCCTGTCGGGGAACCTTATGGTCCTCTTCGTACTGGCCTCTCCCCTGCTGCTCTTGGCGGGAGTAGTCTATGTGGGGTATTCCCTGTCCCGGCTGCTGGCCTGGAAACGGGCCTTGGATGTGGGGGCGGAGCCCTCCTCCCCCGCCCCCGGCTGGCGGCAGTTCTGGTTCGGGTGCCGGGTGTTGGGGAGGCTCTACAGCTCTGTACTGTTCGTGGCCCTGCTGGCAGATATGCTGCTCAATGACGCGTTTTCCGGAGTGCACATGGTGGTGTTTGGCTTCGCCATCCTATACAACTTGACCCAGGACATGGAGCGGCGGCCTAACGCCACCCGGCACTGGGGGAGCGCGTGCCTGGTGATCGCCGTGGTGGTCCTCTGCTTCTTCGCCCGGGGGCCGGTGCGCGACGCCTTTCTCGGGCGGGTTCCCCAGTGGCCTATTTTGGAGAACGCCTGGCTGGACCCGGGCGGAAGCTTCACCATCTCCCCGGAGCGGCGGGACACCCTCCTAGGCAGCTCGGCCCACTGGGTGGAGCGTATCTCCTCCCAACCCGACCCGGACAGCTCCATCTCGGAGGATATGCTGCGGATGGAGGTCCAGGTTTGGGCCACCTCGGGGCTGGCGGAGCGGGCCCTTGAAGAGATCCCGGCAGAGATGGAGCCACTGGCTGGATATGAGGGGATATGGGTCCTCCCCAACGGCTACGGCTCGGTGGACTACCTAGTCCGCCGGGGACGGGTGCAGGCCAGGTTCTTTGCCAGCGAGGGTGTCGCTGAGGAGGCCCTGCCCGCTGTGCTGGAATGGCTGAAAGGAGTGGAGTGAGATGAAGAGGTGCTGGCGGCTGTTTTCCTTTCTGGTCATTGACCGGGAGCGGGGGCAGGAATATCTGAACCGGATGGCCCGGCAGGGCTGGGAGCTGGAGCAGGTGTATTTTGGCCTCTTTGCCCGGTTCCGGAGAACGGCCCGGAAGGACCTGCGCTATTTCTGGGATTGGACGGACCCGGCATGGGCGGAGGATGGAGAATATGTCCGACTTTGCGCCGAGGCCGGATGGGAGCTGGTGGAGACGGTGTCCTACGGCAATTTGTACGTCTCCCGGCCCGGGAGCTCTCCCGCCCCTATCCAGACCGACCCGGAGATCGAGTATGAGCGGTTCCAAAAGAAAGTGCTGCGGCGGATGGGCATTGGGGTCCTGCTGGTCCTTCTGGTGGCGGCCTTTGATATCTTGGCCCCTACGGGCGGACCCTCTGTTCCACCCTCCGTTTACACCAGCCTTTCCTTCCTGACCTTCGGTCTCACCGGCAGTCTCGCCCTTACCTTCGCTTTTCTCTGCCTGCCCTTCTGGATCTTGGGGGGTATCGCCTATTTCCTGCTGCTGGCCCGGCGGCTCTGGGTATGGCGGAAGGCCTTGGACCAGGGGCAGGGGTTGCCGCCTCTGACTCCTTGGGTAGGACGGCTCTGGGGCGGTGTGCGGGCCGCCGGGTCCTTTTCTCTGGGGTGTTTCTTTCTTTTGGCTCTCCTGGACACCTTGGTCAACGGAATAGGCAGCTGGGGAGTCGGACTGGGGCTTATTTTAGGAGGCGCCATCCGGCTGTGGATCGACCAGGGAAAGCCCCGGCGGACTTACGGCAAGCTGGTGTGCACTTTGGGGGCGGCCATGATCCTGTGCGGGTTTCTCAACACTCCCCTGCGTTCCGTCTTCCCCGGGCGGTTGCCCGCCGCCCCCATCACTACTGCCGGGCAGGTCTCCCCTGTCCCCCGGGAGCGGCGGACCGACAGCTTCTTGGGCAGTTGGGCCCGGTGGGAGGAGAAGCTGCCCGACGGGGAACTCAGCGTCGACATGCGGTACTGGACCCTGCCCTGGCTGGCAGAGTGGTATCTGCCTCAGGCCACCCAGGGTATGGAGCCCGTAGAGGGGACGGACGGGGTCTGGAGCGACGGGCGGAATTGGCTGGTGGTACAAGATCGGACCTTTATCCATTTGAAAGGGTTTCCGGAGGAGATGGACCTGCCGATAGGGGAGATAAGAGATAAAAGTTAAAAATGAAAAAGCTAACAGAGTATAGCGTGGTGCGTTGTTTCCTTGGAAAACTCCCGGCGGGCGATTCTCACCCGCAAGGGGTACGCCGCATCTGTACGGCGGCACAGCCGCCTACAGCTGCGCTGTGAATCGCCCCCACAGGTATAGAGAAAGGGCCCGTCAGCGGGAGATGCTGGCGGGCCCTTTGACTTTTTCACTTTTCCTTTTTCCCTTAAAAGGGTCTTGGTCCGTCGTTGGCGCGGTAGTCGTACTCCGGCCCGGCGGGGCTGCCGCTGGGCTGGTTGGCGCCGGTGGCCCAGTCGTAGAAGTTGGCGATAGTGCCCTGCATGTAGGGCATGATCCAGAAGAACAAGACGTTGACCACTACCCCCAGGGAGAAGACCCAGGCGATCATGTAACCCAAGACCGAGGAGAGAATGGCCCAGCCGAAGAAAGAGAGGAAGACCATGAACAGCTGGCTCTTTCTCCCCCGCATGGTCTCCTTGCTCAGGCGGATGGCCTGGAGGATGGTGCAGTCGGGGGCGTCCAGGAGGAAGTAGTAGGTCAGGCTGTAGCGCAGAGCGGCCACTACGGCGGATACTACGGCCACCGCCATCAACAACCCGTACATACTCGTAATGAGCACAGGGTTCACCAGCACCGCCACCACCGTCAGCACAATGACCGGCAGGCTGTAAAGCAGGGTCCACAGGACGGTGAACAGCTCCGTCAGAAAGGCTGTCCCCAGAGCGCGGCCCGGGCGGAGGAAGCCGTCAAAGAGGTTGCGGAAGGAGGGCTGCTCGTTCCGGGCCATGCGGAGGGCATAGGAGGTATAGCCGAAGCTCATCAGGCTACGGTAGAGCCAGAACACCACCTGGGCCACCCCGTAGATCAGCAGCTCCGAGCTGTGCTTCTGGAGAATATAGGGCACGATCTCCTGAGGCGCATAGCCATACTGGAACAGCCCCATGGCATCGGATACCGGGTTGTAGAAGAGCATCCCGATAAAGGTCAGCAGCATGGAGGTCAGCAGAAAATAGAGCAGAGTCACCAAAAGGGGACTGGGCCGGGTGAGGCGTATACTCTCCCGGGCCGCCATCTTGGCCTCGATGCGGTTGAAGACCATTTGATCAAATCTCATATCCATTCCTCATTTCTCTGTCATTGGGCCTCAACGGCCCGCGCCGCCGCCACGAGACATGCCGCCCCCAAAGCCGCCGCCGCGGAACCCGCCGCCTCCGCCAAAGCCGCCACGGCCGCCGCCAAAAGAGCCGCCGGAGAAGCCGCCGCCACGGCCTGCGCCCCCGCCACGGGAGCTACCGCCGCCGAAGCCGCCCCCGGAAAAGCCGCCGCTCATGGGGTGGCGGGCCCCGCCAGGGCCAGGCGGAGGTGGTGGCCGGTGGTGATGGTGCGGGTGATAATAACGCCGGCCAAAGATGAAGGGATGGTAATAAACCACAGGAGGGGGCATGCCGGGCATCAGGTAACGCCGGCGGTAGCGGTCATAGCGCAGGGCATCCCAGATAAGCAGGAGAATAAAGATCAGCCCCACCAGATAAAAGCCCAGGAAGCCGCCCATGCCGGGGTCCCGCTCCTCCCGCTGGGGCACAGGGTCGGCGTAGGCGCCGTTGTTTTCTTGAAGGGCTTTGTCGATGCCGCCGTAGTAGCTGTCGAACCAGGCGTAAGCCTCGTCAAAGAAAGCCAAAGTGGCAGCGTCGTACTCCCCGGCGTCATAGCCGTCGTAAAAAGTGTCCTCCAACATGTTTTCCAGCTTGGCGGAGGTAAGAGCGTCCTCGATGCCGGAGCCCTGGAGGGCACGGACCTTGTTCTCCCCCACGGCGTAGACCAGCAGAAGGCCGTTGTTGCGGTCGGCGTTGCCGATGCCCCAGGTGTTGAAGCACTCGTATGCATAGTCGGCGGAGGACATGCCGTCCATGAAGTCCACCGTCACCACCACGATGGCCGCGCCGGTAGCCCGGCTGAGCTTGTCGTTTTGGTCGATAATGTGCCGCTCGGTGCTGTCGCTGAGCACATCGGCGTTGTCGCCCACATAGGTGTTGGCGGGCGCTTCCACGATGGCCAGGGCGGGGACCGAGAGGGTCAGGGCCAGAGTCAGGGCAAAGAGGGTGGGAAGGAAACGTTTCATTGGTCTCTCCTTATTCATAGATGGGCAGAGGGCCCACCCCGGTGAGGGGGGCCAGCACATTGGCCGGGAAGGAGCCCAGGTCCTCTTCATTGTAGCGCCTGGCCATCTGGTTATAATCGTCGTGGGCAATGGTAAAGTCCAGGGACTCCAACTGGGCCTGGAAGCCGGAGACATATTTGGCATCTTGGGCGGTAAGGGGCTGGGTCTCCAGGACCGCGATCAGCTCCTGAGCCTGCTCCGACAGTCTTTTATAGTTCCCGGGCTCTCCGCCGTGGGGGTCCCCCTGGGGATCCAGCATCCGCAGGGTGCCCTCCACCTTCATGCGGGCGGGGTCGTCCTCCGGCAGGTAGCGGCCTGCCACTGTGCACAGGTTTTGACAGACGTTCACCCGGGTCTGGAGGTCCTTCAACACCAGGTAATTGTTGGCCTCATACATACTCCGCCAGCTGTTCAGGGAGCGGTGAGAGCCATAGAGGGTGGCGAAGGCCACCGCCAGGACTAGGGCCAGGGCGGCAGCTTTGCGGGTCTTGAGAAATTTCATGGGGACCTCCTTTCCGGAAGGGGGACCGTGAGGGTCCGGTGGGCGCATTTTAACACCGTATCCCTTTCGCTTGAGAAAATGGGCGAGCACAGCTCGCCCCTACGGCGGGGAAACAGCCGCGTTGTATCGGGTTCAGCCCCGGAGCTCCAGGAGCTTCTGCTTTAGCTCACCCTCGATGCGGCCCAGCTCTATCTCGGCCTCTTTCCGCTTTTGAGCGCCCTCGGTCTGGATGCGCATCATCTCGTCCAGGGTAGAGATGAGCTGCTGGTTGGTGTGCTGCAAGGTCTCGATGCTCACCACGCTCTTCTCCGCCTCCTTGGCGGTCTCGATGGTGCCCATTTTCAGCATATCCGCGTTCTTTTGGAGCAGCTCGTTGGTCATGTTGGTCACTGCGCTCTGGGCCGCCGTGGCCTGGCGGGAGTTCTCCAGGCCCAGGGCCAGCACCATCTGTGACTTCCACAGGGGAATGGTGTTCACCAGAGAGGACTGGATCTTTTCCAGCATCAGGGCATCATTGTTCTGGATGAGCCGCACCTGGGGGCCCATCTGGATGGAGACCATTCGGGTGAGTTCCAGGTCGTGGAGCTTCTTTTCAAAGCGGGAGCACATGTTGGCCAGGTCGTTATAGGCCTGGGCGTCCTCCTGGCTTCCCGAGGCGGTGGCCTTTTGCCGCAGTTGCTCCAGCTCCCCGGCGCGGGTGGCCTCTAACTTCTTCTTTCCTGCCAGGATGTACATGGTGAGCTCTTTATAATACTTGGTGTTCAGCTCGTACATCTGGTCCAGCATAGCCACGTCCTTCATAAGGGTCACCTGGTGGCCCTCCAGGACCTGGACGATCTTGTTCACGTTGGTCTCCGCCTTGGCATACTGAGCCTTCATGGCGGAGATGTCGTTTTTCTTCTTCTGGAAGAAGCCGAAGATACCGCTCTTCTCCTCCTGGCCGAAGTTCTGCAGCTCCCCCACCAGGCCGGCCAGGGCGCCGCC
>CATJWI010000117.1 GCA_949744075.1 uncultured Eubacteriales bacterium | reverse complement strand
AGAAGGACCACAAATAGCGATCCCCATACGTCCGGGGTAGGAATCCAAAGGGAGGGGGACCCTCCCTTTGGTCGGTAGGAGGAAGTCCAGAGGGAGGGCGTGTGAAAAATTGGGTCAAGGGGCGGAGTCGGTTTTGGCGTAGTCTTCTGTGAGTAGGCGGGCGAACTTTAGGGGGTCCTCGCCTTTTTTCAAGCGCAGGGTCAGGGCCGGCTTTTCGCCGGCGGAGAAGAGGACGCGGCCCCGCCAGCGGTCTTGGGCGCAGAGGGTGGAGACCCGGCGGAGGTCGAAGGTGTCCAGGGTGAAGACCAGGTTGCTCCCCTTTTGGGTCAGTTCCTTCACCCCGCAGTGGGCGGCGGCGGAGCGGAGAAGGGCCACGGCGATGAGGTTGTTCACCGGCCGGGGCGGGTCGCCATAGCGGTCGATGAGTTCGTCGGTGAGGTCATCGGCATCGGCCTCGGTGCGGATGAGGGCGATGCGGCGGTAGAGGTCCATCCGCTGCTCCGGGGAGGGGACGTAGCGGTCGGGGATGGAGGCAGTGACCGTCAGGTCGGCGGAGCACTCGGCGGGCTTCTCTACGGCCTCCCCCCGTTCGGTGAGGACGGCCTCCTCCAAAAGCTGGAGGTACATGTCGTAGCCCACGCTCATGAGGAAGCCCGACTGTTCGGGGCCCAGGACGTTGCCCGCCCCCCGAATTTCCAGGTCCCGCATGGCGATCTTGAAGCCGGAGCCGAACTCGGCGTACTCCCGGATGGCTCCCAGGCGCTTGGTGGCCACCTCACTGAGGACCTTGCCCCGGCGGTAGGTCAGGTAGGCGAAAGCCCTCCGGCTGGAGCGGCCCACCCGGCCCCTGATCTGGTGGAGTTGGGCAAGGCCCATCTTGTCTGCGTCCTCAATGATGAGGGTGTTTACGTTGGCGATGTCGATGCCTGTTTCGATGATGGTGGTGCACACCAGCACATCCACCTCCCCTTCGGACATGCGGGACATGACGTCGTTCAGCTCCTCCTGGGTCATTTTACCGTGGGCGATGGCCACGGCGGCCTCCTCCCCCAGGAGCTCCTGAATGTGGGCGGCGGTGCGGGCGATGGTCTCCACCCGGTTGTGAAGGTAGTAGACCTGGCCTCCCCGCTCCAGCTCCCGGCGCATGGCGTCGGAGAGTACCGACCCGTCATGCTCCATGACATAGGTCTGGACCGGCTGGCGGTCCTGGGGGGGCTCCTCTAAGGTGGACATGTCCCGGATGCCTGAGAGGGCCATGTTCAGGGTCCGGGGGATGGGAGTGGCCGAGAGGGTGAGCACGTCCACCTGGCGGGAGAGCTCCTTCAGCTTTTCCTTGTGGGTGACGCCGAAGCGCTGCTCCTCGTCCACCACCAGAAGGCCCAGGCTTTTGAACTTTACGTCCTTT
>CATJWI010000116.1 GCA_949744075.1 uncultured Eubacteriales bacterium | reverse complement strand
GCCGATTGCATCCGGGAGGCCGTATGCGTACACACCAAAAAAATCCTTGACGCCTGCCGCGACAAGGACTGCATCGAGGACCTGCGGGTCTATCTCACCAAGAGCTCCCAGTGTGCCCTGGACCGGGCCAGCTGCGTCAAGGCCGCCCAGGCCGAGCTGCTGTTCGTGTCCACCAACGTGGAGCCCATCAGCTTCAACCGCGGCTTCTATACCGTAGACGTACGCTACTTCTACCGGGTCACCGCCGACGCCTTCGTGGGCGCCGCCCGGCCGGTGGAGATCTGCGGCCTGGCCGTATTCGACAAGCGAGTCATTCTCTTTGGCAGTGAGGGCAGCTCCAAGACCTTCACCTCCGAGATGGCCCAGAGCTGCCCCGACCTTCAGAGCCTGCCCCAGGTCAACCAGCCCTCCGCTGTGGTGGAGGCGGTGGAGCCCCTGGTGCTGGGGATGAAGCTGGTGGAGCCCTGCGAGTGCCGCTGCGAGTGCGAGCTCAGCGAAGTGCCCCCCTGCATCTGCTCCTGTTTCGGCAGCGATCTGGACTTCGGCAACGATGGCAAGCGGTTCTACGTGTCCCTGGGCCAGTTCTCCCTGATCCGTCTGGAGCGGGACACCCAGCTGCTCATGCCGGTCTACGACTATTGCATGCCCGAGAAGGAGTGCACCTGCGACGGCGGCCACTGTGAGGAGGACCCCTGCGAGCTCTTCCGTCACGTGAAGTTCCCCGTCAACGAGTTCTTCCCCCCCGACCGGGCGAACGGCGACAGCTGTGGCTGTGGCTGCTGCTGCGGCTGAGTGAAGCGTCGAAGGAGGGCCGCTTGAGCGGCCCTCCTTTTTTCTCTGCCGGCTCCCGCCTTTTCTACATCAGCGGGGCAAACATCCGAAGCACCGAGCGCAGCAGAAGGCGGGGGAAGGAATGGTCCTGGGCGTCGGCCAGGGTGATCTCCTGACTCTTGGCTAAGGTGTCCTCCATGTCTTTTTTGACCTCCAGCACTGTGGGGTCGCCGCACATCCATACGCCGTTTTCGAAGTGGAGAAACATGCTGCGGTAGTCCAGGTTCACCGTGCCTACCGTGGCGTAGAGATCATCCACCGCAAAGCACTTGGAGTGGACGAATCCGGGAGTGTACTCGAAGATCTTCACCCCCGCCTCCAGAAGGGGGGGATAGTGGGCCTGGGTCATCTCAAAGACCGTCTTCTTGTCGGGCACATGGGGGGTAATGATACGCACGTCCACCCCGCTCTTGGCCGCCGAGCACAGGGCAGTATTCACATTGTCGCTGATGATGAGGTAGGGGGTCATGATGTATACATATCTTTCGGCTTTGTTGATCAGGTTCAGATACACCGTCTCCCCCACCGGCTCCCCGTCCAGGGGGCTGTCGGTGTAGGGCTGGACCCAGCGTTCCGCCCCTTGGGCCGCCTCGGTAGGCTGGACGGTGGGCCGATAGCTGTCATAATCCTCCGCCTTGTGGCTGATGTTCTCCCACATGGTGAGGAACATCACCGTCATGGACCAGGCCGCCTCCCCCTTCACCAGGATGGCGTTGTCCTTCCAATGGCCGTATTTCACCACCGCGTTGATATATTCGTCGGCCAGGTTCATCCCGCCGGTAAAGGCGGTGTGGCCGTCAATAATGCAGAGCTTCCGGTGGTCCCGGTTGTTCAGCCGCACCGACAGCACCGGGACAAACCGGTTGAAGACCTGACAGCGGATCCCCCGGGCCTCCACCTCTTTGTAGTAGTCCTTGGGCAGGGTGTAGAGGCAGCCCACGTCGTCGTAGATGACCCGCACGTCCAGCCCCTGCCTGACCTTCTCCTCCAGGATGTCCAGGACAGAGTCCCACAGTTTGCCGGGCTGGAGGATAAAATACTCCAAAAAGATATACCTTTCCGCCTTTTTCAGCTCCTCCAGCATGGGCTGAAAGGCCAGGTCCCCCAGGGGAAAATATTGGGTCCAAGTATTGGTGTAGAGGGGACAGCGGGCATACTCCTCTAAATAGCGGGACTGGTTCACCGCCCCCTGGCCAAAGGGGGCGAGGGCCTGGGCCTTTTTGTCAGGGCCCAGCACATCCACCATTCGGCGGTCCATCCCCTCCATGTCCAGCCGGGTCTTTTTGGAAAGGCCGTTCCCGCCGCAAAGAAGGTAGACCAGCCCGCCGAAGACGGGCACCAGCAGGATGGGAACGATCCAGGCGAT
Organism: uncultured Eubacteriales bacterium; assembly: GCA_949744075.1. Taxonomy (GTDB): domain Bacteria; phylum Bacillota; class Clostridia; order Oscillospirales; family Oscillospiraceae; genus Vermiculatibacterium. The sequence goes on along the minus strand of CATJWI010000116.1, from coordinate 26,509 downwards.
CTTGTAGCCCGGGTCCATCTTTTTGTTGATGATATGGAGAACTGCGGCCACGGAGAGGACCACGCACAACAGGTAGAAATAGATGAAATACTCGGAAAACCGCAACACCATCGTCGCCAGAAGCCCCACCTGCACCAGCAGGAGAAGGGCCACCAGCACCGTGCGGTGGGTCAGGATGGAAATGAGCTTTTTCAGGGTCATAGGGCACCTTCTTGTATCGTCAGAAACGTCTTTTTCTTTACTTCAACACCACATTGTCCGGACCAAACATTTCCCGCAGCTCTCCCACCAGGGCCGGGTGGAGCTGGGCCGCCGCGCCAAAGCGCTTTTGGGTGTCGGCGCAGTAAAAGATCACCTGCTGATTGCCCAGGAACATATTGAGCACCAGCCCCGCCTTCCGCATCCGGGGATCGTCCGCCGAGGGGATCTTTACATAGAGCTTCCCCGGCAGAGACTCCTGGGGAGCGGCCGACGGCTGACCTGCGCCGCCCCCCTCTGTAAGGGGCTTGGCCCGGTCGCACATGAGCTGGGGGGCCTTTTCGTCCCGGACGGAGAGCTTGCCCTCCACCAGCAAGGGGGATCCCTCCTTCAGGAAGGGGGCACACTCTCCCAGGGTCCGGGAGAAGACCAGCAGCTCCATCGCGCCGGTGTCGTCCTCCAGGTTCACGTAGGCCATGAGGGTATTGTTCTTGGTGGTCTTGGTCTTGGCCGAGGCCACCACCCCCGCCAGGACCACCCGCTGGCCGTCCCGGTAGGTCTGGGGCCCCTCCTCCCGGTCAAAGTCGGCCAGGATGGAGCCGATGGGGGCCGCCCGGTACTGCTTCACCAGGTCCCGGTAGTCGTCCATGGGGTGGCCCTAGGAGTAGAGGCCGGTGGTCTCCTTCTCCAGCTTCATCAGCTCCTGCCGGGACAGCTCCGGAATGTCTGGCAGGGGTATCTCGGGAGCGGCGCTGGCGCTGGTGCCGTCACAGCCGCCGAACAGGTCGTACTGGCCCTCGATGGTATTTTTCCGGCTCTTGGCGATGATATCCATTACCTTTTCGCTGATCTTCAGCAGCTGGGAGCGCTTGGCCCCCATGCCGTCAAAGGCGCCGCACTTGATAAGGCTCTCCACCACCCGCTTGTTGCAGTCGGCCCCAAACATCCGCTGGCAGAAGGCCGGGAAGGAGGCGAAGGGGCCGCCCTCCTCCCGCTCCCGCAGGACCTGGATGGCAAAGCCCCGGCCTACCCCCTTTACGGCGGCCAGGCCAAAGCGGATCCCTTCGGGGTCCACGGTAAAGTCAGCCTCGGAGTGGTTCACGCTGGGGGGCAGCAGGTCGATGCCACAGTTTTTGCATTCGGCGATATACTCGGCCACCTTCTCGCTGGAGTCCAGCACCGAGGTCAGAAGGGCGGCCATATACTCCTTGGTGTAGTGGCACTTGAACCAGGCGGTCTGATAGGCCACGATGGCGTAGGCCAGGGAGTGAGCCTTGTTGAAGGCGTAGTTGGCGAAGTCGTAGATCTCGTCGTAGATGGACTGGGCCACGCTCTCGGGAATGCCGTTGGCAACGCAGCCAGTGATGCTCCGGGACCGGTCCCCATGGAGGAAGGCCTCCCGCTCCCGCTCCACGTCCTTGGCCTTCTTCTTGCTCATGGCCCGGCGGACCATGTCGGCCTGGCCCAAAGAGTAGCCCGCCAGCTTGCGGAAGATCTCGATGACCTGCTCCTGGTAGACGATGCAACCGTAGGTGCTTTGCAGGATGGGCTCCAGCATGGGGTGCTTGTACTTCACCAGCTTGGGATCGTGCTTGCAGGCCACGAACCGGGGGATGGAGTCCATGGGGCCGGGACGGTAGAGGGCGATGATGGCGCAGATGTCCTCCAGGTCCTTGGGCTTCAGGCTGACGCAGACCCCGGTCATGCCGGCGGACTCCATCTGGAACACACCGGAGGTCCGGCCATCGGAGAGCATTTTGAGTACCTCGGGATCGTTATCCGGGATGGAGGCCAGAGTGAAGTCGGGCCGCTCCCGCTGGACCAGCTTCACCGCATCGTCCAGCACCGTCAGGTTGCGAAGGCCCAGGAAATCCATTTTCAGAAGGCCCAGCTCCTCCAACGTCACCATGGTGTACTGGGTCACCGGCTGGCCGTCGTTGGTGGCCAGGGGCACGTAGTCTGTCACTGGCAAGCGGGTGATGACCACCCCGGCGGCGTGGGTGGAGGCATGGCGGGGCATGCCCTCGATGGCCTGGGCAGTGTCGATGAGGAGCTTCACCTGCTCGTCCTCCTCGTACATGTCCCGCAGGGGCTTGGAGAGCTTTAGGGCGTCGGCCAGGGTGATGTGGAGGGCCCCCGGCCCTGCGGGGACCTGCTTGGCGATCTGGTCCACCCGGTCGTAGGGCATGTTCAGCACCCGGCCCACGTCCCGGATAGCCCCCCGGGCGGCCATGGTGCCGAAGGTGACGATCTGGGCCACGTGGTCGGCGCCGTACTTGCCCCGGACATAGTCGATGACCTCTTCTCTCCGCCGGGGGCAGAAATCAATGTCAATATCGGGCATGGTGACCCGCTCGGGGTTCAGGAACCGCTCGAAGAAGAGGCCGTACTTCATGGGGTCCACCTCGGTGATGGCCATGCAGTAGGCCACCATGCTCCCGGCGGCCGAGCCCCGGCCGGGGCCCACGGGGATATCGTGGCTCTTGGCGTAGCCAATAAAGTCGGAGACGATAAGGAAGTAGTCCACGAAGCCCATGCTCCGAATGACCCCCATCTCATATTCCATCTGCTCCAGATAGCCCTCCGGGTGGTCGGGATACCGCCGCTCGAAGCCCTCCCGGCAAAGCCTTTCAAAGTAGGCGTCCGGGTCGGTCTCCCCCTCGGGCAGGTGAAATTCCGGCAGGTGGTACTTGCCGAACTCGAACTCCACATTGCACATGTCCGCGATCTTCTGGGTGTTCTCCAGGGCCTCCGGGTACTTGCCGAAGAGGGCAGCCATCTCCTCCTCGCTCTTGATATACATCTCCGGGGTCTCGAAGCGCATCCGGTTGGGGTCGTCCTCGGTCTTCCCTGTTTGGATGCACATGAGAATATCCTGCATCCGGGCGTCGTCCTTGGTGAGGTAGTGGGCGTCGTTGGTGCACACCAGGGGGATACCCGTTTCCTCGTGGATGCGGACCAGGCCGGCAATGACCTCGGGGTCGGCCTCCAGGCCGTGGTCCTGGAGCTCCAGGTAATAGCTTCCCCGGCCAAAGAGCTGGTCCATCTCAATGGCGTGGGCCTTAGCCCCCTCGTAGTCCCCGCTGCGCAGCCGCCGGGGCAGCTCCCCCGCCAGGCATGCCGACAGGGCGATGAGCCCCTCCGCCCTCTGGTGCAGAAGGTCCAGGTCGATCCGGGGCTTGATGTAGAAGCCCTCGGTATAGGACTGGCTCACCATGTGGGAAAGATTGCGGTAGCCCTCCTCGTTCTTGCACAGCAGGATGAGGTGCCGGGCCTTGCTGTCCAACTCGTGGACCCGGTCGAACCGGGTCCGGGGGGCCACGTAGACCTCACAGCCGATGACCGGCTTGATACCCTCCGCCTTGCAGGCCCGATAGAAGTCGATGACCCCGTACATGGTACCGTGGTCGGTAATGGCCACGGCGGTCTGGCCCAGCTCCTTCACCCGCTGCACCAGCTTGGGGATGCGGCAGGCTCCGTCCAGGAGGGAATATTCTGTGTGGTTGTGCAAATGGACGAAGGACATATTGTCGTCCCCCTTTTCTTTTGAGATAGGAGAGTGGAGATAGAAGATATATTGGGCTTTGGGACCGCTTTAATTTTTCGTTTCAAAGTTTGCCGTCAGCATCCCCGACTGCTCCCCCTGCTCGCCCCGGACCAGCTGGAAGGAAAACTCTGCTTCCCCGCTTGTCACCCGGTAGGTGGAGCTGTAACGCTTCATCCCCCCCTGGGTGCCACTCTGCCAGCCGGTCATCTCTATGGTGAAGTTCTCTCCGCCCCCCTGCTCCTCCCAGATGCGGCACATCTCCTCAAAGCCCACCTGAAAGCCCTCCGGGCCCAAGGTGTTGGGGAACATGAGGGCGTAGGCCCCCGCCTCGTCCCCCTGGCTCACCGCCCGGATCACCTGCTCGGCCATGAGGGGAGAGAGGGTGTCCTTCTTCATCTGCCGGGAATAGAGCATGCTGGCGGTGAGGATGGCCATCAGCACCAGGGCCACAACGGCCAGCGTCCTTCTGTTTTTCTCCATGTACATTTCCTCCTGGGGCTTATTTGTCTATAGGCAGGTCCGCCCTGATTCATTGCTCCGCCAGCTCCGAGAGCTTTTTCAGCCGGTGGTTCAGCGAGGATTTGGTGATGGGGGGCTGGCAGAGGGCCGCCAGCTCAGAGAGGGTCAGATCCGGGTTCTCCAGCCGAAGGCGGGCCGCCTCCGAGAGCTTGGGGGACAGATCCTCTAAGCTGGTCCGCTCCAGCAGGCGGCGGATGGATTCCAACTGGGCCTGGGCGGCGTCCACCGCCTTGCCCAGGTTGGCCGCGTCGCAGTTCACCCGGCGGTTCACGCCCCCCCGCAGGTCCTTTTCCGCCTTGGCGTTCATCAGCTCCATTGCCGCCAGGGGAGCCCCCAGGTTGGTGAGGAAATCGGCGATGGCCTCGCTCTGCTTAAAGTAGGCCATGTACTCTCCCCCCCGAGTCACCGACTTAGGGGCAAAGCCCGCCTCCCACAAAAGGGTCTGCAGCTCCCGGTTCACCGAGGCATGGGTGGTGGCCAGCTCCAGGTGGTAGCCCTTGTTGGGATCGGTGACCGACCCCCCGGCCAAAAAGGCCCCGCGGAAAAAGGCGGTGCGGCAGTGGCCCTCCTCCAGGACAGCGAAGGTGGTGTGGTGGGCCAAGGAGGAGCCGGGATCATAGCCAAAGGCGGCGGACAGGACGGAAAGCTTGTCCCGGTCCGTGATGGAAAAGACCCGCTTGCCCGACTCCCCCCCGGGCAGGCGGTCAAAGGTGACGTGAAAGGCCTTTTTGAACAGGACGGGCAGCCGGGCGGCAAAATCCACCGACTCGGTGACGATCCGGGCCTCCCCGTGGTCGAAGCGGTTGGCGTAGAGCAGGATGCCGTAGCACTCCGCCTGGGCGCAGCATTTGCGGCTCAGGGGAGCGCGGCAGAGCTCCCGCTTGGTATCAGCGGAAAAGGACACTGGGGTCACCACCTTTGGATGGATAAGTAAAAAGGAAATAGGAAAAAGCGGGGGAGGCCGCAAAGGGTCTCCACTTCGCCCTTCCCCTGCTTAACTGTTGGGCCTGTCCGCTCCTACAGGGGGGCATGGCCTGTCACTGGTGGCGCGTTAAAATATCTTGGTCTGGGCCCGCTCCTCGTAGAGCTCCATTCCCACTTCTCCCAGCCGCTCCGGGGAATGGCGGGCGTAGCGGGCGGCGGTGGAGATCATGGGGCGCTCCACCACCTCCACTCCCAGGGCCTCAATGCGCTTCCGGTCCACCAGGATGGGTTCGGCGTCCTCCGCCTTATAGCGGACGATGAGCTCCGGGTCCACCGGGGCGGAGTTGGCAAGGCACAGGTCGATGAGACCGGGGGCGGCGTGCTCCAGAAGGGCGGAGACATGGTCGGAGAGGGTCATGCCCTCGGTCTCCCCGTCCTGGGTCATGATATTGGAGATATAGACCTTGGTGGCGTCACTTTGGCAGATGGCCTCCACCACCCCATCCACCAACAGGTTGGGGATGACGCTGGTGTAGAGGCTGCCGGGGCCCAGTAGGATCAGGTTGGCCTCCCGGATCGCCTCCAGGGCCTCCGCGGTGGCGGCGGGCTTCCCGGGCAGCAGGCGCACCTTACGGATGCGGCAGTCCTGGGCCTTTTTGAAGTCGGCGATCTTGGCCTCCCCCACCACGGCGGTGCCGTTTTCAAAGGTGGCCTCCAACTTCACGTCGGCGCTGGTCACGGGCAACACCCGGCCCGAGATGGCCAGGACCTGGCTCATTTGGGCCACCGCCTCCTCGAAGGTCCCGGAGATACCGTTGAGGGCGGCCAGTAGCAGGTTACCGAAGACCTGGCCCGTCAGCCGGCCTGAGCCCACGGGAAAACGGTAGGACAGCAACTCCTGCATCACCGGCTCGGCGTTGGCCAGGGCCTCCATACAGTGGCGGATGTCCCCGGGGGGCGGCATCCCCAGATCCGAGCGCAGCATCCCCGATCCGCCCCCGTCGTCGGCCACAGTGACGATGGCGGTGAGGTTTTTGGTATGGTATTTCAGCCCCCGGAGAAGGGTGGACAGGCCGTGGCCCCCGCCGATAGCCACGATCCGGGGGCCATGCTCCCAGCGGTAATTCGACCTCTGCTCCATCACTGGGCCCTCGTCATGTCGCGGTGGTTCTCGGTGGCATCATAGCCCTTCTGGCGGATAAAGTCGGCCAGGGCCCGGGTCACCGCCACCGAGCGGTGCTGGCCTCCGGTACAGCCTACGGCGATGACCAGGGCCGCCTTGCCCTCCTCCACGAACTGGGGCAGCAGGAAAGCAATGAGCTGCTCCAGGTAGTTCATGAAGTCCTTGGTCTGCTGGTAACCGAAAACGAAGTCGTAGACCCCCTTGTCCAGCCCCGTCTGGTGCCGCAGCTCGGCGATATAAAAGGGGTTGGGCAGGAACCGCACGTCGAAGACCAGGTCGGCCTCAATGGGAATACCGTACTTGAAGCCGAAGGAGATGACGTTGACGCTCATGGCCTGCTGGGGGCCGCCATGGCCGAAGAGGCGCAAAATTTCGCCCCGGAGCTTGGCGGTGGAGAGGGCGGTGGTGTCCACGATATACTCCGCCCGGGCCCGCACCGGCTCCAGGATGGTCTTCTCCCGGTGGACCGCCTCATCCAGAGAGCCGTTGTCCCTGGCCAGGGGGTGGAGCCTTCTGGTCTCCTTGTAGCGCTTGATGATGGTCTCGGGCCGAGCCTCCACGAAGAGCATCTTGTAGGCGCAGCCCATCTCCTCCAGGTCGTCCAGGGCGGCAAAAAAGCTACTGAAGGTCTGGTTGCCCCGGATGTCGGAGACAATGGCCACCTGGTCATACTTGGCCGGGCTTGCCATACACAGCTCGGCGAACTTGGGGATCAGGGGGGCGGGCATGTTGTCCACCACGAAGTAGCCGATGTCCTCCAGGAAGGAGGCCGCCCGGCTCTTTCCCGCCCCCGACATGCCGGAAATGACGATAAATTCCATTTCTTCTCACACTCCCAAGGTCTTGACTTCCATTTCCAGGGCGATCCCTGTCTGGTCCAGGACCCGTTTTCTCACTTCTTCGATCAAAGTTAAAATATCCGCACAGGTGGCTCCGCCCTTGTTGACGATGAAGCCAGCGTGTTTTTCCGACACCTGGGCTCCTCCCACCGTCAGGCCCTTGCAACCGCATTGGTCGACGAGGGCGGCGGCGTAGACGGGCTGACCGTCCATTGGGGGCGGGCGCTTGAAGGTGGAGCCCGCCGAGGGGTATTCCAGGGGCTGCTTGGCCTTGCGCTGGGCGGAGAGATCGGCCATTTTGGCGCGGATCTTCGCCGGGTCCTCCCGCTCCAAGGAAAGCAGGGAAACGTTCAGCACCATCCGCCCTGGGATACGGGTAAATATGCTGTGGCGGTATGAGAACTCACAGGCCTTGGCATCCAGCATCAAAATGTCGCCGCTTTCCACCATATAGCTGACCTTATCCAACACCTGGGCCATCTCCCCGCCATAGGCCCCGGCGTTCATCACTGTCGCGCCTCCCACTGTGCCCGGGATCCCGGCGGCCCACTCCAGGCCGGTAAAACCCTCCTCCGCCGCGAAGTTGGCCAGACGGGAGAGTAGTACTCCGCTTCCGGCCACCAATTTGCGGCCGCTGTAGGGAAGCTCCTTCCATTCCAGCCGTTCCAGTCCTCCAGTCTTGATGACGTAACCGTCATACCCCTTGTCAGAGACCAGTAGATTAGAGCCGTTGCCCAGGAAAAAGGGCCTGACCCCAAGTTGGTTCGCGGTATGGATGGCGTCCATAGCCTCCTCCTGGGTCTTGGGAAAGGCCATCAGGGCGGCGGGGCCCCCTACCCGGAAGGAGGTGTGCCTGCTCATGGGCTCGTTTCGCCGCAGCTCCATGCGGGGCAACTTTTTTCGCAGGTTCTTTTCCAAAGCATCCCAGTTTTCCATGGCGTTCCCTCCTTCCTGTCAGTGTATGCGCTTTACAGTGTTTTCTTGTATCCCTCCGCTCCGTCCAGCAGCTCTCCCGCGCTATCCAGGGCGGCGGCGGTGATCTTGTCCCCCGAGGTGAGGCGGGCAAGCTCGGCCTGCCGCCGCTCCCGGTCCAGGGACTCCACCGCCGTGTAGGTGCGGCCCTCCTTCTCTCCCTTCTCCACCGAGAAGTGGACGTCGGCCATGGCCGCCAGCTGGGGCAGGTGCGTGACACAGAGGACCTGCTTATGCCGGGCCACCTGGGCCAGCTTCTCCGCCACTTTTTGGGCCGCCCGGCCGGAGACGCCGGTGTCCACCTCGTCGAAGACCAGGGTGCCCACGTCGTCGTTCTCCGCCAGCACGTTCTTCAGGGCCAGCATGATCCGGGCCAGTTCGCCCCCCGAGGCGATCTTTTGGATGGGCTTCAGATCCTCGCCTACGTTGGCGGACATGAGGAAGCGCACTGTGTCCATGCCCTCTGCGTTGAGACCGGTCTCCCCCTCCACTGGGGCAAAGTCCACCCGGAAGCGGACCTTGGGCATGTCCAGCTGGGCAAGCTCCGTCTGAATGCGCTCCTCCAGAGCCTTGCCCGCCGTCCTCCGCTCCTGGGAGAGGATCTGGGCCAGCTTTTGGGCCTCCTGCAGCGCCTTGGCCCGGTCCTGCTCCAGGCGGAGGAGGGCGTCGTCGGCAAACTGGATCTCGTCCAGCTCCCGCTGGCAGCGGCCCTGGTAGTCCAGCATCTCCTCCACGGTGGAGCCGTATTTCTTTTTCAGGCGGTAGAGCTGGTCCAGCCGGGCCTCGATCTGGTCCAGCTCTCCGGGCTCAAAGTCAAAGCTGCCCGACTGGTCCCGGGCGGTATCCGCCACGTCCTGGACCTGGCAGCGGCAGTCGGTGAGCCGCTCCCGGAGCTTATCCAGGTCGGCGCTGACCCCGGCGATGCGCTCCAGGGCCTGCTCCGCCTCCATGAGCAGGGCCACAGCCCCGGGGCTGTCCTCGTCTCCTGAGAGGGCGAAGTGAGCTCCCTGGGCGGCCTGGCTCAGGTCGGCAGCGTTGCGCAATATCTCCCGGCGCTCCTCCAGCTCCTCCTCTTCCCCCGGGGACAGCTCCGCCCGCTCCAGCTCGCTGAGCTGGAAGGTCAGGGTATCCACCCGCCGGGCCTTCTCGGCCTCGTCCATCTGGAGGGAGGCCATCTTCCGGTCCAGGGCGGTGAGGGCCTCCCAGGCGGTTCGATAGGCCCCCAGGGCCTGCTCTGTGCCGCCGAAGCGGTCCAGATATTCCAGGTGGCAGCCCTCATCCAGCAGCTGCTGGCCGTCGTGCTGGCCGTGGATATTCAATAGCTGCCGGCCCAGGGCCTTCAGCTGGGCCACCGTCACCGGGCGGCCGTTGACCCGGCAGAGGTTCTTGCCGTCGGGCAATATCTCCCGCTGGAGGAGCAACTCCCCGTTCTCGTCGGGGGACAGGCCGTTCTCCTCCAGCCAGGGCAGGGCTTTCCCTCCCGTAAAGGTCCCGGTGACCAGGGCAGACTTGGCCCCGGTGCGGATCAACTCCCGGCTGGTCCGCTCTCCGGTGACGGCGCTCATGGCGTCCACCACGATGGACTTGCCCGCGCCTGTCTCACCAGTCAGGGCGTTGAAGCCCGGGCCGAAGAGGATATCCGCCGACCGGATGACAGCGATGTTTTCGATGTGGAGGAGCGACAGCATACAGATCACCTCTGTTGAACAGGATGTGATAATAAGGCCATTGTGTCCGGCAGAGCCGGAGGATTTGAAGCTGCCGCCTGAGGCGGCGGCAGTCGTTTAACCCCTTTTCCCTCAGCTCAGCATTTCCCTGATCTCCTGGCAGAACTCCACCGCCGCCTCGTTGGTGCGCATGATGAGGATGATGGTGTTGTCCCCCGCCAGGGAGCCCACCAGCTCGGGGATGTCCATGTTGTCCAGAGCCTCGGCCGCGCCGTTGGCCAGGCCGGAGAGGGTCTTGACCACCACGATGTTCTGGGCCGCATCATAGGAGACCACCGACTCCCGGAAAATGGTCCGCAGGCGGCCGGCAAAATTCACCGCCGCCTTCCGTTGGGAGATGGCATACTTGTAGATCCCCCCGGCGGCCAGCTCCTTGACCAGGTGGAGCTGCTTGATGTCCCGGGAGATGGTGGCCTGGGTGGTCTGGATGCCCCGGGCCTTCAGCAGCTCCAGCAGCTGCTCCTGGGTCTCCACCTCGTGGCTGGTAATGATGTCTAAGATCTCCTGCTGGCGTTTGCTTTTCATGGGTCATACCCTCCCCAATTTTTGATTGACGACTGTATAGAAGCTCCGGTTAGTCAGCTTGGCCAGCCGGGCCTTGGACTTGGAGCGGCACAGCTCCACCTGGTCGCTGCCACCCAGACGGAAGGCCCGGCCCCCGTCTACCGACAGGTAGGCGGTCTTCCGGGACAGCCGCCCCAGCTTCACCGCCACCGCCCGGTGCCGGTCCAACACGAAGGACCGGGCGTGGAGGGCGTGGGGACAGATGGGGGTCACTAAAATGCCGTCCGCCGTGGGCTCCACGATGGGTCCCCCCGCCGACATGGCATAGGCGGTGGAGCCGGTGGGGGTGGAGATCACCACTCCGTCCCCGGGGAAGTGGCCCACCAGCACCCCGTCGGCCTTTACGTCCAGGTCGATGATCCGAGCCACCGCTCCCTTGGTGATCACCGCGTCGTTGAGGGCCAGGTCCCGGTAGATGATCCGGCCCTCCCGCCGGACGGAAACGTCCAGCAGCATCCGCTCCTCCAGCTTGTATTTCCCCTGGGTCAGCCGGGAGAGCTGGCTCAGCTCGGAGACCTCCAACTCAGCCATAAAGCCCACGCTGCCCAGGTTTACCCCTAAGACGGGGATGTCGTGGCGCTGAGCGTCCTTGGCGGCGTGGAGGATGGTGCCGTCCCCCCCGAAGCAGACCAGCAGGTCGGCGCCCCGGAAGGCCTCCTCCTCCGGCAGGAAGGTCAGGTGGCCGGGGACCTCCGCATTGCCCCGCTCCAGCTCAAAGGGGAAGCACATGCAGGTCTCCGCTCCCGCCTGGCGCAGGATTTTATCGGCGGCCTGGGCGGCCTTCAGCCCCTTATCCCGGTAGGGGTTGGGGCTCAACACGATCTTCAATGGTCTTCCTCCCCTCTGGGGTCATGCTCCGACAGGCAGGCATGGGAGTCCTCCACAAGGCCGGGCAAGTCCCCCTGCCAGAGCTCCCCCGCTTCCGTGGAGAGCCAGCCCAGATATTCGATGTTGCCCTCGGGCCCCCGGATGGGGGACCATGTGAGACCCCGGACCGTAAAGCCCGCGTTCTGGGCATGGAGGAGAAAGTGCTCCAGCACCTCCAAATGGACCCTCTTATCCCGGACCACGCCCTTTTTTCCCACCTTATCCTTCCCCGCCTCAAACTGGGGCTTGATGAGGCAGACTCCCTGCCCTCCAAGGGCCATGAGAGGCCGGAGGGGGGGGAGGATCAGGTTCAGAGAGATAAAGGACACGTCCACGCTGAAGAAATCCAAGGGGTCGGGGACTTGCTCCCGGGTGAGGTACCGGGCGTTGGTCCGCTCCAGGCAGACCACCCGGGGATCGCTGCGGAGCTTCCAGGCAAACTGGCCATAGCCCACATCCACCGAATAGACCCGGGCAGCCCCGTTTTGAAGCATACAATCGGTAAAGCCCCCGGTGGAGGCACCGATATCGGCGCAGACTTTGTCCCCCAGGGCGATGGGCCAGGTATTCATGGCCTTTTCCAGCTTATAGCCCCCCCGGCTCACGTATTTCAGGCCCTCCCCCCGGACCTCGATGGGGGCTGCCGGGTCGGTGGGGGCGCCCGCCTTGTCCACCTTCTGCCCCTTTACATAGACCTGCCCCGCCATGATGAGGGCCTGGGCCTTCTGGCGGCTCTCCGCCAGCCCCCGCTCAAAGAGCAGGACATCCAGCCGCTGCTTGCTCACGGTCCAAGACCTCCTTTACCTTTTGGGCGATCCCCGCTCCGTCCAGGCCGTAGAGCTGCCTCAGCTGCTCCACCGGCCCCTGGGGCGGGAATGTGCTACCCAAGTTCTGTAAAGCGATACTCCTTGCTGCAATTCTCCTCTGTGCCAGTTCTGCCGCCAGACGCATCCCCAGGCAGTTTTGCTCCACCACTTCTTCCGCCACAAGGATATGGCCCGTTTTGTGGATAGAAGTGAACAGGATCTCAGGGAATTCTGTAATGTTATTTAGCTTTACAACTTCAGCCGAGATATGTTCTCCCGCCAGTTGGTCTGCCGCCGATAAAAGAGCATTGATCTGGGTCCCGTAGCTTAGGAGGGTCACGTCCGAGCCCTCCCGGAGAAGGGTGGCCGGCTGCCTGTCCCACGGGGCCTGGTAATCCCCCTCTCCGCCCCTGGGGTAGCGGAGGGCCACCGGACCCTTCACCGTCCACACGGCATATTCCAGCATCTGGGACAGCTCGGCATAGTTGGCCGGGCAGAGAAGGGTCACGCCGGGGACGGTGGTCAAAAAGCCCACGTCAAAGACCCCGTGGTGGGTCTCTCCGTCCTCTCCCACCAGCCCGGCCCGGTCCACGCAGAAGACCACGTGGAGGTTCTGAATGGCCACGTCGTGGAGGAGCATATCGTAGGAGCGCTGGAGGAAGGAGGAGTAGACCGCGAAAACGGGGATCGCCCCCTGCTTGGCCATACCGGCGCACATGGTGACGGCGTGGCCCTCGGCGATGCCCACGTCAAAAAACCGCTCCGGGAACCGCCGGGCAAAGCCGTTGAGCCCGGTGCCCGGCTGCATGGCGGCAGTGACGGCGCAGACCCGCTTATCTCCCTCCGCCAAGGTACACAGAGCCTCTCCAAAGGCTCCGGAGAAATTCCTGCCCGAGGCCGTCACTCCCTTCCCGGTCTCCGGGTCAAAGGGCCCGATGCCGTGGAAGCGGTCCGGCTCTGTTTCGGCGGGTAGGTAGCCCTTTCCCTTCACCGTCCGGACGTGGAGCAGGACGGGGCCAGGCAGATCCCTGGCATACCGGAGCAGGCGGGTCAGGCCCTTCACATCATGGCCATCCACCGGGCCCAGGTAGGTAAAGCCCATATCTTCAAACAGGGAGCAGGGCAGCAGGGTCTCCTTTACCGCCGTCTTCACCTTATGGGTCACTCGGTAGATCCGTTTACCCAGAGGGAAGAGCTGCATAGCCCGGCGGTAGGCCTTTTTGAAGCTGAGGTACTGGGGCTTCAGCCGCTGGCGGGCCAAGTGCTCGGCCACCCCGCCCACGCTGTGGGTGATGGACATCCCGTTGTCGTTGAGGATCACCAGCAGGGGTTCCCCGCTGTCCCCGGCGTCGGAAAGGCCCTCGTAGGCCAGGCCGCCGGAGAGGGCGCCATCCCCCAGGAGGGCCACCACATGGTAGTCCTTGCCTTGGAGGGTCCGGGCTCGGGCCATCCCCACTGCCGCCGACACCGCCGTGGAGGCATGGCCCACCACAAAGGAGTCGCAGACGCTCTCGCCGGGCTTGGGAAAACCGCTGAGGCCGCCGAAGGACCGCAGGGTGTCCATCAGCCCGTCCCGGCCGGTGAGGATCTTGTGGCAATAGCACTGGTGGCCCACGTCGAAGACGATCCGGTCCCGCTCTGGGGCAAAGACCCGGTGGAGGGCCACCGTCAGCTCCACCGCTCCCAGGTTGGAGGCCAGGTGGCCTCCGGTCCGGGAGACCACCTCCACCAAACGCTGCCGAAGCTGAGCGCACAGGGCCTCGGCTTCGGCGTCGGTGAGGAGATGAAGGTTTTGGGGGAGCGTTAGCACCGGAAGGACACCTCTTTTCAATGTCAAACGGCGAGAAAGAGCAAAGGATATCACGCCGCCTCCGGCGGCACATCTAAAAACGCTTTTCTCTTTTATCCTATCAGCAGATATGTCCCACCCCAGCCAATGGCGATGCCCAGCAGGGCGCCCATGAAGACCTGGAGGGGGGTATGGCCCACAAGCTCCTTCAGGGTCCGGTCGAAGAGCTCCTCGGGCTTCATATCGGTCCAGTGCTCCATCATGTAGTTCAGGATCCGGGCCTGCTTGCCTGTCTCCTGGCGGACGTTGAAGGCGTCATACATCACCACGATGGCCAGCAGGGCCGCGATGGCGAAGAGCGGGGAGGAAAACCCATAGAGATAGGCCACTGTCGAGGCGCAGGCGCAGACGGTGGAGGAGTGGGAGGAGGGCATACCGCCGCTGGAGAGGATGTGCTTCCAGTCCCACCGCCGCTCGGTGATAAGCACCACGAAGAGCTTCAATATCTGGGCCGCGGCCCAGGCTAATATCGAGAAGTTCAAGATCAGGTTCCCGGTAAAAAAGTGCACCGTATTGGGGTCCATGGGCGCCTCCTTCTTAACTGGTCCGGCCCACCAGCTGGTAGGCCAATTGAATGAGAAAGTCTGCCTGGTCAAAGCCGCTCAGCGCTTCTGCCGCCTCGGCGGTGAGCTTTTCCACCAACCGGGCGCACTCCTCCAGGCCCTTGAGGGTCACGAAGGTGGTCTTCTCCCCCTTGGCGTCGGAGCCAGTGGGCTTGCCCAACTCGGCAGAGTCCCCCGTCACGTCCAGCACGTCGTCCCGGATCTGGAAGGCGAGGCCCAGCTTTTCGGCATAGAGGCGCACCGCCTGGCGCTGCTCCTCCCCGCCCCCAGCCACGATACAGCCCATCTCGGCGGCGGCGGCGATGAGGGCCCCCGTCTTCAGCCGCTGGAGCTCCTCCACGTCGGGCAGGGTCAGGGCGTGGCCCTCCCCCGCCATGTCCAGGGCCTGGCCCCCCACCATACCGGCAGCCCCCGAGGCGTGGGCCAGGCAATCCAGAGCCGCCAGGGCCCACTTGGGGTCCAGGTCCCGGCTGCCCTCCAGGGCCAACTCGAAGGCGGCGGTGAGCAGGCCGTCCCCGGCCAGTACGGCGGTGGCCTCTCCGTAGACCATGTGGTTGGTGGGGCGGCCCCGGCGCAACTCGTCGTCGTCCATGCAGGGCAGGTCGTCATGGATGAGGGAATAGGTGTGGATCATCTCCGCAGCGCAGGCAAAGGGCAGGGCCTGGATGGGGTCTCCGCCGCACAGGCGGCAGGTCTCCAGGGTCAGGATGGGCCGCACCCGTTTGCCCCCGGCCAGGAGGCTGTAGTTCATGGCGTCATAGATATCCGCATGGGGAGTGCGGCCTCGAAAGGCGTTTTTCAGGGCCTCTTCCACCAGGTCTTTATCCGCCTTCAGCTGTTCTTGGAAATTCACAGTTCCATCTCCTCCATAGGCTCCTCCACCGGGGCGCCATTGACGCCGGGCAGCAGCTTGGCCACCTTTTGCTCCGCCTGGTCCAGCACCTGGGTGCACTGCTTCATCAGGGCGGTCCCCTCCTCAAAGAGGGCCATGGCTTCCTCCAGGGGGGTGTCTCCCCGCTCCAGCTGGGCCACGATCTGTTCCAGACGGGAAATGGATCCCTCAAATGTCAGCTTTTTCGTTGCCATACGCTCACGCTCCTTTCGAAAAGGAAAAAGTTCGGTGTCCGGCCTTGCCGGACTCTTTTCAGCCGCCGCCTTCGGCGACCACGGGCTCTATCGTTTCCTTTTTCCTCTTTGCCTCACAATGGATGACGCCGTCAGATACCCGCAGCTCCACCGGGTCCCCTGCCGCCACGTCCTTCACCGACTTCACCACTCCCCTGGGCCCCCGGGCGATGGCGTAACCTCGGGAGAGCACCTTTAAGGGACTCAGTGCGTCCAGGCCGGCGGCCAGGCGGGCGGTCTGCCGGCGGCTCTCCGACAGCTTCAGGGACAGGGCGTGGGCCAGGCGCTCCTGCTGGCGGTCCAGCAGGAGGCGGCGGTCCTCCACCCAACTCATGGGGTCCCGGAGCATCCGGCTCCCGGCGGCCCGGTCCAGGATGGCCCGACTCTCCCCTAACTGCCGCTCCACCGCCTTGGCCATCCGGCGGCCCAGGTGGGACAGCAGGGCATACTGCTCGTTTTGATCCGGCACCGCCAGCTCCGCCCCGTTGGAAGGGGTGGCCGCCCGCAGGTCGGAGGCGTAGTCGGCGATGGTCACGTCGGGCTCGTGGCCCACGGCGGAGATGACCGGGATACGGGAGGCGTAGATGGCCCGGGCTACCCCCTCGTCGTTAAAGCACCACAGGTCCTCCATGGACCCTCCCCCCCGGCCGGTGATGATGAGGTCGGCCAGGTTCTGGGCGTTGACCCAGGCGATGGCCCCGGCGATCTCGGCGGGGGCCTCCGCCCCCTGGACCCGGCAAGGCACCACATAGACCTCCGCCATAGGCCAGCGGGCCCCTAAGATCCGCAGCATATCCCGCACCGCCGCCCCCGCGGGGGAGGTGACCAGGGCAATGCGGTGGGGAAACCTTGGGATGGGCTTTTTGTGCTCCTGATCAAAGAGGCCCTCCGCCGCCAACTTGGCCTTCAGCTGCTCGAAGGCGGCGTGGAGGTCCCCCACCCCGTCGGGGGTCATGGTGGACACATACAGCTGGTACTGGCCGTCCCGGGGATAGACGGTGACCCGGCCAAAGGCCAGCACCTTCATGCCGTTCTGGGGACGGAAGCGGAGGGTGGCAGCCTCCCGGCGGAACATGACGCACCGGAGGGTGCCGCCCTCATCCTTCAGGGAAAAGTAGTGGTGACCCGAGGGGTACATCTTATAGTTGGACAGCTCCCCCTGGACAAACAGGCCGCTGAGGGCCGGGTCCGCGTTCAGCAGGTCTCGCACATGCTCATTGAGCTGGGAGACCGAGCAGATGGGATATTTCATGGTTCGGCCTCCCCTCTCTCAGGCGTTTTACTTCACTGGGGCCTATTGGCGTCCTCCTGCCACAGCTTTTGGGCCAGCTCCTTGGCCAGTTCCCGGAGGGCCTCCTTCATGGCGCTGCGCACCGCCAGTTTGATGACCAGGTACAGGGCCAGCAGGATCAGCAGGATGGCGGCCAGGGCGATGAGCCAATTCAGCACGAATTCATTCATGGGATCTCTCTCCTTTTCTTTGGCCCATCAGCCGATGGGCCATGATCGCCACTCCCATGGCGTTGTCGGTGGAATATCGGGGCTGAGCGAAGAGCGCCCCGCAGGCCTCCGCCAGCACCTGCCGCAGGCGGCTGTTAGAGGCCACCCCGCCGGAGCAGAGCACCGGCAGGCCAGGGTATTTTTCTTGCGCCTCCCTGGTAGCACGGCAGACGGCGTCCGCCACCGTATTCAGGGCGTAGCGGGCAATGTTCTCGGCCCGCTCTCCCTTCTCCGCCATGCCCTTGACTTGGTTTTCCATCCCTGAGAGGGAAAATTCCAGTTCTCTTACCTTTACCCGAAAGTGCTCCTCGGAATCGGACTGCCCGGCCAGGGCGTCCAGGGCTTTGCCCGCGGGGAAATCCAGGCCCAGCAGCATCCCGGTGCGGTCGATGAGCTGCCCCGCCGAGATGTCGGTGGTGCCGCCGATCCGCTCCGCCCTGACGTTGGCCCCCTCGGGCTCCACATAGAGCAGTTCCGTGGTCCCCCCCGACAGGTGCCAGGCCAGAAAGGGCCTGTCCAGCAGGTCCGTCCGTCCCGCCGACCAGACGGCGGCAGCTAAGTGCCCCTGCTGGTGGGAGACCGAAAAAAAGGGCACCCCCAGGGTCTGGGCCAGACTGCGGCCCAGGCTCTCCCCTGCCAAAAAGCAGGGCATATAGGACCCCTCCACCGCCCGGGGACGGGTGGAGGCGGCCACCGCCTCCAGCTTCTCCAGCCACCCGGCGGCGTACAGCTCCTCCATCCGGGCCGGCAGAGCCTTTACGTGCTGAAAGAGGGCCTCCGACTGGCGCAGGCCCAGCCGGCCGGAGGGGACCTCCAGGAGCCTTCCGGCGTTGAGCCCTCCCTTCCCGTCAAAGACGGCTGCCGAGGTGGTATAGTTGCTGGTGTCCAGCCCCAGGGCCCTCATTGCGCCGTCCCGTCCTCAAAGTCGGCGGCCCCGGGGGCGGGGGCGGTGGCCTCGGGCAGGGGCTCGGTGCGGACAAAGGAACCCAGGATGCCGTTGACAAAGGAAGCCAGCTCCGGCTCCTCATAGTGCTTGGTGAGCTCCACCGCCTCGTTGATGGCGGCGGCGTTGGGCACGTCCTGCATATACAGGATCTCGTACATGCACACCCGGAGGATGGCCACCACTACCCGGGGCAGCCGGGAAAAGTTCCAGCCGATGGCGTACTTGCTGATGTAGCCGTCCAGCTCAGGGGCATGGTCGTAGACCCCCTTCACCAGGGTAGTGATATACTCCCGTTGGGCGGCGTTGGGGAACTCGGCATACAGGGGCTCCTCCTGGCCGATAAGCTCAAAAACAGGGCGCTTCAGGGCCTCCGCCAGCAGCTCCTCCGCGCTCTGCCCGGAAAAGCCCAGTTCAAAAACGAAATGGACCGCCAGCTCTCTTGCGTTGCTTCTTGTCATAGATGTCTCCTCCCGAGGGCCTCTCCGCCCATTTTTGGGTTATCCATCATTATACACTGTTTTATGCAAAAAGGAAACCCCCAATCTGGCCAAGGCAGAAAATATTAAGAAAAGACCTGCCGCAATTTCGGCAGGTCTTTTCTTGTGCGGAAACGCCTTATGGAGACGGAGGAATATCCCCCTGTCTTCTATCCATATCGAGCCATTGGACAAAAGCCGTTTTATCTGTGCTGCTGTATCCCGCATTTTGATAGAAGTCCAGCGTCTCCTTTTCCCTGCTCCCCGTCAGGAGCATCATCTTATAGCAGTTGCGCCGCCGCGCTATCCGCCTTGCGTATTCCAGGCACTCCGATGCCAGGCCCCGGCCCCGGAAGTCTCTGTGCGTCACCACATTTTCTATGAACGCATAGGGCCGCACATCCCGCGTCAAATTGGGAATGATGACGCACACGCAGGAGGATACGATCCTTCCGGCCACTTCGCTGACGATCAGATGATGGTCTTCCTCCTCTATGATCTGTCTCCAGGTATGGGCCAGATGCTCGGAGCGCTCCGGGACCGAGTCCTCATGCAGGTACAGGTATAGCTCCAATATTCCATCCAGATCTTCCGGTCTTGCCTCTCTCACCATACCGCCCCATCCCCCTTTTCAAACAGATGTTCCGGTTTAAGCCCCTATCATACAAAAGGCCGGGAACCCTTTAGGTTCCCGGCCTTTGTGTCGCTCATTTGCTCTTTTTGGAGTGGTCGAAGGTGACCCCCGCCACGTGGACGTTCACCGCTGTCACAGTGAAGCCGCTGGCGTTGGCGATGGCGTCGGCCACCGCGGTCTGAACGGCGCAGGCCGATTCCTGGACCGAGGAGCCATACTTTACCAACAGGGAAATGTCCACCGTCACGCTGTTCTCCTCCACCGTGACCCGGACTCCCTTCCCCAGGTTCTTCCGGCCGGCCAGCATCTCCACGATGTCGCTGCCCAGGTTGGCAGCCAGGCTTCCCACGCCCTCCACCTCAAGGGCGGCGGCCGCGGCTGTCACCGCCAGCACGTCCTCCGAAATATGGATGCACCCCAGCTCGTCGGGGCAGGAAATATACTCTCTTCCTTCCGCCATAGCGTTCACGCTTCCTTTCCTGCGGTCATTTTGATCCGATTTTCTTTATTCTACCACAGGTTTGGAAAATTACCAACCCCTTTTTTTATTTTAGCCCGGATTTTCTCAGCTCTGGGCCGGGATGATCTTGATCTGGCTGGCGGGCACCCCGGTCTCCCCGGTAACGATCTCGGCGATCCGGGCCACGTCGGCCTCCTGAAGGCCCTCCTCAGCGGCCGAGACCACCACTGACACTCCGCCGTCGCTGATAAAGGCGATGCAGTCGGTATAGCCCTTGGCGATGACCAGGTTCTCGATCTGGGCTTCGGAGACAGTGGAGGCGGCCAGGGTCTCAATGGCGGCCCCAGCGTCGGCCATGGTCTCCTCCGAGGCGTCGCTGCCCAGTGTCTCCTGCAGGATGCTCAGGGCGCTGTCCCGGGCCTGCTGGCGATTGAGACGGGCAGCGGCAAAGTAGCCGGTGGAGGTTGTCTCGCCGGGGGCGGTGCTCTCCGCCGGGACGGGGCTGACAGGCAGCAGGGGATCCTCCGTCCTGCCCCCCACCAGGGCCGCTTGACCCAAGGTCTTCCCGGCGTCGATATCCACGCCCTCCTGCTGATAGGACCAATTGAGGTAGACCGCCACACAGACAAACAGGACGATGGCGGCCACCACCGCGTTGCGTTTCCAGAGCTTCATACTTCTTTTCCTCACTTTCCCTTACATATGGTGATCTTATCCGCTCCCAGCCCGGTGAGGGCAGAGATGGCATTGCTGAGGGCCAGGCGCACCCGGGGGTCGTCTCCCCCCGGACTCACCACCAAGGCCCCCCGGTACTCCGGGCCCAGCTGCTGCAGGACCGCCAACTCCTGGCCGCCGCTGCCCCGGGAGAGGAGGACCGCCGAGCTCTCCCGGCTTTGGCCAGAGCCCTCCCCGCTCTCCCGCAGGTCCTGGAGGGGCATGGCCTGGGGGCCCTCCCGCAGGGTGAGCACCACGGTGACCTCTCCGGCCCCCTCTACCTGGGAGAGGGCGGCCTCCAGCCGGTCCTCCAGGCTGCCGATCTGGAAGGGGTCCTGCGCTTCCTCCCCCTGTTGGCTCTCCGCGGCCCGGGGCTCCTCCCCGGCGGGCCAGAGCAGGAGCAGCACCCCCGCCAGCAGTACCAGCATTACATATTGATACTTTTTCAGGGCCTTTCCGGCCCGCTCCATCCATTCCTTTTTCATGTCCCCTCCTCCCGGAAGCTCTGCCGCTGGGCGGGGATGTCCAGCTCCTCCTCCACCGCCCGGCTCAGAGCCTGCCGCTGTTCTTCGCTCCAACTGCCCCGGATCTCCGCCTCCCAAGGCACCGGCCAGTCTGAGGCCCCTTCCGCCACAGTCACTGTGGCCTCACAGGAGAGGCCCAACTCCCGGCCTTTGTCCACAATATATGCGCCTACCTTTTGGGCTATGAGGGATTTCATCACTTCCTCTCCCGCCTGCCCCGCCTCTTCTGTTCCGAGGGTGGGCAGAGCCAGGCCGGGCAGGGTCAGCCGGCCCGCCGCCAAGTCTCCCACCGGCTTCACCACCGCCAGCAGGAGCACCAGCCCCCCGGCCAGGCGGCCGATGCGCTTTACCGCCCCCTCAGGGGTGATGGCCTGGGCCAGGGCCACCGCCAGGGCGGCGGCCACCACCCCCAGCAGCCAATCCCGGAGGGCACTCATGGGGCCACCGCCTGGATAGAGGTGATGAGGGCCACATAGAGGATGAGCCCCCCGCCCCCCACCATTCCCAGCAGCAGGTCGAAGGCGGAACCGATGGCGTCGATGAGCCCCGCCGCCGGGCCGGGGGCCGCCGTGGCCGCCAGGGCGGCAGCGCACTTGTAGACCAGGTAATGGACCCCCAGGCGGAGAAAGGGGGCCAGGCAGATGCACAGTACGGTCAAAAGCCCCACTACTCCCACCGTGCCCTTCAACACCCCCGCCCCGGCCACCACCGTTTCGGCGGCGTCGGAGAGGATGCCTCCCACCACCGGCACCATGCCGGACAAGGCGGTCTTGGCCGCCTTCTGGGTGACTGCGTCCGCACTGCCCGCCACCGCTCCGGTGATGGTGAGGAAGAAGACGAACACGGTGAGCAGGACTGTCAGCAGGCTGGTGGCCACCCACTTCAATAGCCCCGCCACACGCTTCAGCCCCTCGTTGCCCAGGGCGGTCTGGGCGGTGACGGCGGCCACGTAGGCGTAGACCAGGGGCAGGACCAGTCCCCGGCTCAGGGTCAGCAGCAGGTTCAGGAACAAAAGGGCCGTCCCCTGCCGGGCCACAGCGGCGGCAGGCATCCCCGCGGCCGCCCCCGCCGCCGTCACCACCGGCAGCAACAGCTTGGAGAAGTCGTCCAGCCGTTCCAGGGTCTGGCCCCCCAGGCCCATGAGGGCATTCACGTCAGCGGCAGCCAGGGCGGCGATGGCCGCCGCTCCCGCCAAACGCACCGGGTCCAGTCCGTCCCCTCCCAGCTCCTGCCGCAGGGTGTCTGTCAGGGACCAGAGCATGGCCACCGCCAGCAGGAGGATCCCGCTGCGGATCCCCTGGCGCAGAAGGCCGGGGAGAGCCCGGGAGCCCCGGCCCAAAATCAGGCTTACCCCGCTGGAGAAGTCCCCCGCCAGCTCCTGGGGCGTCAGGTAGCCGTCTATGTACTCCTCCGCCGCCCCGTTCAGTTCCTCCAGCCCCACCGCCCTGTCCAGCTCCGAGCCCAGGGCCGGGGGAGAGAGGAGAAGGAGCACCAGCACTGTCACAACAAGGCCCCCAAGGCGTCGAAGACCAGCTCCACCAGAGGCAGAGCGGCCACCAGGGCCAGGGCGGCCCCCGCCGTCTCCAAAAAGGCGGCCACGCCTCCCTCTCCTGCATCCCGGCAGACGGCGGCGGAGAGCTTGGTCAGGATGCCGATGCCCACCGTCTTCCACACCGGCTTCCACACCTGGGAGGACAGGCCGGCGGCCCGGAGCAGGGCAGAGGAGAGGCCCTTGACCCCCTCCACCGCCCCCAGGGCCTGTCCCAGCAGCAGGACCCCCGCCGCCAGGGTGAGGACCAGGGCCAGCTGGGGCACGTACTTCCGCAGGGTCAGGGCGCACAGGGCGGATGTCACCGCCAAGGCGGAGAGCTGTAAAATATCCATGGTCCATCACAGCCCAAACAGCCCCTTCACCAGGGCGAAGAGGTCGCTGATCTTCTGGACCACCATCATCAGCACCACCACCAGCCCCGCCAGGGTGGTCATCATAGCCTGCTCCTCCCGGCCGGACCGGGACAGGACTTGGTTGAGGACCGCCACCAAAATGCCGATGGCGGCGATGCGGAAAATAAAATCCACGTCCATATCGGTTTTCCCCCGTTACAATAGCAGTATGGTCAAAAGGGCCCCCGCCGAGAGGCCCAGGGTGCCGTAGACCTTTCCCTCCCGGGCCAGGTCGGAGCGCAGCCGGGCCTCTTGGGCCTGAAGGCTCTGGCGGAGGGTCTCCACTCCCCGGCGCTGGTCCTCCCAGCCGCAGCGGCCCGGCAGGTCCCCCAGGCGGCACAGCAGCTCCCGGTCCGCCGGGGCCAGGGCCTCGCTGTGCTCGTCCACCGCCCGGGCCCAAATGGCGGAGAAGGACTGCTCGCCCAGGTCCCCCATCCCCTTCCGGACCGCGGCCAGGACCTCCCTTGCCGGGGAGGCACTCTTGACCGACAGGCTTTGCAGTAGCTCCGGCATGGCAGGCAAGCGAAAGGCCAGCTCCCCCTCCCAATGGGCCAGGGCGGCGCACCAGGCGTTCAGGGCGGCGCACCGGCGGGCCAAGGCCGCCGCCCTGCCCAGGCCCAGGTACAGCCCTCCTCCCATCAGGAGGAGGGCCCCCATCAGCCGGGCCAAGGCAGTTCCTCCACCCGGTACCGCTCCGCTCCCTGCCGGTCCAGGACCACCGCCCGGGTGAAGAGCCGCCGGGAGAGAAGGTCCCGGTAGAGGGGCTTCAGCAGGAGGTCGTCCACCTTTTCGGCGTGCACGGTGGCCAGCAGCTTTACCCCGCAGCCCCCGCACTGCTCCAGGGCGGCGCAGTCGGCGGGGGCGGTGACCTCGTCGCAGACCAGGATCTGGGGGTTCATGCCCCGGAGGAGCATCATCAGCCCCTGGGCTTTGGGACAGCCCTCCAGCACATCGGTGTGCTCTCCCACATCCAGCTGAGGGACCCCCTCCCAGAGGGCGGCCACCTCCCCCCGCTCGTCGGCCAGGCCCACCCGGAGCCCTTTGCCCGACAGCAGCCGGGTCAGGTCCCGCAGAAGGGTGGTCTTGCCCCCGCCGGGGGGACCCAGCAGGAGGGTGCTGGCAAAGCCGCTTTTCCCCATCAATTGGGGCAGCAGCTCCGCCCCGCAGCCGGGGACTGCATGGGCCACCCGAAGGTCCAGGGAGGACAGGCAGCGCAGGTTCCGCACCTGCCCCTCCTGACTCCAAACGCTGCCGCACAGACCGATGCGGTGGCCTCCCCGGACGGTGAAGTACCCCTGCCGCACCTGCTCCAGGGCGGCGTGGGCACTGGCCTGGGTGGCGATCTCTATGACCAGCTCCAGGTCCCGGACGGTGACCGTCCCCTCTCCCGGCAGAGGCAGCTCCTCCCCACCCACCACTACGGTGGGACTGCGCCCTGCCCGGAGGCGGATCTCCTCCACCCGGCGGGCGGCCGGGACAGGCAGGGCCTCCGCCCGCCTGCGGAGGCAGGGGGGGAGCAGGGCGGCGACTTGGCGGTATTGATCCATGGCGCGGACCTCCTCTTTTGTGTGGTGTGACATATATCTATGTGGGATGGGACAAGTTTATGAAAGGGAAAAAAGAAAAGTGCGGCATAGGACCCGGTTTCCTTTTATTGCGGAGGCCCCTGAAAATGGCTTTGGAAAATATTTTGTCCCCTTTTACCTTGACGGGCAGGTGGGAGGGCTATAGTATAATGTCAGCATTCTTTTTATTAGGAGGGGTTCGCCGTGAAGAAAAAGATATTGGCTCTGGTCCTATCTCTTGCTCTCTGTTTTTCTCTTGTACCCATGGGGTCTGCCGCCGGCTCCGCTCAGGAGGAGATGGCGGGAAAGCTCAAGTCCCTGGGGCTGTTTCTGGGGGATGAGCAGGGCAACTTCAACCTGGACAAGGCCCCCACCCGGGTGGAGGCTCTGGTGATGCTCGTCCGGGCCCTGGGTCAGGATGGAGAGGCCAGGGCCGCCGGAAAGAGCCACCCCTTTGCCGACGTGCCGGAGTGGGCCGACGGCTATGTGTCCCTGGCCTATGCCAAGGGGTACACCAAGGGAGTTTCCGACACCCAGTTCGGCGCCGACTCCACCGCCTCCTGCGAGATGTACCTTACCTTCCTCCTCCGGGCCCTGGGCTACCACGACGGGGCTGAGGGGGACTTCACCTACGACCAGCCCTTCCTGCTGGCCTATGAGGCGGGGATCCTCCCCTGCTCCATCGAGCTCCAGGATTTCCGCCGGGCCCATGTGGTGGAGGCCACCGTGGCCGCCCTCTTTGCCGGGGTAAAGGGCTCCGACCAGGCCCTCCACGAGACCTTGGAGGCCGCCGGGGCCTTCTCCGCCCAGGCCTTTGCCGATGCCTTCCCCGGCGATCCCTTCGCCACGGAAAAGGCTCTGGCCGCTCAGGTGGATAAGGCCCTCCAGGACCAGCTGGCCCAGGAGGAGCTTTCCGAGGACGCCGCCAGGGCCCGGCAGAGCATGCTGGTGAGCTACAGCCAGGCCGACGGAGTGACCACCGCCCTGGCCGCCGTGGAGACCGCCACCGCCCAGCCGGGAGAAAACGGCGTGCCCTCTTACTCCGGCAGCTTCTCCTCCCGCCAGCTCACCTTCTCCGCCGACGGGGAACTACTGGACATCCAGACCCCCACCAAGCTCAGCGTCGCCGGTGCGGCCCGGTATCAACTTTTCCAGGACAAGTTCTCCAACTTCCTCTACCAGGTGGTGAAGCAGGAGGCTGCCGACAAGCTCCAGGGTGGGGAGCCCTCCTCTACCTATGCGGCGGCGGTGGCCGCTCTTCAGGCCCATGGGGAGTACAGCCTCCGGCAGAGCTTTGAGAGCGACTACGGCACCGTGTTCCTCTACGACCTGGGGGTCAACCCCAACGGCTCCTGCGGCTATCTCACCTTCATCGCCAAGGCTCCCTGCGCCAAGGGGGAAGGGGCCACGGTGGGCCTGCCCCAGCCCCGGCACAGCCTCTGGACCAACGCCAAGCCGCCCCAGACCGCCCAACTCAGCGAGGACGGTAAGACCTTTACCTATACCTACCACTACGACGAGCCCATTGAGGCCGCCGGGCGCATTGAGCGGGCCGCCGGGGACTTTGTGTACACCCTGGACCTCACCACCGGGGAGGTGGCCGCCCAGGAGCCGCAGGTACCCCAGGACGCCAACACCCATGCCGCCTCTTTGGAGCGGGTGGTCAACGAGGCGGGCTATGTCACCGAGCAGCAGCTGGACACCCCCACCTGCACCGTGGTGCTCCGGTATTTCCAGGGTGGGAACGGCCAGCGGTCTTACTTCCTGGAGCTGGTCTTCAAAGCCGGGGTGGACGGCATGGAGGAGGGGACGGCACTGGGCCTGCCCCTTCCCGTCACCCGGGATGACGGCACCGGAGAGGCCGGGTTCCCGGTGTACTACACCGACAGGGCTCCAGACACCCTGGAGCTCAGCCCGGATGGGAGCACTCTCAGCTATACCTACACCGGAGACATTTTTTTCGCGGGGAATAGCAAAAGCGCTGTGATTGACCTCAAAACAGGAATTCAACTATAAAGCTCTGCCCGGCAGCATGTGCTGCCGGGCAGAGCTCTTTTTTTGAT
>CATJWI010000115.1 GCA_949744075.1 uncultured Eubacteriales bacterium | reverse complement strand
CTGTGCCGGCGGCCATGACCACCGTGCCCAGAACCATGGCAAGGGCCAGCGCCATGGCGGTAAGACGTTTTTTCATATAACCTCTCCTCTCTTTTCAGGGCTGCTCAGCCCCAATGATGGTAATAGAATCATACCACTCTTTTCAGGCCGTCCGGAATAAGCGAAGAGTTTCAATCTTTGCAAATAGTTGTTGATGAGATCCCACTCTCTTTTTCTCCTCTCCCTCTGGCTTTTTGAACCTCTATTTGTTAAAATTAAAGCAGCACGGAAAAGGAGGGGGTTCCTGTGGATAACCGCCAGCTATCCTATTTTCGCGCCGTCTATGAAAGGCGCAGCTTTACCAAAGCAGCGGAGAGTATTTTTATCTCCCCCCAGGGGATCAACAAAGCTGTCCATCAACTGGAAAGCGAATTGGGTGTTCCTCTTTTTGAGCAAACCGCCATCGGCCTCTCCCCTACAGTCTATGGTCAATATCTCTACACTCAGTCCGGGCCCTATGTAAAGCAGCACAAGGATATCCTCACCGGCCTGGAAGAGCTACGCTCCCGGAATACGATGACCATGACCATCCGGATGGCCATGGGAAAATGTGATGTCCTTCCTCCCTGCTTCTTTACCGACTTTATGCGCCTCCACCCCGAGATCCACATCCACTTTTTCAGTTACTCCGATGATGAGTGTAACCAGATCCTGCACACCACCAATGACAGTATAGGCCTCTGTACCTCCAGCCGGGAACTGGAAGGCTATGAGTGTATCTACTCCCGTAGCCACCGTCTCTTTCTCATCGTTGGGCAGACCCACCCCTTTGCCGGGCGGAAAACCATCTATTTCCGGGAACTGAAGGGGGAAAACCTTCTCAACATCTCCTTCTCCAACACCCAGGAGATCCTGCGGGACTGGTGCGGCCGGCTGGGGATCACTCCCCAGAACATTTTGACCGTAGCGGACCGGAATCTTACCATGGATCTCATTGTAAAGGGCCTCGCCGTCAGCTTTCATGCCGGGGATTTTTATAAAAAATTCCCCATATGTCGAGTGGACTTTGAGGATTTTGAGGACTACCTCTGCCAGAGGATCTTTGTCCCCAAAAATAAACTGGATAATCCGGCCGTGAAGCTATTTGTCCAATATGTCCATGACCGCTTGGACAACATCCCGGCCCATCCGGAGAGCAATATTTCCTGATTGGCTGTTCGCATCCCTTTTTCAGCTTCTTTTCCCCACTCCCAAAGGTTTGACAGGCGAAGATTATTATGATACTATATTTAGGCTTGTGATATATTCCTTTGCCATTTGATATCTTGGAATGGAGTGACATTTTTGAAAAAATACACCAAGAAGGACATGATGGACCTGATCATTGGCAAGCTGCAGCGGAATTTTGGCCGTGATGTGGAGGACGCCACCTCCCAGCAGATGTTCCAGGCTTGCGCCATGGTCATCCGGGACATCATCTCTGCCCGGCAGCTTGAATCCTCCAGCAAGATCCAGGAGAAGCACTCCCGCCAGGTCCACTACCTGTCCATGGAGTTTCTCATGGGCCGGTCTCTGCGGAAAAACGCCTACAACCTGGGTCTGGAAAAGACCCTTACCGAGGCCGTAGAGGCTCTGGGCTTTTCCGCCGCCGACCTGTTTGAGGAGGAGCCCGACGCGGGACTGGGCAACGGCGGCCTGGGCCGTCTGGCCGCCTGCTATCTGGACGCCGCTACCACTCTGGAG
The DNA here is from genome assembly GCA_949744075.1 of uncultured Eubacteriales bacterium. Classification (GTDB taxonomy): domain Bacteria; phylum Bacillota; class Clostridia; order Oscillospirales; family Oscillospiraceae; genus Vermiculatibacterium. Next base: position 64,370 of record CATJWI010000115.1, on the reverse strand, counting down.
CTGCCCTTTACCGGCTACTCCATCTGCTACGAACTGGGGATCTTCAAGCAGAAGATCATCGACGGCAAACAGGAGGAGCTTCCCGACAACTGGTTGGATAAGGGCGGATCCTGGCTCATCACCCACATGGACGAGGCCGAGGAGGTCCGCTTCGGCGGCACCGTAGAAGACGTATGGTACCCCGATGGCTCTCATGGCGTCAAACAGACCGGCTGCACCTGTGTGCTGGCGGTCCCCCGGGACATGGAGATCGCCGGCTACGGCACCAGGCACGCCAACGTCCTCCGTCTCTGGGAAGCCCAGAGCCCCGAGCCGGTAGACCTCAGTTTCTTCAACCGCGGAGAATATCTGAAGGCTCTGGAGAAAAAGGCCAATGCCGAGATCATCTCCAAACAGCTCTACCCCGCCGACAACCACCGGGAGGGCAAATCCCTCCGGCTCAAGCAGCAGTATTTCCTCTCCTCTGCCACCATCCAATCCGTGTGCCGCAAGCACAAAGCAGAGTATGGCACGCTGCGCAATTTCCATGAAAAACACGTGTTCCAGATCAACGATACCCATCCCACTCTCATTATTCCCGAGCTGATGCGGATCCTGCTGGACCAGGAGGGCTATTCCTGGGACGACGCCTGGTTCATTGTCAGCCGCAGCGTCTGCTATACCAACCACACCGTTCTGGCCGAGGCTCTGGAGCGCTGGCCCCAGGACCTGGTCCAGGAGCTTCTCCCCCGGGTATGGCAGATCATCCTGGAGATCTCCGGCCGCTACCAGGACCAGCTTGTGTCCTTCTTCCACGGGGACATGAGCAAGGTGGAGAAAATGGCCATCCTCTGGGGCGGTCAGGTTCGTATGGCCAACCTTTGCGTATGCGCCTGCTCCGCGGTCAACGGAGTGTCCGCTCTCCACTCTGACATTCTGAAGGCCGATGTGTTCCATGACGCCTACCAGATGTTCCCCAAGAAGTTCCAGAACGTGACCAACGGCGTAGACCACCGCCGTTGGCTTTCCGAGGTAAATCCCCAGTTGGACTCCCTCATCAAGGAATGCTGCGGTGGGGACAAGTATTTGCTCCAGCCCCAGGCCCTGTCCTGCCTGGAAAAATTCACCGGAGACACCTCGGTCCTGGCCCGGCTGGGAACCATCAAGCATGAGAACAAGCTCCGCTTTGCCGCCTGGGCCAAGCGGGAGAGCGGTATCACCCTCAACACCGACGCCCTGTTTGACGTCCAGGTCAAGCGGCTCCATGAGTATAAGCGACAGCTTCTCAATGTGCTCCACATCATCTACCTGTGGCAGCGGCTTCATGAGGATCCCCACTTCGATATGACTCCCCGCACCTACCTCTTTGGGGCCAAGGCCGCTCCCAGCTATGTAGTGGCCAAGGACATCATTCATCTCATCAACTCTCTGTCCCGCACCATCAACAGTGACCCCGTCTGCAAGGATAAGCTCCAGGTCTTTTTCCTGGAGAACTACCGGGTGTCCATGGCTGAGATGCTCATGCCCGCCAGCGAGCTTTCCGAGCAGATCTCCACCGCCGGCAAAGAGGCCAGCGGTACAGGTAATATGAAGTTCATGATGAACGGCGCGGTGACCATCGGCACCCTGGACGGCGCCAATGTGGAAATGCACCAGGTACTGGGGGATGAGAACATCTTCCTCTTCGGACTCAAGGCTGACGAAGTCCAGGAGATGCTGCGCCGGGGTTACAACCCTCATGAGTATTATATCCAGAATCCCGTTCTGAAAGCGGTCATTGACCAGCTCTCCGCCGGATTTGACGACCATGTGAGTTATGCCGAGCTGGCTAAAAACCTGCTCTTTGGCTCCGGCGGCCCCGCCGACCAGTATTTCCTGCTGGCCGACTTTGAGAGCTACCGGGCGGCCCAGGAGTTGGCGGGCAAGGTCTATCAGGACCCCACCGCCTGGAACCGGATGAGCCTTATCAACATTGCCCGTTCCGGTATCTTTGCCGCCGACCGCTCGGTGGCCGAGTACGCCCAGAACATCTGGAAGGTACCCCACAAGTAAGAGATCCACAATATAAAAAGGACCACGGCCAGTTGGCCGTGGTCCTTTTTCATCAGAGAAAGGTTCCCCTCATTTTTACGCAAAATATGTAAAGGGAACTTGACATTCCAGGATAGATGTGATATCCTCTCAAATGTAAAGTTCGCTTTACATGTAATCAGAAAGGAGGCGTCGCCGTGACCAACCGCATCGCCCAGCTGCGAAAGCAGCGGCACATCTCCCAGGCGGAGCTGGCCGACAGCCTGGAGGTGACGCGGCAGACCATCATCTCTCTGGAGAGCGGGCGGTATAACGCCTCCCTCCTGCTGGCCCACAAAATTGCCCGATACTTTGGTCTGACCATCGAAGAGATATTCCTATTTGAGGAGGGATCCTGAATGTTGATGAAACTGATCCTCTGTGACGATGACTTCGAAAAATCCCTGAAGCTGCGCCGCTTGGCCGCCCTGGCCTTTCTGGGTGTGGGACTTGTCGGTTTTGCCTGCTATTTCCTGCTGGTCCCCGACAGCTCCCTGTCCGACTATGCCCAGGGCTTTTATCTGGGCGCTGCCGGCGGCATCACTGCCGGGGCGGTCATCCTGCTCTGCCGGGTCCAATACCTGCTGAGACACCCCCAAGCCCAAAGGAGGGCCAGGATCAAGGAGACCGATGAGCGGGAACGGACCGTTGTCCGCTCCGCCTTTCAGATGGCGGGAGTGGTGACCTTTTTTTCTGCCGCCGGAGCCCTGTTTGTGCTCCTCCCCTTCTCCGTTCACGCCTTCTGGGCCCTGTTTGTCGTCATCATTTTTTACTCCCTGGCCTTCTCCCTCTCCTACGGGATCCTGGAAAGGCGGCTCTGAGCACAAAGACGCCCCCCGGGCTTAAATCCGAGGGTGTGCTTTTCATATCTGGATCTGCGTGGAAACCGCCGCCCTGGTGTGCCGGACAGGCTGAGCGGGACCCTCCATCTGCACGCCCACCATACCCCCCGCCAGGGCGAAGGCCATTGTAAGGGCAACGGCGCCCAGCACCAGACCCCAGCGGAAGGGCATGGGACCGCTGAGACCCGGCGTGCCGGGGGTCAGGCTCAGGCCGGGGTAGGCCTTGGGAATGGAGGCAGTTCTACTTTTTCCCTCACCGTTCCGGAAACGCACCTTCCAGCGCCACCTGTTCTCCTTCCGCACCTCCAGGCCCTCCAAAGGGGTCAGGGCCATGTGGAGAAAGCTGCCGGGAAGGATACTCCCCCGCTCTATGTCGGCCATGGCCCGGCGGATATTGGCCTTGGCCAGCTCCCGTTCAGCCTGGTCCAGCCGCTCCCAGGTCAGGACCCGAAAGGCCCCGCTCTTGTGGGTAAACCGGTAGGGCTCCTGGCTGTTGACCTGGGCCAGGGCCACCCGCCACAGCTTCCCGGTCTCGGAGCGGATGTAGACCATCACTCCGGGCTGAAGAAGGCCCAGGACAGGAAAGATCAGGCAGAAAATGATGGCAAAAACCGCTATTATAGCTCCCAGGGAGGCAAAGATCAGGATCATGGAATCCTCCGGGATCCCCAGGATCAGGAGCAGGACCGCCAGGGCAAGCTCCGGAAACATGGCCAGCAGCACGCTTGCTTTCAAGGGCCTGACCCACTGCTGCTTGGCCGTGTAGAGTTCCCCCCTCCCCCCGATCTCCCGGTTCTCCTGCCGGGCCTGCTGGGCCAGGACCTCCATCCGCTCCGGGTTTACATAACTTTCAAGCCCCCGGCGGCAGGCCAGGGCGCCGAAAAGGCTGAAGAGGATGGGCAGGAGGAAAAAGACCGGCTCCTCCATGACCCCGTAGGGGAAGGTCAGAAAGAGGGAGAGCCCCGTGGAGACGACCAGGGAGCAGGCCAGGATGACGGCAAAGGCGTAGCTCCCTCTCCGGGCTCCGCGGAGCAGCCGATAGCCCTTTCGGGCCGCAAAGGGGATCAGCAGGGCCAGCCAACCTGAGACAAAGCCAAAATAGCCTGTAGCAAGGGTTGGCAGCGCGCCCACAAGGGCTCCCAAAAGGGCGCCCAGGCCTCCCCTCCCATAGCCTCCGGAGGCCTCCGGCCCCTGGGCGATGGGTTGAGACGCATTGTATTCCGGAGCAGAGATCCTCCCCTCCCCCGTCTTTGACGACAGATCCCAGGGGTCGTCCCCGGTATGGCTTTGACGATTCCAATCATTCATGTCGACGCCCTCCCAAAGGAGTGATATATGTGCCTATCTTACTCTATTTTTTTCCGGAGAGCAATAGAAAAAAGCGCGCTGCGGAAAGAAATACCACGGCGCGCCTTTTTATTACACTTCCATAATAACGGGGAGGATCATGGGATTGCGCTTGGTCTTTTTGAAAAGATAGGCGCTCAAATCATCCCGAATGTCACCCTTGATGGCGTTCCAATCCCAACGGTTGGCCCGTTGACTCTTTTCCAGGCTTTCCAGCGCCACCGTTTTCAACTCCTCCATCAGGCCCTCGGACTCTTTGACATAGATAAAGCCCCGGGTGATAATGTCGGGCCCGGAGAGAAGCCCGCCGTCATCGGCAGAGACGGAACAAACCACTACGATCATGCCGTCCTCGGCCAGATGTTTCCGGTCCCGAAGGACCACGGCTCCCACATCGCCTACGCCATAGCCGTCCACAAAGACCCGGCCCGCGGGGACGGTCCCATTGACACGGGCGGCATTGTGGCTTATTTCAATGACCTTGCCAATGTCGGAGATGACAATATTTCGGGGATCCATTCCCATCTCCTGGGCCAGCTTGGAGTGGACCTTCAAATGCCGCTGCTCCCCGTGAACGGGGATAAAGAACCGGGGCTTCAGGAGGGCGTGGATGATCTTCAGCTCATCGGCGCAGGCATGGCCGGACACATGGAGCTCACCCTGGCGCTCGTCCACCACCTCGGCCCCCTTGCGGTAAAGCTCGTTGACTACGCTGCCGATGGCGTTTTCGTTTCCGGGGATGGCCGAGGCGGAGAAGATCACCCGATCTCCGGCCTGGATCTCGATCTGCCGGTGGGTGTTGAACGCCATGCGGGTCATGGCGGACATAGTCTCGCCCTGGCTGCCGGTGGTGACCACACAAACCTTATTTTTGGGTAGGCCCTTAATTTGACTTATGTCAACCAAAATCCCCGCCGGGATACTCATGTATCCCAGTTCTGTCGAGACCTTGATCGCATTCTCCATGCTGCGGCCGGTGATGGCTACCTTACGGCCGTATTTGGCCGCCACCGAGATGATCTGCTGGATTCGGTCCACATTGGAGGCAAAGGTAGCAATAATGATCCGCTCCTCGCAGCCCCGAAAGAGGGCGTCAAAGGAAGCGCCTACACTGCGCTCGGACTTGGTGTAGCCGGGGCGCTCCACATTGGTGGAGTCACACAGAAGGGCCAGGACTCCGTCCTTGCCCAGCTGGCCCAGACGGGCAAGATCGATCATGCCGCCGGAAACGGGGGTAGTGTCGATTTTAAAATCGCCGGTATGGACGCACACCCCGATGGGAGTACGGATGGCAAAGGCCACCGCGTCGGCAATGGAATGGTTCACATGGATAAACTCCACCCCAAACCGACCGGCCTTGACCGTCTCCCCTGCCTCGCAGGTAATAAGGCGGGTCTTGCCCAGCAGGTGGTGCTCCTCCAGCTTCAGCTTGATGAGTCCTGCCGACATCCGAGTGGCGTAGACAGGAACGTTCAGTTCCCGCAGAAGATACGGAAGGGAGCCGATGTGGTCCTCATGCCCGTGGGTGATGAAGATCCCCCGGATCTTGTCCCGGTTTTTGATAAGGTAGGTAAAGTCGGGAATGACCACGTCAATACCGTACATATCGTTGTCGGGAAAACCCATACCGGCGTCCACCACAATGATGTCGTTGCCATACTCATAGACGGTCATGTTTTTGCCGATCTCATTAAGACCGCCAAGTGAAATAATTTTTAATTTTTCTGCCATTTGTTGTTAATTACACTCCTTCTTCTTCGCACAATACAGGGACTTTTTTGTTGGTATGTAGGACAGAAGCGTGACAAAACAAGGCCAGTGGGCCCACTCTGTACTATCCCGCCCTGTATCGCCGGATAGCTGAGTAGCCCCCCTCGCCGGGGTTCCTCTGTCCTGGATCGCTTATCATAAGCGCTGACGCGCATAAAGCCGTTGGAAATGGAACACGGTTAGTATAGTATAGCACGTTCGGGTGGAAAAGTATACCATAAAAAAGGAAAAAGTGGACCAGAAATGAAACGGAGGTCTGGGCAGATTGCCGCCAAAGCCAACCAAATATTGTCAGAAAAGCTTTACTTTTTCTTTATATCCTCGAAAAGAATCCTTGAAGATCATTTGATATACTTGCCTCACCAAAAGCGAGGAGGCAGAATATGGAACCAATCTTGAGCGTACAAGGGCTGCAAAAAATTTACGGTGGAAAAGGAAATCGGACGCAGGCTTTACGCGGTCTGGACTTCAAGGTCTTTCCCGGAGAGTTCGTGGGAGTCATGGGGCCGTCGGGCAGCGGGAAGACCACCCTTTTAAATTGCATCTCCACCATTGACTCCCCCTCCGCCGGATCCATCCTGGTCGAGGGGGCGGAATTGACCCGCTTAAAGGGGAAGTCCCTGAGCCGATTTCGGCGGGAGCGGCTGGGATTTATCTTTCAGGACTGCAATTTGCTGGACACTTTGACGGGACTGGAGAATATTGCCCTGGCCCTCACCATCGGCGGGGCGGAGCCCCGCTCGGTAGAAAAGCGGGCCCGGGAGGCAGCCAGGCTCCTGGGAGTAGAGGAGGTGCTGGACAAGTTTCCTTACCAGATGTCCGGCGGACAACAACAGCGGGTTGCGGCAGCCCGGGCCATGGTGACCCAGCCCGCCCTTATCTTTGCCGACGAGCCGACCGGAGCGCTGGACTCCAAGTCTACCGGGATGCTGCTGGGACAGCTGGACAAGCTCAACCGGGAGGAGGGAGCCACCATCCTGTTGGTGACCCATGACGCCTTCACCGCCTCCTGGTGCAAACGGATCCTGTTCCTTCAGGACGGAGAGCTTTATAAAGAACTCCACCGGAACGGGGCAGACAGAAAGACCTTTTTCCGGGAGATATTGGCGGTGGTAAGTGAACTGGGAGGTGAGAGCGAAAATGTCCTGTAAGCTGGCTCTTCGGAACGTGCGGCGGAGCATCCGGGACTACGCCGTCTATTTTCTCACCCTCACCTTTGGAGTGTGTCTGTTTTATACCTTCAACTCTCTGGGAGACCAGAGCGTGATGAGGTTTCTTGCCCAGAACCAGAACAGTATGGTGGAGAGTATTTTTATCCTTATGGGCGTATTCTCCGCCTTCGTGGTCGTGGTACTGGCCGGGCTTATCCTCTACGCCAACCAATTTTTGATGAAGCGGCGGAAACGGGAGCTGGGGACCTACTTTCTGCTGGGGATGAGCGCTGGAAAGGTCTCCCGGCTCATGATATTTGAGACGCTGCTCATCGGACTCGGAGCTCTTGGAACCGGGATCTTGCTGGGAGCGCTGGCCTCCTGGGGGCTGGACAAGCTGACCATCGCCATGTTTTTGGCCACCCCCGGGAATATTTTTTCCTTCTCCCTCTCCTTTGGGGCCGTGGGGAAAACCGTTCTCTATTTCGGATGTATTTTTCTGGTGGTGACCCTCTTTACCGGTGTCAGCGTCTCCCAATCCCGGCTCATCGACCTCATCCGCTCCGGGCGGACCAATGAGGAGATCGCCCAGCGACCCTTGGCGCTGGCGGTAGCTCTGTTTTTGCTGGGGTGCGTATCCTTGGGGACGGCCTATGCCATTCTGCTGGTCCGGGGGCTGCTCCGCATTGACCTTCTTTGGTTCGTTATGCTGGGGCTGGGGACCTTGGGGACCTTCCTCATCTTTCGGTCCCTGTCCGGGTTTTTGCTGCGCCTGACCCAGGGACACCCCGGATATTATAAGGGTCTCAATATGTTTGTCCTTCGCCAGTGGAGCGGAAAGGTACACACCAACTGCGCGGCGAATACGGTCATCTCCATCCTTCTTCTGCTGGCTATCGGGGTGACCGCCTGCTCGGTGGGGCTCAACGACACCATCACCGCCACGGTGGGAGGACAGACCCCCTATGACTTGACGGTGCTCAACTACGGGCGGGAGGGCATTTATGAGGAAGCGGACGTGGCGGAACTGTTCCGGAATATCGGTGTGGACCCCGACGCCTGCTTTGCCAGTGTGGAGGGCGTAACGGTCTACTACAACGACCCTGAGATCACCGGAATGCCCGCCGCCGGGTACTATGCGGCGGTGGCCCTCAGCGACTACAACCGGCTCATGGCGGGCCGGGGCCTGGAGGGGCTGGCGGACCTGGAAAAGCCTATCCGCACCCCCAACGCCATCGTCAACGGTCCCGCCGCCGACGGGGTGGCTGTCGTGCCCGACGAAATGCTTCCCCTGCTGACCCCGCGGCGGCAGATGGTGAACATTTGCTACGCCGGGAACGCCGTTCAGGTGGACGATATGGTCCGTATGGCTCTGGATGAATCGGAGGACTTTTCGGCCGGGCTGGACATTATGATGAATTATAAGCTGGATAACTACTACGACCTAATGGGGGCCAAAATTTTAGTGCTCTATATGGGGCTTTATCTGGGGCTGGTGTTCCTGGTCACCGCCGCCGCTATTCTGGCGCTCCAGCAACTGAGTCAGGCCGCCGACAATGCCCAGCGGTATCAGCTCCTCTCCAAGCTGGGAGCTCCCGAGAGCATGCGCCGGGGAGCCTTGGTACGGCAGGTGGCTCTGGCGTTTCTGCTGCCCCTGGCTCTGGGCGTCATTCACGCCTTTGTGGGCATGAAGGCCGCCAATGAGGTCATCCATGTGATGGGGCATGTGGACTCGGTCCACTCCAGCCTGCTCACCGCCCTATTCCTGCTGGTCATCTACGGGGGGTACTTTATCGCCACCTGCATGGGAGCCTGGCGGGCCGTCCGGGAGGGAAAAATATAAGGAAAGAAGCCGCCCGGTCCAGACCGGGCGGCTTCCTTCCTTTTCGCCTTTCTTTGTTCTATGTCTTTGCCGGGACCTGTCATCATAAAAAGGCGGGGGTATCATCCTATTTTCCATGCCATGGCGCTACCCCGTTCTTCCCTCCCATATAATCCATCAGCGCCTGAGCCATCTTCTCCGGAGACTCCCTGCATCCATCCCGGAGCCAGATAAGCATGGAGTTAAACCCAGCCCCAGCCAAAAAATAGAGCTTGTAGCGCTCAATGGAGCTCAGGGGCATATCCCCCGCCACACATTCATTTGTCAGGTTGATGACACGAAGCAGAAGGGTCGCGTACCCCCGGTCCACCAGCAGAAGAATATTCTCCCGGTGCTCTCCCATGACCCGAAAAAAACGGATCCCATACTCCAGTTCCCAAATACTCCGGTCCGCTCCCCGTGCCTCGTCATAGGCCACCTCCCAGTGCATGATGCCGCCCAGGTAGAAATCCACGATCTCCCACTTGGATGCAAATTTCCGGTAAAAGGCCATGCGGGAAACACCCGCCCTCCGGGTGATCTCTGTGATGGAAATATTCCCATCCTCCTTCTCCCGCAGCAGTTCCAGGTATGCATTGACGATCCTGTGGCGCAGGACTTCCGGCTGTCGAACCTCGTCCATAGCTCCTCCTTGTTTTTGTTACAAAACCTTTATTTTTGCAACACACCCAAATATTGTTTTTCGACTGCGCATCCTTTATATTTATGATATCGTACAGGGAAAAAGCTGTCAATCCAATTCGTCAATTTTTTGTCAGAAAGGATGAATAAACTTGAGCAAAGATCTGAGCCGCAGAGACTTCCTCAAGGGCGCCGCCGCAGGAATCGCGGGGGTCGCCGCCATGGGCGTGCTGGGCGCCTGCGAGAACAAGGAGTCCACCCCCTCCGCCGCCCCGGAAAACAAGGGTCTCTATACCCCCGGCACCTACAGTGCCACCGCCACCGGTATGGCGGAGATCACCGTCACCATGGCCTTTGACGCCAACAGCATCACCGATGTGCAGCTGGACCTGTCCGGCGAGACCGAAAACATTGGCCAGGCCAAGGGAGAGGACCTGAAGAAGGCCCTCTTGGACGCCCAGAGCGCCGATATTGACGCCATTGCCGGCGCCACCATCACAAGCGAGGCCGTAAAGAAGGCGGCCGCCGCCTGTATCGCCCAGGCCAAGGGCGAGAGCGTGGAGGTCCCCGTGGTGGATCCCGCCGCCGCAGGCGCCCGTGTCAAGGGTTACTCCGGTCCCGGCGACTGGCTGGGCGAAGCCCCCAGCCTGACCCCTGACGAGACCATGGACGTGGAGACCGTTATTGTGGGCATGGGCCACGCCGGCACCCAGGCCGTTCTGGGCGCCATGCAGGCCGGAGGCAAGGACGTGGTGGTCCTGGAGAAGCAGGACTCCGACCTCTTTGACTGGTACGGCGAGGATATTGGCGCTTACAACACCAAGCTTGCCAAGGAGCACGGCATCAAGGAGTACGACCTGGGCGAGATCATTAACGAGTATGTCACCCGCTCCGGCGGCCGCTGTAACCCCGCCATCATCAAATCCTTCGTCCAGAATTCCGGCCCCATGGTGGACAATATGCTGGACGTTGCCAAGGAGGTCCTGGCCGACAAGGAGCGTTTTGCCTCCCTGGAAGGGATCAAGGGCACCGTCCTGGAGAACAATGTGAAGGCTCTGGAGGAGATCATGCTGGTCTATGACAACACCGAGAACGGCCAGCTCTTCATCCAGACTCAGATCGATGCCGACAAGGTAAAGGCCGGGCTGGACGTCTATGACTGCGAAAACCTGACCAACTACCCCCTGGCCGCAGGCACCAAGACCTGGGCCACCACCGTCACCTTTGCCGGAAAGTATAACGCCGAGCCCATCCAGGGCGTGGCTGCCAACTCCACCATCCGCTATGTCCAAAGCGCCTGCGTTGCCAAGGCGGTGGATATGGGCGCCAAGGTGTACTTTAACGCCGCTGCCCAGGTCCTGGTCCAGGACGCAGAGGGCAATGTCACCGGCGTTATCGCCAAAGTGGGTGATAAAATCATCCAGTTCAACACCAGCAAGGGCGTCATTTTGGCCGGTGGCGGTTACGCCGCCAACGCCGACATGTGCTGGGCCCTCCTCAACGAGTACATGGAGGAGAACGAGCGGGGCGGCGGCGACAAGGACAGCTTCTTCTCCTTTATGGGAGGCCGGGACGGCTCCGCCATCAAGATGGGCTGCTGGGCCGGCGGCTATATCGACCCCGCCCCCCGCGGCACCATGATCCTGGGCGGCGGCGTGAGCAGCCCCTGGGGCGCCAACAGCTGCCTGTGGCTCAACGCCAAGGGCAAGCGCTTCTGCAATGAGGGCAACCTGATGAGCGCCAACCGGGCGGTCTACCTTCAGCAGTCCGGTCTGGCTGTCATGCTGGTGGACGCCAACTGGGTATACAGTGTGGCAGGCTCCGGCATGGAGCACGGCGGCCCCGACTTTGGCCGTCCCCAGTTCTTTGCCGATATGAAGGAGGGCATGGACTCTGAGCCCGATGAGAACGGTCAGATCTCCATCCTTACCGGCACCATCATGGAGCGTGGCCGGGCCACCATGTATAAGGCCAACACCCTGGATGAGCTGCTGACTCTCTGCGGCTACAATGAGGAGACCAAGAAGGTGGCTCTGGAGAGCATTGCCCGGTATAACGAGATGTGCCATGCCGGCGTGGACGGCGATTTCGGCAAGGGTAAGATCGCCCTCCAGCCCATTGAGACCGCCCCCTTTTTTGCCACGGTAGGCTCTGTGGGCGCCTCCGCTCCCACCCCCTCCATGGTCACCATGTCCGGTCTCATTACCGATGAGAACTACCAGGTCATGCGCATGGAGGTCGTTGAGGTAGAGGCTGCCGCAGGCGGCCCCGGCGGCCCCGGCGGTCCCGGTGGTCCTGGCGGCGGTACACGGAAGAGCGTGTCCTTCCACCCCATCAAGGGCCTCTATGCCGCCGGCAACAGCATGGGAGGACGCTATGGTCTGGGCTACAGCACCCCTTCCGCCGGTAACTCTATCGGCATGGCCTGCACCAACGGCTTCGTAGCGGGCAAGATCGTCACCGATCAGGAGTAAGTCCGGGGACAGGATTGACATTCCCCCGGGGATATGAGAAAATCAAAAAGGCTCTGCTCTCATAGGAGCGGAGCCTTTTTGCAGATATCAGGAGGTACACACCCATGGAGCTGATCGAACGTGTCCAGAGGGAGCAGGCGGAAAAAGAGGCCCTCTATGAGGAAATGAAGAGAAACCCCATCGATCTGGACGCTCTTTTCATAGGGCTGGTGAAAACCATCCACTATGACTATCCGGGCTTTGAGGCCAAGCGGGATTATTTCATGCCCAATGAGAGCCGCACCTATGTTCTCTCCAATCACCGTTACGGTACCCTGACCATGGAGATGCTCTGCCGCAGCCTTCACCAGTTTGTGGCCGAGATGCACGACCGCCATCTGCGCCTGTGCTGCGATGACTGGATCGACTACCGGAACCTGGCCTCCCGCTACCGGGTCCGGGCCGCGGAGGACTGCCTCTACGTGACCGAGGCCGATCCGGATACGGGCCTTGTGCCCGGGGATAAGATCCGGAAGGTCCAAAGCATGCCTCCCGAACGGATCCGAAAGTATATGCGGGGCATGGCCTTTAACAGTAACCAGCCCGAGCGGGAACTGTGGGGAGGCTATCTGCGCATGGCGAGATCCCTGGAAGTAGAGCATGTTGACGGCAGTCAGGAGAGGCTGGAACTGGAGCTGAAGCCCGCCTGCCCGGTGGAGTACCCCATTGAGTTTCGTATGCTGGAGGACAGCACGGCCTACCTTAAGCTGGAGCGAATGGACCGCAAGGCCATGGCCCAGCTTTTGAAGGAGCATGGAGGATCGATCGCCGGGAGTAAAAAGCTGATTCTGGACCTCCGCCGCTGTGTGGGCGGGGATGAGGATGCCTGCTGGGATCTGTTTCCCTATCTGGTAGACCGGGCACGGACCCTCAAAGAGCTGCTGAACGATGAGGGCAGCTATATCCTCTTTACCGAAAACAACTGCAACCGCCGATACGAAGTTCTCTCCGCCTTTCGGGATACCCTCGCCGTTCCGGAGGAGAGAGCCCTTATTGAGGAAGAGATGGCCCTCTACCGGGATAACTTCGGCAAGGGCCTGACTTACCTGCCCCCGGCTCCGGTGGAGGATGTGACCTACACCCCCGCCCCTCAGGGACCGAAAAGGGTAGTGGTCATCACCGACACCTTCTGTGAGGACGAAGGAGAGCAATTTGTGGCTATGTGTAAACGTTGCGGTCATAGGGTCACAGTGGTAGGCCGCCCCACTATGGGGAATCTGGATTATTTCGACAACATCAACCTGGCGATCCATGAGCATATCACTCTCAGTTACCCCATCCGCATGACCAAGGCAGCCCATGAGGGCCGCGGGATCAGCGAAAAGGGCCTGCCGGTGGACCTCTATATCCCCTGGACCCCGGAGGAGATCCGCCTGGACCTTCTTCTGGCGCAGGCTCTGAGGCTCTCCTGACGCCACAGGATCTGACAGAAAAAATAGAAGGGTGCGTTGCAGAATAAAAAGCTGCAGAGCACCCTTTTACTCCACCTCCGGATATATGACGTCTGCAGGCTTTGCCGCTCCCCCCGTATGATCCTCCGCATAGGGACGGCGGCGGTGTTCTATGGGTTCCCAGGCTGTAAGGGGTAAACGCTGCATGGAGCCAAAGACCCGTTCCTTCAAGCCGGGATATTGCTTTTCCAAGGCCGCTATCAGTTCCTTCACCTCTTGGCGCTTAGTATTGCCATCGGCAGGGCAGGGATTCTTTACAACAGGCAGCTCAAGCCGCTTGGCCGCCCCCCGGACCATACCCTCCCCGCAGTACAAAAGAGGCCTTATCTGGATAATTTCTGTCCTTGTCAGTTCGGTGACGGGCTGGAAACAGGAAATACGGCCCTCATAGAAAAGAGAGAGAAAGAAGGTCTCCACCGCATCGTCAAAGTGGTGGCCCAGAGCGATCTTTTGGATCCCCCGCTCCACAAGGGCATTGTGAAGAGCCCCACGGCGCATTTTTGCGCACATAGAGCAGGGATTCTTCTCCCGGCGCAGGTCAAAGACGATATGGCTGATCTCGGTGGAAATAAGGGTAAAGGGAACGCCGATACTCTCGCAATAGGCCCGAAGGGGGGCAAAATCGGCAGGGCGCTGTCCCTCGGCAGCCCCCAGATCCAAGGTGATCGCCTCCACAGTAAAGGGTTTGGGGTAGAAGCGGGACAGCTTTTGGAGGGCCGCCAAAGTCACCAGGGAATCCTTCCCCCCGGAGACCCCCACCGCCACCCGGTCACCGGACTGGATCATATCATAGTCCTCCACGCAGCGGCGGACAAGAGAGAGTATTTTTTCCATTTCGGCACCTCAAAAATTCAAAATTTGAAATCGAGCATTTAAGAGCATAAGAGAGAAAAACAAAGATTTTTGAAGATTTTAACTTTCTAAATCAAAAAAACGCAATTTGTCGTTGACACCGGAGGACAACGGTATTATAATACAAAACGCTCCGCAGGTCCAGTTTCGGGGCGCTTTCTATTGTAAAATCGCTCTTTCTTGAGAGCATAAGGAATTGGAGGTAACACCATGTCCACATTTATGGCAAACAAGGGCAACATCGTCCGCAAGTGGTACATCCTTGACGCGGCCGGCAAGCCCCTGGGCAAGACAGCTGTCATCGCCGCCGATCTGCTGCGTGGTAAGCGCAAGCCCGAGTACACCCCCCACGCCGACTGCGGGGACTATGTCATCATCCTCAACGCCGACAAGGCGGTACTCACCGGCAAGAAGCTGGAGCAGAAGTATTACCGCCGCCACTCCGGCTGGGTGGGCGGTCTGAAGGAGACCCAGTACCGCATCCTCATGGAGGAGAAGCCCGAGCTGGCTATGAAGCTGGCCGTCCGCGGCATGATGCCCCGGAACACCATCACCAAGGATTCCCTCTCCCGGCTCCACATCTGCCGCGGCAGCGAGCACAAGTATGCCGCCCAGAAGCCCGAGCCCTGGACCATGGACTAAGGAGGTAACGGAATATGTATAAGAGCAAGAAGCCTTACCTGTACGGCACCGGCCGCCGGAAGTCCTCTGTGGCCCGGGTGCATCTCTTCCCCAACGGCACCGGCGCCATCACCATCAATGGCCGTGACATCGACGATTATTTTGGCCTGGAGACCCTGAAGATGGTGGTCCGGCAGCCCCTGGTCACCACCGACCTGGTGGGCAAGGTGGACATCGTGACCACCGTCACCGGCGGCGGCGTCACTGGCCAGGCCGGCGCCATCCGCCACGGCATCGCCCGTGCCCTGCTGGAGGTCAACCCCGAGTACCGCCCTGCCCTGAAGGCCGCTGGGTTCCTGACCCGCGATCCTCGTATGAAGGAGCGGAAGAAGTACGGCTTGAAAGCCGCCCGCCGTGCGCCTCAGTTCTCTAAGCGCTGATTTATCAGCAAATCCCCGGAACCGCAATGGTTCCGGGGATTTTTCTTTTAACCAATTTTGGTATAATCTGATATAATGAAACGAAAAAAGTTGAGGTTAATTTGAGGTTAAATGGAGTTTTCGGATTAATTTTGAGGTTAAAAAATGAGGGCGGCTGCGTGGCTAAAAATCACGGGCCGCCCCTGTTTTTTTCACTCTACTCTAACCGTATTCGTTATTTCCTAACAAAATCCTGCGGGAACTTAAAATACTTGTTAGAATCTAACGAAAAGGAGCATGGCTATGATTAGGATTTTACTGTCCACCCCTTGCAGGGCCGAGAGCCCGCGGCGCGGGCCTCCTGCGCCGTTTGGAAAAAGCAGATATTCTCCCGCTTGGGCAGCTTTGACCGGCAGGAGGGGCGGCAGTAGATGCCGGTCGTTTTCACAGCGTAAAAGAATACGCCGTCATAGCTGGGTTTTGCGTGACAGCTTCCCACATCTCCTGCTGGCGTCATTTTCTCGCCTTCCTTGGCTTGGGATCGCTCCGCCTCTCCCCATGAAAAACATCCCAAACACCTCGTATCAGGACTATAGCATAGTCTGTGGTAAATTTCTTTTTGATTTTGGAAATTCAATTTTTACAGCGGAGGAGCCCGGGGCCGATTTGGATTTTTCTTGACAGAAGCAAGATTTTAGATTATGTTTGAAAATGGAACAGCCAACCGACCGGGAATGGAGGGGGAACATGGAGGAGAAATACAAGTACATTTTCAATGAGACCCTGCGCATGTCCAACGACGGCTTCATCGTGGTGGATACCGAGGGGATCGTCATCGACATCAGCGAATGCTACGCCGAATACCTGGGCCATCCCCGGAACTGGATCGTGGGCCGGGACATCCGGGAAAGCATCCCCAACTCCAAGATGCTGGAGGTGGTGAAGTACGGCTACGAGGATGAACTGGCCCTTCACAAGTACGTGCCGGGCTACACCCGGGACGCCGACGACGACTTTGTACTGGTGAGCCGGGCCTGCGTCCGTGACGACGCGGGGGAGATCATCGCCGGCATCGCCCAGGTCCACTTCCGCCAGCAGATGGTGGAGAGCGCCAAGCGGATGATGAAGGAATATAACGCCATGGAGTTCTACCGCCAGGAGTACGAGACCTCCGACCGGAAGAACTACACCTTCCAGAACATCGTGGGCAGCAGCGAGCGCTACCAGCGGAAGATCAAGGAGGGCATCAAAGCGGCCAAGACTAACTTCCCCGTGGTGCTCACCGGCGAGACGGGCACCGGCAAGGAGGTCTTCGCCCGGGCCATCCACAACACCAGCGCCCGGGCCAAGATGCCCATGGTGTGCATCAACTGCGCCGCCATCCCGGCGGAGCTGCTGGAGTCAGAGCTTTTCGGCTACGAGGAGGGGGCTTTCACCGGGGCAAAAAAGGGAGGCAAAAAAGGCAAATTCCAGCTGGCCGACGGGGGGACTATCTTCCTGGATGAGATCGGCGACATGCCTCTGTCCATGCAGGCCAAGTTGCTGCGGGTCCTCCAGGAGAAGGAGATCGACCCGGTGGGCGGCCACGGCTCCCTGCCGGTGGACGTGCGGGTGATCTCGGCCACCCGGAAGGACCTGGCGGCCATGGTGGCCAAGGGGGAGTTCCGGGAGGACCTCTACTACCGGCTCAACGTCATTAACATCGAGCTGGTCCCCCTGCGGTTCCGCCGGGAGGACATCGCGGAGCAGGCGGTATACTTCCTCAACAAGCTGAACAACGAGTACAAGCAGTCGGTGGCTTTCTCCAAGGAGGTCCTGGAGTGCTTCCGGGAGTATGACTGGCCCGGAAACATCCGGGAGCTGGACAACGTGATCAAGGGAGCCTATGCCACCTGCGACGGCTTTACCATCGAACTGGGGGACTTGCCGGGGAAGTTCCGGCCGACGGACGCCCTCCTGGCCAGCACCGGCCAGGACCCGGCGCCCCAGGGCGCCGGGTCCAACAACCACATGGCGGAGGTGGCCAGGGCCTTGGGCTGGGAGGAGAGCATCCCCATGAAGGAGCGCCTGGAGCGCATCGAATTTGCCATGATCCAGGACGCCTACGAGCACTTCCACAGTGTGCGGAAGGCCTCTGACAGCCTGGGCATGAGCCTGGCCACTTTTGTTCGCAAGAAAAACATTTATACAGAAAAATATGGATAGAGAAACAAACGATTCAAAAATTGCGACCCGAAAATGAAACGTTCCAAAAATAGAACGCAAAAAACAAGCCCTCCTTTCCCGCCGGAAAAGAAGGGCTTGTCTATTTTTTAACTATTTTTCCCTTGGGAATAAAGGAAAGGCCCCGTGAAAGAAGAGAGAGCGGAGGGGACATGGCGAAAGTTGGCACAGGATGTGCTATAGGTAAAAGGCGCAGAACGTTTTGTCATAAAAATTTTTGGTAGGAGGTCGAAAAATGATGTGTGAGAACTGCAAGGCCCTGGCGGCCAGCTTGGAGAACACCAAGCTGGAGGTGGAGGGCGGCATTGCCGTCATCACCATGAACCGTCCCAAGGCGCTCAACGCCTTGAACGACAAGACCCTGGGTGAGCTGGACACTATCTTCACCCACCTGGCCGAGGACAAGGACATCCTGGGCGTCATCATCACCGGAGAGGGCAAGGGCTTCGTGGCCGGCGCCGACATCTCCCAGATGCAGCCCTATGGTCCCGGCGAGGGCCGTGCCTACGCCGACCGGGCCCAGACCCTGTTCAACAAGATCGAGGGCATCGAGAAGCCCGTCATCGCCGCGGTGAACGGCTACGCCCTGGGCGGCGGCTGCGAGCTGAGCATGTCCTGCGACATCCGCATTGCCTCCGACAAGGCCGTCTTCGGCCAGCCCGAGGCCAACCTGGGCGTTATCCCCTGCTTTGGTGGCACCCAGCGGCTGCCCCGCCTGGTGGGCACCGGCATTGCCAAGGAGCTCATCTACACCTGCCGCCAGGTGAAGGCCGACGAGGCCAAGGAGATCGGCCTTGTCAACAAGGTGGTCCCCGCCGAGTCTCTGCTGGACGAGGCCAAGGCCATGATGAAGACCATCATTGGCAAGGCCCCCATCGCTATCAGCTACGCCAAGGTGGCCATCAACCGGGGCATGGATGTGGACCTCCGGGCCGGCCTGGAACTGGAGAAGGACCTGGCCGCCGTCACCTTTGGCACCGAGGATAAGCAGGAAGGCATGGATGCCTTCCTGGCCAAGCGTCCCGCTGTGTTCAAGAACAAATAAGGATCTGTGTGTGTTCCAAGAGTAAATAGAGATGGAGGAATAAAATCATGTCAAATACCATCGGTTTGATCGGCCTGATCCTGGCATTCGCATTGTTGATGTGGATGATCATGAAGGGCTTCAACATCTACCTCACCGTGTTCGCCTGTACTCTGGTGGTGGCCCTGTTCTGCCAGATGAACGTCTATGAGGCCTACAAGGTCCACTTCATGACCGGCTTCACCAACTTCTTTAAAAACAACTTCCTGATCTTCCTCACCGGTACCCTCTTGGCCAAAGCCATGGATATCACCGGCGCGGCCAAGTCCATTGCCAAGGCCATCATTAAGGTCATGGGCACCAAGTGGGCCTTTATCTCGGTGCCTCTGGCCTGCGGTATCCTCTGCTACGGCGGCGTCACCGCCTTCGTGTGCTCCTTCGGTGTCATCTCCATCGCCCTCCAGGTCTGGGAGGCCGCCGACCTGCCCCGCCGGGCCATCCCCGGCGCCCTGTGCTTCGGCTGCTCCACCTTCGCCATGATCGCCCCCGGCGCTGTGCAGATCCACAACAACGTGCCCTCTACCGAGCTGGGCACCACCTACATGGCCGGTGCGGTCAACGGCTTCATCGCCTGCGGCTTTATGCTGGTGGTCGGCATCATCTATCTGAAGATCTGGCTGGACCGGGCCAAGGCCCGGGGCGAGCACTTTGTGGCCAAGGAAGGCGACGACATGGGCGTTGAGGGCGAGGCTCTGCCCAACCCCATCGTGGCCATCCTGCCCCTGGTCATCACTATCTTCCTGGTGAACTTCAAGGTGGGCTCCTTCTCCTGCCCTGCTGAGGGCGGCGTGCTGGCCGGCGCTGTCAGCGCCGTGTTGCTGATGCACAAGTATGTGGACATGAAGAACCTGCCCAACATCTTTGCCGACGCCGCGGCCATGGCCATTGTGTCCATCACCAACACCTGCGCCGTCAACGGCTTCGGCGGCGTGGCCTCCAACAGCCCGGTGTTCTCCATCATCACCAACGGCGTGGTGAACCTGCCCGGCCTGTTCGGCCTGCTCATCGGCACCAACGTCATCTGCGGTATCTGCGGCTCCGCTTCCGGCGGCTTGGGCATCGCGGTGCCCATCCTGGGCCCGGCCTATCAGTCCATGGGCATCGCCCCCTCTATCATCCACCGGGTGATGGCGCTGTCCTCCTCTGCTCTGGACTCCCTGCCCCACAACGGCTACATCGTCACCGTCACCAACGGCCTTTGCCGGGAGACCCACAAGGATTCCTACGGCCTGACCTTCGTGTTGACCGTGGTCATCCCCTTCATCGGTGCGGCTCTGGGTGCGGTGCTGTTCACCCTGTTCCCCGCTCTGCCCTGACCGGTACGGGAACGAAACATACTACATTCGGTATCTACCTCCCATATTGATACACTGGACCGGCGCGGCAGCGGAGCATCCGTGCTCCGCTGTCCGTGTCTGGACCAACAAATGAAAGGAGTCTTTTACTATGTTTAAACCTCTGGAAGGCGTAAAGGTCATCGATCTGACTTACTTTGTGGCCGGCCCCGGCGGCGCCCGGATCCTGGCGGACTGGGGCGCCGACGTCATTAAGGTGGAGCCCTCCTTCGGCGATCCCGGCCGGGGCACCGGCGCCACCATGTCCTGCCCCACCCAGCCCGACTGCAACCCCTTCTATACTGCCTATAACGCCAATAAGCGGGGCATCTCCCTGAACCTGAAGAGCGAGGACGGCAAGGCCATCCTGGACAAGATGCTGGAGACCGCCGACGTCTTCGTGTCCAGCTACCGCACCGGCGCCCTGAAGCGGCTGGGCCTGGACTACGAGGCCATGAGCAAGAAGCATCCCCACATCATCTGGGCTCAGATCAACGGCTTCGGTGATTTCGGCCCCGCCAAGGACAACGCCGGCTTCGACACCGTGGCCTTCTGGGCCCGGTCTGGCGCCATGATCGACCTCACCGAGAAGGACACCAGCCCCATCAACCCCCTCATCGGCTTTGGCGACGCCACCACCTCCTGCTCCCTGGCCGGCGGCATTGCCGCTGCCCTCTACCAGAAGGCAAAGACCGGCAAGGGCTGCAAGGTCATGATCTCTCTCTTTGCCCAGGCCATTTGGAGCGAGAGCGCGGGCATGGTCTCCACCCAGTACGGCGACGAGTATCCCAAGACCCGGCTGAACCCCGGCTCTCCCGTGATGGATACCTTCAAGAGCTCTGACGACAAGTGGTTCTACATGAGCATCCTGGAGCCCGACCGCTACAACAACGCCCTGTTCAAGGAGCTGGGCCGGGAGGACCTGGTGGACCACCCTGATTTTGCCAACGCTGCGGGCTCCAAGGCTCACAGCGCCGAGCTGGTGGCCATCCTGGCCGCCGAGTTTGGCAAGCACACCATGAAGGAGATCGAGGGCATGTTTGCCCGGGCGGATATCGCCTATGACCACGTGCAGCACATCAAGGAGGTGCTGGACGATCCCCAGGCGCTGGAGAATATGTACCTGGTGCCCATGAAGAACAACGACGGCACCGTTACCAAGCAGCCCGCCACCCCCATCCGCTTCTGCCTCACCGAGCCCAAGACTATCGAGGACATTGCCCCCACCATGGACCGGCAGGCTCCCCGGGTGGGCCAGCACACGGTGGAGATCCTGAAGGAGTACGGCTACACCGACGCTCAGATCGACAAGTTCCTGGCCGATGGCTCCGCCGCCGGAGAGAAATAAGACGATTTGTAAGTTCTGTCCAAAAACAATTTGTTGACAGAATTATTTGTTGGTGATATAGTGAAAATATATAGTCCGATAGAAGCTGGAAGCAGATTTTCACTTGAATAAGGAGGTCGTTGTTATGAGACTCACCGAAGATCAAAAAATGATCCAGGAGCTGGCCCGCAATTTCGCGGAGGCCGAGCTGGCCCCCATCGCCGCCCAGATCGACCAGGAGGAGCGTATCCCCAAGGAGATCATCGAGAAGATGGCCGAGATCGGTTTCACCGGTCTGAACGTGCCCGAGGAGTATGGCGGATCCGGCCTGGACACTGTGTGTAAGGTGCTGATCATCCAGGAGCTGGCCAAGCACTGCGCCAGCACCGCCGAGGTCATCTCGGTCCACACCCTGGCCAACTGGATCTTTATCCACTACGGCAATGAGGAGCAGAAGAAGAAGTACCTCACTGCCGCGGTGGAGGGCAAGATCGGCGCCTTCGCCCTCACTGAGCCCGGCGCCGGCTCCGACGCCAGCGCCGCCAAGACCAAGGCCATCGCCGACGGCGACGACTACGTCATCAACGGCAACAAGTGCTTCATCTCCAACATGGGCCCCAACGAGGGCGACTATGTGGTGGTCATCGCCTTGACCCAGCCCGAGCTGGGGACCAAGGGCATGTCCGCCATCGTAGTGGACCGGAACACCCCGGGCTTCACGATCGGCAAGCGGGAGGAGAAGATGGGCATCCGGGGCGCCGACATCTCCGAGCTGATCTTTGAGGACTGCCGGGTGCCCAAGACCAACCTCATCGGCAAGGAGGGCGAGGGCTTCAAGATCGCCATGCAGGCCCTGGACCACGGCCGCATCGGCATGGCCGCCCAGGCCCTGGGCATTGCCGACGCCGCCATTGAGGCCTCCATCAAGTACATGGGCGAGCGGGTGCAGTTCGGCAAGCCCATCGGCAAGCTCCAGGGCCTGCAGTGGTACCTGGCCGACATGGGCACCCGTCAGGAGGCCGCCCGTGCCCTGGTCATGGAGGCCGCCCAGGCTGCCGACGACGGCGAACCCTTGAGCAAGCTGGCCGCCATGTGCAAGTACTGCGCCTCCGAGAGCGGGGTGTGGATCGTCAACAAGGCCCTGCAGATCCACGGTGGCTATGGCTACATGCGGGACTACCCCATCGAGCGGATGTACCGGGACGCCCGGATCGTACCCATCTATGAGGGTACCTCCGAGATCCAGAAGGTGGTCATTTCCCGGGAAATGATGAAGTAAGCTCCGCCCGGACAAAAGAACAGAGGAAAAGAGGGACGCCTGATAAAAGGCGTCCCTCTTTTGCTGTGAAAAGGGAGCAATGATGAAAAACAGCGCTCTAAAAATGAAACGCTCCAAAAACGGAGGCGGAATGGGGGGATCTTTTTCGAGCGACGCTGTGAAAAACGTGCACTCGGAGGAGAAATCATAGGGTATTGCCTATAAACAATGTCTATTTTCCACTGGCCCCCAGGGTTTTTAAAAAGTTGGCATGAAAGATGCTTAATATATAGACAGAAGGACCATGCCGCTCCATCAAAAGGCGGCGGAGGAAAAATTTTCGATTTTGAAGGAGAAAAGCCATGACCACACAACTGTCTGAGAGCCCGGAGCTGTACAGCATCCATATCACCCTGCCGGAAAACCCGCTGAAAAATCTGAACTGCTATGTGCTGAAGACTTTGGAGCGGAACCTGGTCATCGACACCGGCTTCAACCGGCCCGAGTGCCGGGAGGCGCTGCTCACCGGCCTGGCGGAGCTGGGTGTGGCCCTGGACCGGACGGACCTGTTCCTGACCCACCTCCACTCCGACCACATCGGCCTGGCCGAGCTCTTCGCGGTGAACGGCTCCACCATCTATATGAACCCGGTGGACTACGACTATTTCTGCGCCATCAAGCGGGGAGAGGTCTGGGGCTATATGGAGGACCTCTTTGTGTCCGAGGGCTTCCCGGCGGATGAACTGGAGCTCCAGCTCACCGGCAACCAGGGGCGGAGATACGCCCCCAACGGCATCTTCCCCATTACCCCCGTAGAGGACGGACAGGAGTTGCGGGTGGGGGACGTGGTCCTCCGGTGCGTGACGGTGCCCGGCCACACCCCGGGACAGACCCTGCTCTATCTGCCCCAACCCCAGTTCCTGTTCTCCGCCGACCATATCCTCTTTGATATCACCCCCAATATCAGCGTGTGGAAAGGGGTGGAGGGCTCCCTGGCCAGCTATCTGGAGAGCCTGAAAAAGATCGAGGCCCTTCCGGTGAAGCGGACCTTTCCGGCCCACCGGAAGGAGGGCAAGGAGTTGTACCGCCGCATCCGGGAGCTGCGGGACCACCACGACTGGCGGTTGGAGGAGATGCTCCAGGCGGTGAAGCAGCATCCCGACTCCACAGCCTTTGGGGTGGCCGGCCATGTGAAGTGGTCGGCCCGGGGCCAGGCGCTGGAGCAATTCCCGCCCCACCATAAGTGGTTCGCCATGGGGGAGACCCTGGCCCACCTCTACCACCTGGAGGCCCAAGGCCGGGTGGAACGACGGAAGGAGGAGGGCCTCTACCGCTATTGGGCAAGGTAAGATCGGCAGACCTGTTTTATTTTTGGGACGGATGGGGCCGGGATTGCAAAAATGACGCTTTAAAAATGAAACGCTCCAAAAACGGCGCGGGAATGTCACTTTTTTAACGGGAAAGTGTTGTAAAAAACGCATAGACAGAGGAATATGGAAGGGGATACCCTTGTAAAAAATATCTGTTTTCAGACGATCAAGGGCCCGAAGAAAAAGTTGGCACAAATATTGCTGCATTAATTGAGTTAGAGAAGAAGTTCTCACCAAATAAATTGGATGAAAAGGAGAAAAAAGACATGATGGATTTTGCGTTGACACAGGCTCAAAAAGAGATCCAGGCCAAGGCCCGGGCCTTTGCCCAGCGGGAGTTGGCCCCCGGAGTGCTGGAGCGGGACCGGACCGAGGTTTTCCCGATGGAGTTGCTGAAGAAGCTGGGGGACGAGGGGCTCATCGGCCTGCAGTTTGACAAGAAGTACGGCGGGAAGGGCATCGACTACCTGTCCTTCATCCTGGTGGTGGAGGAGCTGTGCAAGGTGGACTCCGCCTTCGGCATCGCCTACGCTATCTCTTCCACCTTCACCACCGGCATTGACACCTTCGGAAACGACGCACAGAAGATGCACTGCATGCCGCGGCTCTTCAGCGGCGACGCCATCGGCTGCTTCGCCCTCACTGAGCCCGACGCCGGCTCTGACGCGGGCTCGGCTAAGACCACTGCTATCCGCCAAGGGGACGAGTACATCGTCAACGGCACCAAGCACTTCATCACCAACGGCGCCATCGCCGACTACTGCATGCTCATCGCCAACACCGACCCCTCCAAGGGCTCCAAGGGCCTCAGCGCCTTCCTGGTGGACCTGAAGACCACCCCCGGCGTCACCATTGCCCACGTGGAGAACAAGTGCGGCATCAACACCGCCAAGGTCACCGAGCTGGTGTTCCAGGACGTGCACCTGCCCGCCGACCGTCTCATCGGGGAGGAGGGCAAGGGCTTCCGCTACGCCCTCACCGCCCTGAACGCCGGCCGCCTGGGGGTGGCCGCCCAAGGCCTGGGGCTGGCCCAGGCCGCCTTTGACATCACCCGGGACTACATGATGAACCGGAAGCAGTTCGGCAAGCCCATCTGCGCCAACCAGTACCCCGCCTTCAAGATGGCCGATCTGGAGGTGGAGATCGAGATGGCCCGGCTGCTGCTTTACAAGGGCGTGTGGCTCCAGCAGAACGGGGAGGACTTCTCCATCGCCGCCTCCAAGGCCAAGCTGGCCTGCACCAACCTGGCCATGCACGTGACCACCGAGTGCGTCCAGAACATGGGCGGCGCGGGCTACATGCGGGAACAGCATGTGGAGCGGATGTTCCGGGACGCCAAGATCACCCAGATCTACGAGGGAACCAATGAGATCCAGCGGCTCATCATCAGCGGTAACATCTTCCGCTGAGCATAGGCCCTCCAGCCTTACCGGCAGCCTGGCCGCGGCCCGGCTGGTGCTGTGCGGAGGCCGGGGCCTGGGCAGCCGGGAGGGCTTTTTTGCCATGGTGGAGCTGGCGGAGCTCCTGGGGGGTCAAGCAGCAGGCACCCGGGGAGCGCTGGACGCCAAGTGGATCGCCCATGACCGGGAGATCGGCCTCAGCGGGGTACGGACGGCCCCGGAGGTCTATGTGGGCTTCGGGGTGTCCGGGGCCAACTTCCACACCATCGGCATGGAGCACGCCGGGACCATCATCGCCGTGGACCCGGACCGGTCTGCCCGCATCCACCAGCTGGCCCACTGCAGCGTGTACGCCGACGCAGCGGGCTGCATCCGGGGCCTGACCGAGCGGGTGAGGGCCCTGGACCGGGGAGCGCCGGGGTTCGACCCGGTGGCCCTGGTCAAGGGATATTTTCAAGAATTGTCTCAGCAGCAAACATTGTGATACCTTTCCTTAATCTTCCAATATGCGAAGCAGGGCACGCCTCTTGGGCGTGCCCTGCTCTGCTTATTTCGCCGGGCCCAGCACCAGGGGCTGGAGCTGCCGGCCCTCCAGGGCGGCGGCCACCGTGTCAGGTACCAGGGAGAAGTCGGCCACCAGGGAGGTGGGCTTCTCCATGGGGTCGTCCTGGCGGAAGGGCACGAAGTAGACGTGCTTTTTGTCCAGCAGGGCCCCGATGCTTTTGGCCGAGGAGGCCAGGGCGTCGTTGGTGGACACGGCGAGGATGAGGGGCCGGCCGTTGCGCAGGTGGGCCTTGGCCGCCAGGGTCACGGTGGTGTCGGCGATGCCGGCGGCCAGCTTCCCCAGGGTGTTGCCCGTGCAGGGGCAGATCACCAGGGCGTCCAGGAGCTTCTTGGGGCCCAGGGGCTCCGCCTTGGGGAGGCTGTCGATGACCCGCTGGTCGCAGATGCGCTCCATCTCCCGGAGCCAGTCGTGGGCCGCGCCGAAGCGGGTGTCCAGGGCGGCGGAGTTCTCCGAGACGATGGGTGTGACCTCCCCGAACCGGGCTTTGACCGCCTCCAGGGCGGACATAGCGGTGGAGAATGTACAGAAGGAGCCGCAGAAGGCAAAGCCGACACGGCAGGGGGTTTCGTTCATAATTACACTCCTAACTCGGTCAATATGTTGTAGAGGGCGGCCTTGATGGCCAGAGCGGCGGTGACAGGGGCCACCTTGCCGGGCAGGGAGAGGGCCCAGATCACCTTGACCCCCATTTCGGCCGCGGCGGCCAGGTCCACCCCGCCGGGCTTGGAGGCCAGATCGATGACCAGGCAGCCCGGCTTTAAGTCGCTTAGTTCCTCCCGTCCCAGAATGGGGGCGGGGACGGTGTTGATGACCAGGTCATAGCTGCACAGCCAGCCGGAGAGCTGGTCGGAGCGCTCCACTCCGTAGCTCCACACCTGGGCCCAGGCCAGGTCGGTGCAGCTCCGGGCGGCCACAGTGACCCGGGCCCCCAGCCCCCGGAGCTGCCGGGCCAGGACCTTCCCCAGCCGCCCATAGCCAACGACCAGCACCCTGGCGCTGTGAAGGGTGATGGGCAGCTCCTCCATGGCGATCTGAATGGCCCCCTCCGAGGTGGGGACGGCATTTGCCACAGTAAGTTCCTCCCGGGCAAAGTAGTCCGTGAGGGAGAGTCCGGCGGCCTGGGCGGCCTCCTTCAGGAGTGGAGGGGCCATGCCGGCGCAGAGAAGCTGGCCCGGGCGGGGGGCGGCGAGGAGCTCCTGGAGGGAAAGCCGGCGTTGGGAGAGGGGGGCGTTGATCCCGTCCCGGTCCAGGGCGGGGAGGGGGAGGACCACGCAGTCGGCCTCACAGATGGCCTCCAGGTTGTCGTCGGCCAGGGCGGGGTCCACCCCCTGGTCCAGAGCGTAGGTATGTACCGTGTGGCCGTCCTCGGCCAGGGCCTTGGCCAAGGTGGCCTGCCGCAGATCGCCGCCGACGATCCAAAAATTCAGTGGCTGACGCATAGGCGTTTCCTCCCGTTCGTTTGCTGGGGCATCCTATGCGCTCCGGGTGGGGAAGGTGAGAAAAGGTCCGCCCCCAGAAAGGGCGGACCTTGAAAAAAGACGGTTCAAAGGGAGGAAAAATGGGCGGCTCAGGAATTGAGAAGGGCCTGCCCCTTGGCGTAGTAGCGGTCCATCTCCTCCGGGGGAACCATACTGCCGCCGGTGGCCCAGACCAGCTGGGTGCTCTGGACCAGTTGGGTGGAGGTGAGGCCGTATTGAGCGGGGTAGGCGGAGAGGATCGGGTCCTTGGCCAGCAGCACGGGGCCGTACATGCCGGCCAGAGCGCTGGGCTCCAGGCGAAGGGCCTCCGTATTGGCCAGCTGGGCCAGCATTCGGTACATCCGGTGGTCTTCCAGGGAGTAGCACCCGCTGAGGAAGGGGGCCAGGAGCTTGCCCACAAAGCCGGAGGCCCGGCCCACCGCCAGGCCGTCGGCGGCGGTGCGGTTGTCCAGGCCCAGGTCCTGGACGGAGATGTGGTGGTTAAGGCCGGTGGCCAGCCCTAAGAGCATGCAGCAGGAGTGGGTGGGCTCGGCAAAGAAACAGTGGGCGTTGTCACCGTAGACCAACTTCAGGCCGAAGGCTACCCCGCCTGGGCCGCCGCCCACCCCGCAGGGTAGATAGATGAAGAGGGGATGCTCCCGGTCCACCCTCACCCCGGCTCGGTCCAGTTGGACTTTCAGGCGGAGGGCGGCCACAGCGTAGCCCAAAAACAGGGTCTGGGAATTTTCGTCGTCCACAAAGTGGCAGTGAGGGTCATCCTCGGCCTCTTTGCGGCCCTGGGCCACCGCTGCACTGTAGTCGGAGGGATACTCCATGACGGTGACCCCCTTGCTGCGCAGCAGGTCCTTTTTCCACTCGCGGGCGTCAGCGGACATGTGGACGGTGACGCGGAAGCCCAGCTTGGCGCCCATGATGCCAATGGATAGGCCCAGGTTGCCTGTGGAGCCCACGGCGATGGAGTATTGGGAAAGCACGGCACGGAATTCGGGGCGGTCAAAGAGACGGTAGGGGTCCCCGGGGCGGAGCAGGCCGTGGCGCAGGGCAATGTCCTCGGCGGTTTTCAGTACCTCATAGATACCGCCCCTGGCCTTGATGGAGCCCGAGATAGGCAGGTGACTGTCCAGCTTGATCCAGAGCCTGCCGGGCAGGGGGATGCCATGGTCGGCCTCCAGACAGTGCTGCATGGCCGGGATGGCCCGGACAGGGGACTCCAAAATGCCGCCCCAGGCCCGGGTCTCGGGAAAGGCGGTCCGGAAGTAATCGGCAAACCGGTCCAGCCGGTCACTGGCGTCCTCCACGTCGGCCAGGGTGAGGGGGCAGCCGGAGAGAGCCTGCGCAGTGGGGAGCATGCCGGGGTTGACCCAAGCGGTCTCCCGGAGGGCGCGGATGTCCCTCAGGATGGGGTGCTGCGCCATCCACCGGGAAAGGGGCTTATGGCAGATCAAAGGGTCCAGGTCCATGGGGGCACATCCTTTCTTTTGATGGACAGAGGCTGAAATATGCAAAAATAGATGAATGTTTTGCATATTTATAAAAAGTTCTTGACAACGGGCCGACAGTGGATTATGATGCAAAGTAGCTCGGTCAGCCCTCCAGCCCCAAAGTGGTCAAAGCCTGCCGGGTGAGGACGATGGAGAAGTCTCCAAAGGGATATACGATGTTGTCTCCCGAGGTTTTGGGGTCTGCCTCCGCAGCCCCGGCCTTACCTGAGAGGACGGCCTGGAAGGCCCGGGCGATCTCGCCCAGGGCTGCGCCCTCCCAGATGGGGTCGTTGTGAGAGCATAAGAGTGTATATTCGGAATACTCCCGGGCCAGCCGCTCCATGGTCTGGGCGTAGATGGGGATCATCTCGGGGCCCTCAATGTAGGCATAGAGGGGGGCGGGATAGACCGTATCCCCGGTGAAGAGGAGCTTGTTTTCGTCGTCGGAGAGCATGATGCTGTCCCGGGTGTGGCCCGGGGTGGCGATGACCCGCAGGCGGCGCCGGCCCAGGTCGAAGACGTGGCCCTCCCGGATGGGGACCACCGGGCAGGAGGGTTTGGTGACCCAGGTCTTCAGGTCGAACCACACCGGGCCGGGATACCAGAGGGCCTCGGGCTTGCGGTTTTCGTTGTCGGCCTGGAAGCACTGGCCGGCCTCCAGACGCTGGATGTACTCGGGAAGGTCCAGCAGGTGGGTCTCGGGAAAGCGCCAGTTGTCCCCCACGTGGTCGAAGTGGCTGTGGGAGTTGACCAAGGTGATAGGCTTGTCAGTCAGGGCTTCCACCGTGGCCTTAATATTGCCGAAGCCCATGCCCGAGTCCAGCAGCAGGGCCCGGTCCTCCCCTTCGATGAGGTAACTCATGACCTCCTGGAAGTGGAAGGGCTCAAAGATGGCGGTGACGCCGGGGAAGAGCCGGTAGGGACGAAACCAGCTGCTCTCCGCGGGCAGGGGGGTCAGCTGGGAGAACCGGGTGAGCTTGCTCATGGAAAACACTCCTTATCAAAGCGGTTTTTTCCAGTATACCCGACCGGAGCCCGGAATTCAAGTACTGCACGACCCGCAAAGAACAGTAAAGTTTTGCGTGTTGATAAAAAAGAATTTTTTGGAAAGGGATGCAGAAGAATGAAGAAGATCGTTTCGCTGATGCTGGCCATCAGCATGGTGGCCTCTCTGGCCGCCTGCGGCGGCGGGAAGACCGATGAGGAAGTGAAGTGGGAGGACCAGCTGGGTACCGAGGGCAAGCTCCGGGTGGGCATGGCTGCCGACTATCCCCCCTTTGAGAACTACGACGGCAACGGCAATGTGGTGGGCCTGGACGCCGACGTGGCCAAGCTCATCGCCGAGGACATGGGCCTGGAGCTGGAGATCGTCCAGATGGACTTTGAGACCATCATCAGCGCTGTCACCGCCGGCACCGTGGACCTGGGCATCTCCTGCTTCTCCTACAATGAGAAGCGGGCCCAGTCCGTCATCTTCTCCGATACCTACATGACCTCCGCCCAGACCTGCTTCGCCTCTGTGGAGTACGGCATCAATACCCTGGAGGACTTGGCCGGGGGCGTGGTGGGCGCCGGCAGCGGCACTACCGGCATGGACGTGAACCAGGAGCTGGCCGAGCAGTACGGCTGGACCGCCCAGACCGGCGAGATCGCCATCATGGTGGAGTCCCTGCGCTCCGGCGCCATGCAGGGCTGCATCACCGAGCAGTGCGTGGTCAAGTCCTACATGGAGGCCAACCCCGGCGACTTCCAGATCGTGGCCGACGACCTCACCGTGGAGGAGATCAAGGCCGTGGCCAACATCGGCAACGACGCCCTCATGGACCGGGTCAACGAGGCCATCGCCAAGCTCAAGGACGAGGGCACCCTGGACCAGCTGGTGGTGGAGTGGTTCGGCTGAGCCGGAGCACAATGTAAGCTTACTATGGCAAGGGAGGAAAAGCCTCCCTTGCCATAGCTTGTTTTTGATTCTGGAAAGAGAAAAGAGGGAGCGGCTATGAGTTTAGAAGCGTTTCAGCGCATTATGACCTCCGAGAACGTACACTTTATGCTCAGAAGCGCCAGCTATTCCGTCATCATCGCCATCTGCGCGCTGGTGGGGGGCTCGGTGCTGGGGCTGTTGTCGGCCAGCATGAAGATGAGCAAGCACGGCGTGCTGCGGGGCATTGCCAACGTCTATGTGGAGATCATCCGCGGCACCCCCATGCTGCTGCAGATCATGCTGCTGTTCCTGGGCGGCCCGGTGATCACCAAGAGCCTGTTCAAGTTCGTCTTTACCCCCAACCCCTACGTCATCGGCGCGGTGGCCGTGGCCATCAACTCGGGGGCCTACAGCACGGAGCTGTTCCGCTCGGCCATCCAGTCGGTGGACAAGGGCCAGTGGGAGGCGGCCAGGACCATCGGCCTGAACCACTGGCAGACCATGAAGGAGATCATCCTGCCCCAGGCCTTCAAGCGGATCCTGCCGCCCTACATCAACGAGTTCATTGTCCTGCTCAAGGACTCCTCCCTGCTGTCCTCCATCGGCGCAGTGGAGCTGCTCCAGAGCGCCCGGGTCATCGGCGCGGACAACTACAACTACTTGGTGCCCCTGCTGTGCGCCACCGGCATGTACCTGGTGATGACCCTGACCATCTCGTTCTTTGCCCGGAAGCTGGAGAGGAGGCTGGCGGAAAGTGATTAACGCGGTACATATCAGCAAGCATTTCGGCGCCGTCAAGGCGGTGGACGACGTCTCCCTCCACATCCAGAAGGGGGAGGTCATCTGTATCATCGGCCCCTCGGGCTCGGGCAAGAGCACCCTTATCCGCTGCCTCCACGGGCTGGAGACCCCCGACAGCGGGGAGCTCTATGTGAACGGGGAGAAGGTGGACTTCTCCAAGGACAGCACCAGGCAGCTGGCCCACGTGGGCTTCGTGTTCCAGCTGTTCAACCTCTTCCCCCACAAGACGGTGCTGGAGAACCTGACCCTGGGGCCCATCAAGGCCGGCGGGGTCCCCCAGGCCCAGGCGGAGGAGACCGCCCACAAGCTCCTGAAGCGGGTGGGCCTGGACGACAAGGCCCAGTCCTACCCCGCCCAGCTCTCCGGCGGCCAGAAGCAGCGGGTGGCCATCGCCCGGGCCCTGTGCCAGAGCCCCGAGGTCATCCTCTTTGACGAGCCCACCTCTGCCCTGGATCCCGAGATGATCGGGGAGGTGCTCAACGTCATGAAGGAACTGGCCGACGAGGGCATGACCCTGGCGGTGGTGACCCACGAGATGGGCTTTGCCCGGAAGGTGGCCAGCCGGGTGCTCTTTGTGGACGGGGGCAAGATCATCGAGGAGGGCACTCCCGACCAGATCTTCGACCACCCCCAGAGCGACCGGCTGAAGCTGTTCCTGTCCCAGGTCATCCATATTTAAGGCCATGGAGAGACTGAAACAATATGCGGCGGCCAAGCCGGGGATGTTCTCCCGGCGGGACGCCGCCGCTCTTTGCAAGGAATATTCTCTTATAGGCACCGAGGTCTACTTTGACGACCTGGTCCCCCGGGACCTGCCCCTGGGCCCCGGGGAGGAGCGGACCTTTGCGGAGGCCGTGCAGACCCTAAAGGCCCGCCGGGCCCACGCCTCCTATTGGGCCTGGCCCACCGCCTTCCTCACCGGGCGAAACCGGGCGGAGCTATACAGACGCATGGGGGGAGCGGAGGGGGTAAAGGCCTACTTCGGCGATGAGACGGGGGAGGCCATCTACTCCCGGTGGACAGCGGAGTACGCCCTGTGTGCCAGGCTGGGGCTGGAGGCCTACACTTTTCACCTCATCGACTACGCCCCCATCGACGGCAAGTGGGAGTTCACCCTGTCCCGGCAGGATATCCTGGCGGGGATGGCGGAGATGCTGGGAGTTTTCCTCTCCCGGCTGGACCAGGCCGGGCTGCTGGGGCCGAAGGGCCCCGTGATCGAGCTGGAAAACGCGGGCTGGGGGTTGGAGTACGGCGCCCAGACGGCGGAGGACTTTGCCTGGGTCCTCTCCCAGGTGGCCGACCCCTGGGACCGGCTACGGCTGGGCTGGGACGTCAACCACCTGCTCCACGCTGTGGGGAGAGAGCGGTTTTTGCTGCCGCCGGAGGAGATCACGGGGTCGATGGCCGCCCAAGAGGGTCCCGGCCTGGCCCGCCGGTGGCTGGAATACAACCTGCTGGATCCCCGGCTCCGGGGGAGGGTGGGCTCGGTCCACCTGTCCGACCGGCCGGTGACCGACACCGAGTATTTCCGCCGGGGAAAGCTTTCCCAGCCCTGGCTGGGGGAGCTGGAGGCCCTCCCCGAGGGGGAGGCCCAGGAGGAATACGGGGTGAAGATCGTGCTGGGACAGTACGACGCCCACATCCCCATCGGCAGCGGCTACCTCACGGGGGAGGAGTGGACCCGGCTCCTCCGGGAGCTGGAGGAGCACAACGGCCCCTTTGCCCTGCTCCACGAGCTGAAAAATTCCAAGGACATATTTGCCGACCTGGCCGCCCAGCGGGCGGCTCTCGGCGGGACGGAGTCATGATGGACTATATCGTAGCGGGCTACAACATGCTTACCGACATTTACTACGCCGACGGGTCCACCCTGGAAAACAGCCCTGGCGGCTCCTTTTACGCGGCCTCCGGGGTCCGCTTCTGGCGGGACCGGGTGGCCTATGTGGGCACCGCCGGGCCGGACTTCGACGCCTGGTACGGCCCCTGGTTCCGGGCCAACGGCATCGACTGCCGGGTGAAGAAGTGTCTGCCCCACACCCTGAAGTACACCCTGAAGTACCGCCCCGACGGCATTTGGGCGGAGGAGTGCCTCTACGGGGAAGAGTACGAGGCCATGGCCAAGGACGTGGGGCGCATCACCCCGGAGATGCTGGGGGAGTGCGTGGACGGGGACACCAAGGGCATCTACATCGAGGCCAGCCTGTCGGCCAAGATCGCCGACCACTTCCCGGCGGTGAAGGCCCTGATCCCTCGGGGCTGCCTCATGTGGGAGGTCAACGGCGACGACCTGCGGGACCCCAGTATGAAGGGGGCCATTTTGGAGCGCATCGCCCAGGTGGACGCCTTCTCCATGAACCTGGACGAGGCCAAGGGCTTTTTTCAGACCGAAGATGCGTCCGCCATCCTGACAGGGCTCCGGGCCTGCGGCAAGCCCTGCTTCCTCCGGCTGGGGGAGAAGGGGGCGGGCTTCGTCACCCCGGAGGGGGCGGTCTTTGCTCCCTCGGTGGGGACGGCGGACAGTGTGGACCCCACGGGCTGCGGCAACTGCTCCACCGCCGCCGCCATGATCGGCCTGGCCGAGGGGCTGAGCCTGGAGGAGACCGCCGCCATGGCAAACCTGGCTGCGGCTTACTGTGCCAAGCAGAACGGCCCCTGGCCCCTAACGGACGCCGCCACCCGGACCGCCGCGGCGGAGGCCCTGGGGCGGTATATGGAAGAGACCACCTTTGTATATGGGAGGCTGCTATGAAGACCTTTGCGGAAGTATTCCCTAAGAAAGACTCCATCATCGGGGTCCTCCACCTGAAGGGGGAGGGGGAGCAGGACATTCGGGACCGGGCCAAGCGGGAGATCGACTTTTATGTAGAAGGGGGCCTGGACGGCATCATCGCCGAGGACTATTTCGGCACCTACCCCCACCTGGAGTGGGTGCTGGGCTACCTCCGAGACCAGAAGCTGGACATCCCTTACGGCGTAAACTGCCTGAACTTTGACTCCCTGGGCTTCCGGCTGGCCCGGGAGACGGGGTGCGACTTCCTCCAGCTGGACTCGGTGGTGGGCCACGTAAAGCCCCGGGACGAGGCCTCCCTGGACGCCTTCTTTGCCCTGGAGCGGCCCCGGACGGAGGCCCTGGTGCTGGGGGGCGTGCGCTTCAAGTACCAGCCGGTGCTCTCGGAGCACACCTTAGAGGAGGACCTGGCCACAGCCAGGGGACGCTGCGACTGCGTCTGCGTCACCGGGGACGGTACCGGTATGCAGACCCCCCTGGACAAGCTGAAGCAGTTCCGGGCGGAGCTGGGGCACTTCCCCCTGGTCATCTGCTCGGGGCTCAATGAGGAAAACTGCGAAGAGCAGCTGAAGATCGCCGATGGCGCGGTGGTGGGCAGCTTCTTCAAGGACACGGGCAAGGACACCGGAGAAGTGGACCCGGAGCGGATCAAACGGCTCATGGACAAGGTGCTCCGGTTGCGGAGCGAAGCGGGCTAAACAAATGCCACCGACCCTTTGCAGCGGGCAGAGGGTCGGATTTTTGAGGAGAGGAGGAGAGAAGAATGGCAAAAAAAGAGGGCCTTCCGGCCGCCGGGGTGAAGAACATGACCCAGGGCAGCATCCTGAAGGCCATCCTGCTCTTTGCCCTCCCCCTGATTTTGGGCAGCACCTGCCAGCAGGTCTACACCCTCACCGACACGGCGGTGGTGGGCCGGGTGCTGGGGGTCACCGCCCTGGCGGCCCTGGGGGCCTGTGATCTGCTGGTTTGGACGGTGTCCAGTGCGCTCCAGGCCTATACGGCGGGCTTTTCCATTCAGATGGCCCACGCCTTCGGGGCGGGGGACCGGCCCCGGCTCCACCGGATCGCCGCCACCTCCGCCGGGCTCTCCGCCCTGGCCGGGGTGGGGCTGTGCCTGGGGATGGAGCTGGCCGCCCCCTTCATCCTCCGGGCCATGAAGGTCCAGGGGGAGGTCTATCCCCTGGCCCTGCTCTACCTGCGGGTGCTGTACGCGGGCATCCCCTTCGTCACCCTCTATAACTACTGCTTTGCCATCCTCCGGGCCTTGGGCAACAGCCGGTCCCCCTTCTGCACCATGCTGCTGTCGGCGGGGCTGAACATCGGGCTGGACCTGCTGTTCGTGGCCGGTTTCCACTGGGGCATCGGCGGGGCGGCGGTGGCCACGGTGCTGTCCCAGGGGGCGTCGGCGGTCTACAGCCTGGTATGCGTCCGCCGGCTCCTGCCCGACCACCGGGGAGAGCTGCGCTGGGACGGGACCCTGGTGAGGGGACTTCTGGGGCTGTCCCTGCCCATGGCGGCCCAGCTCATCATCAGTGCCCTGGGCGGCCTGGTGGTCCAGACGGTGGTGAACCGGTATGAGGTGCCCTTCATCGCGGGCTACACCGCCACCTACAAGATCTTCGGCCTTTTGGAGGTGGCCGCCATCTCCTACGGCCAGGCCATCACCAGCTACACCGGCCAGAACTTGGGGGCCCGGCGAACAGACCGGGTCCGCAGGGGGCTGGCCCTCAGCGCGGCCATGGCCCTGGTGACCTCGGCCCTGTTTTCCCTGGTGATCTTCACCGCCGGGCGGGGCATCATCGGCCTATTCATCTCGGGCACGGCGGAGGAGGTGGCCCAGGCGGTGCCCTCGGGCCTTCGCTTTCTACGGCTCATGGGACTGTGGCTGCCCATGCTATACATCAACCATCTCATGGGCTCCTTCGTCCAGGGGCTGGGTCACGCGGGGATAACCACGGTGAACAGCCTCTTCGAGCTGGCCACCCGGGTGTCCACCGTGACCCTTTTCAGCGGCGCCCTGGGCCCCGACTGCGTCTTCTACGCCGAGCCCTTCGCCTGGACGGTGGGTTCGGCGCTGCTGACGGCCGGCGCCCTGTTCTATCTCAGAGAGATGGGGAAGGAAGAGCCATACCGGGAGGAGACAAAAGGGCCTTCCATATGAGGGGATACCCCAATGTTCTTTTGCGTTGCTTGCCGCAACGGGCTTTCCCTTGTATGATAGCAACGAAAGGAGGGCGTTCCCATGCTAAAGGAAAACATCAAAACGCTCCGAAGATCAAAGGGCCTTTCCCAGGAGGAGCTTGCGCTCAAGCTGAATGTGGTACGTCAAACGGTCTCCAAATGGGAGCAGGGCCTGTCGGTCCCCGACGCCGACATGCTGATCGCCATATCAGAGGTATTTGAGATGCCGGTAAGCACCCTGCTTGGAGAAACCCTTACCGAAACGCCGGCCGACGATCTGAAAGCGATCTCCGAAAAGCTGGAGGTCATAAACCTACAGCTTGCCCGCAGAAAGGAAAGGGGACAAAAAACGCTCCATGGGTTCTTCATCCTGTTGTGCGTGGCCACAGCGGCCGCTTTTGGGGCGCTGACCCTATTCAACAGCCCCTACCTAAGTTGGGACTACAGCCGGCCCGAAACCGCGGTAATGGGAGTGGCGCTCCACGCCCTCGAGTGGGCCTTCGTCAGAGCAGCGCCCTTTGTCCTCATTGCCTCCATAGTGGGGGCCTATATGACACGAAAAAAGAGATCATAGTGAAAAAGGGCAGGGCAGACCCCAGTGGGTCTGCCCTGCCCTTCTTTTTTGGCCCTTTTCGCGCCGCGAAAAGAGCCCTGGTGAATACGGCCTCCCCCTGACCGAGCGGGGGAGGGGCCCGGTGCGCCATGTGCCGGAGGAATGGGACCCGGAGCTGTTTGGAGCACCTGGAGGAGATCAAAAGCCCGGCGGGCGGGAAAGTGTGACCATCAAAAAGGATAAAAAGCTGAAAGAGAAAGGAGCCTTTTCCGGCCTTTTGCACAAGAGAAGTGCCAAATTGTGAAACTAAATTTCATTTCTCCCCCATCGGATTGCGCCGGGAAGGGGATGCCGATATAATCAGAGAAGAGCAGGAAAGAGCCTGCACCATCTTGCGAATCTATGAAAAAGGAGAGAATACCGAAATGAAAAAGCTGACAGCACTGTTGCTTGCCCTTGCCATGACCCTGGCCCTGGCGGCCTGCGGCGGCCAGGGGGGAAAGCCGGAGAACAGCGCCCCGCCCCAGCCCTCCCAGGAGGCCCCCCAGGACAAGGCGGTGACCCTGAAGGTCTCCTTTGCCGAATCCCAGGGGGACCCCAAGTATGACGCCATGGAAGCCTTCAAGGAATATGTGGAGAAGGAGTCCGGCGGCACCATCACCATTGAACTCTACCCGGGCAACGAGCTGGGCTCCAACGCCGATGTATGCGAATCCATTTCCCAGGGGGCCAACATGATCCTCAGCAACGCCGGCGACGGCTTGGGGGATTACGGCGACCCCAACTTTACAGCCGTGGGCATCTTCTACACCTTTCAGAGTGCCGAGGAGGTCAACACCTTCACCCAGTCCGACCTCTACGCCCAGATGTGCGACAACGTGGCGGCCAATGGGGTGACGGTGCTCAGCATGAACTGGGTCACCACCCCCCGGCAGATCATGTCGGTGAAGCCCCTGAACCACTACGAGGATCTGGCCAACCTGCTGGTGCGGGTGCCCGCCTCTACTTACGCCACCTTCTTCTCGGCGGCGGGTGCCTCCCCGGTGACCATGACCTTCAACGACGTGTACTCCGGCTTGGACTCGGGCATCGTGGAGGCGGTGGAGGCCCCCCTGGGGACCCTCTACTCCTACAGCCTCTATGAGGTGGCCAAGTACGTGGCCCTGTCCAACCACTGCCTGGCTCCCGCCCTGCTGTGCATGAACACGGACATCTTTGAGTCCCTGAGCGAAAAGCAGCAGAAGGCCCTGGTGGACGGCTCGGTCTACGCCGGCGACCTCTACACCAAGGCCTGCGCCGACAGCATGGCGGATTACCGGACCAAGATGGAGGCGGAGGGCGTGACCTTCATCGACTGGACCGGGGAGGATATCCAGAAGATGACCCAGGCGGCCATGGAGGTCTACGCCGCCTACCCCGACATGGACGAAGACATCTTTGAGCAGATCATGGCGGCCATCGGAAAATAAAAATAGCGGCGCCCGGGGCCCCGGTGAGGGCCCCCGGGCCCATGGCGAAAAGAGGTGGTCCTGCCGTGAAATGGGCGGGGTGGTTGATCAAAAATATCGAGGAGCTGGTGGCGGGGGCCGCGCTGGTGGTGATGGTCAGCGTCACCACGGTGAACGTGCTGTGCCGCTATCTCCTCCGCTCTCCCATCCGGGGGGCGGAGGAGGTGGCGGTGATCTGCCTGGTGTGGTCTACCTTCATCGGCTGCGCGGCCTGCTATAAGAACCAATCCCACCTGGGGATGGACTTTGTCATCGGACACCTCCCTGAGCGGGGGAGGCGGGTGGCCCAGCAACTGCTGTGCGTCATCCAGCTGGTGTTTTTCCTGTTCATCACCGCCTTTGCTGCCCAGTTCGCCCTGCGGGCGGAGAAGACCACCCCCTATCTCCACCTGAGCTACTTTTACCTCTACATCTCAGTAGTCCTGGGCTTTTTCAGCATGAGCGTCCACGCCCTGCGGTTCCTGGTCCTGTCCTTCCGGCGGCCGGAGGAATATGACAGGATCTTTGTGAAAAAGCAGGGGGAGGAGGTGGAGGAGAGATGAACTTAACGCCGCTGGTGATTTTGCTGGCTTGCTTCCTCATCGGCCTGCCCATCGGGTTTTCCCTCATTATCTCGGTCATCGCCTACTTTGCCCTGGACCCCTACCTGTCCCTCACCATCATCATCCAGCGGATGGTGTCCAGCTCGGAGAGCGTGTCCCTGATGGCCATTCCCTTCTTCGTCATGGCGGGGGCCATCATGAACTATTCTGGCATCTCCTCCCGGCTCATGGCCCTGGCCGACGCCCTGGTGGGCCACATGACGGGGGGCCTGGGCCAGGTCAACGTGCTGCTGTCCACCATGATGGGGGGAGTCTCAGGCTCGGGGGCGGCGGACGCCGCCATGGAGTGCAAGCTCCTGGTGCCCGAGATGGAGAAGCGGGGGTACGACCCGGGCTTCAGCGCGGCGGTCACCGCCGCCTCGGCCTGCATCACCCCCATCATCCCCCCCAGCATCGCCCTGGTGGTCTTCGCCTTTCTCTGCGGCCTGCCCACGGGGAAGCTACTGTGCGCCGGGTATATGCCGGGGCTTCTGCTGTGCCTGAGCCAGATGTTTGTGGTCCACCGCATCTCCAGGAAGCGGGGCTTCAAGCCCTCCCGGGAGAAGATGGCCTCCCGTCAGGAGATCGGCCGGCTGCTGAAGGAGGGGCTCTGGGCCCTGTTCCTGCCCTTCGGCTTGATCCTGGGCCTGCGCATCGGCATCTTCTCCGCCACCGAGGGGGGCGCCCTGATGTGCGCCTACTCCCTCATCGTGGGCGCTCTGGTCTACCGGGAGCTGAAGCCCCGGCACATCCCCATCATCATCCGGGATGCGGTGCGCTCCACCGCCTCGGTGATGATCATCCTCTGCGCGGCCAACGTGTTCAGCTACTACCTGAGCTGGGAGCGCATTCCCGCCCAGCTCAGCGAGCTGGTGATGGCCGTGGCGGGGAACAAGTACCTGTTCCTGCTGATGGTCAACGTGCTCTTCCTCATCCTGGGCATGTTCCTGGACGGCACGGCCTCCATGATCATCCTGGCCCCCCTCTTTACCCCCATCGCCATCCAGTTGGGGGTGGACCCCATCCAGTTCGGGCTCATCATCGCCCTGAACATCGCCATCGGGGCCATCACGCCCCCCTTCGGGCTCTATATCTACATCGTCTCCTCTACATTAAAGATGCGCACGGAGCGGGTCATTAAGGCGCTGTTCCCCTTTGTCGCCGCGGCCCTCATCGTGCTGCTGCTGGTGACCTACATCCCGGGCATCACCCTGCTCATCCCCAACCTGGTCTACTGACGGGTGGTTTTGGATTGTGGAGAGCGACCCCTTGTGATAGAATAGCGGTAGGAACGCGGCCATAGGCCGGACAGCCGCATCATAAGGGGGAAAGGGCCCAATGAAGAACGCACTTGTGATCCTACAGGAATTTTCCATCAGTGCCAGCCCCACGGAGGCGGGGGTCATCCGTCAAATTTTGGAGGATCCGGCGGCCGCCGCAGACTGCACCATCAAGGAGCTGAGCGAGAAGACCTATACCTCCCAGGCCACCATCGTGCGCCTGTGCGTGAAGCTGGGCTTCTCCGGCTACCGGGACTTCCGCCGGGCCCTCTCGGGAGAGGTGGAGGTCATCAAGCGGACCCTCCGGGAGGATGTGCCCGAGATCACCCGGACGGACAGCCTGGAGGAGATGGCCGCCAAGGTCACCCACATGAATATCAAGTCCCTGGAGGACACCCTGCACCTCGTCGACCTGGAGACCCTGGCCCAGTGCGTGGAGCTCATCGACGGGGCCAGGACCATCGGGCTCTTCGGCGTGGGGGCGGGGCTGGTGGTGGCCAGGGACGCCTACATGAAGCTGCTGCGCAGCAATAAGCCCTGCGTGTTCAACGACGACTGGCACAACCAGCGGCTTCAGGCCCAGAACCTGGGGCGGGAGGACCTGGCCATCCTCATCACCTACTCGGGCCGGACCCGGGAGGTGGTGGAGTGCGCCCGGATCTTGAAGGGGAACGGCTGCCCCATGGTGGCCATCACCCAGAACGACTCCTCCCCTGTGGCCCAGCTGAGCACCTACAATCTCTATATCCCCTCCAACGAGCAGGTGCTGCGCAGCGGGGCCATGGCCTCCCGGATGGCCCAGATGAACGTGATCGACATCCTGTATACCGCCTATGCCTATAAGCGGTACGACAGCTTTAAGCAGCGGCTGGCAGAGACGTACATACAAAAACAGTAGCGGGGAAACGTTCCCGCCGTAAAGGAATACGCATATGCTTGATTTATCAGTCCTGACAACGGAGGCTCGAAATATGGCGACGGCCGGCCTGGACCAGATGAGTGCCAGGGAGATCGTGGCCATCATGAACGCGGAGGACAAAAAGGTGCCCGAGGCGGTGCAGGAAGCCCTGCCCCAGGTGGCCGCCGCGGCGGAGCTGGGGGCCAAGGCCATTCTGAGCGGCGGCAGGATCATCTACGTGGGGGCGGGCACCAGCGGCCGGCTTGGGGTGCTGGACGCGGTGGAGTGCGTGCCCACCTTCGGGGTCCCCGAGGACCAGGTCATCGCCCTCATGGCCGGCGGCCCCGGCGCCTTCCTCCGGGCGGCGGAGGGCGTGGAGGACGACGAGGCCGCCGGACGGGCGGACCTGGAGAAGGCGGGGGTGTCCCCGGCGGACCTGGTCATCGGCGTGGCGGCCAGCGGCAGGACCCCCTACGTCTGCGCCGCCCTGGAGCACGCCAAAGCGGTGGGGTGCCACACCGTGGCTGTCACATGCAACCGCCGTACCCCCATGGGGCGCACCGCGGAGCTGGCCATTGAGGCGGTGGTGGGCCCCGAGGTGCTCACCGGCTCCACCCGGCTCAAGGCGGGGACGGCCCAGAAGATGATCTTGAACATGATCTCCACCACGGCCATGGTGCTGTGCGGAAAAGTGTACGAGAACCTGATGGTGGACGTGGTGCAGACCAACGAGAAGCTCCACGCCCGGGCCCGGAGCATCGTGATGCAGGCGGCGGGAGTGTCCGGCGAGCGGGCGGACGCCGCCCTGCGGGAGGCAAAGGGCAGCGCCAAGACGGCAGTGACCATGTTGCTGGCCGGCCTGAGCGCGGAGCGGGCGGAGGAGCTGCTGCGGAAAAATCAGGGCCACGTGCGCTACGCGGTGGCCCAGACGGGAGGGGCAGTCAGTTGAAACAGGAGACAAAGGCGGTCTGGCTGCCCTTCATGGACCTTCGGGATATGTTGACAGGCAGAAGCCGGGAGGACTTCCGAGATCAGGTCAAGGCCCGCTTCGACGCCGCGGCGGCGCAGGGGCTAAACCGGCTCTTTGTCCATGTGCGGCCCTTCGGGGACGCGCTCTACCCTTCGCAGTTCTTTCCTACCTCCCACCTCATTACAGGGACGGAGGGGGACCCGGCCCCCTTCGACCCCCTGGAGCTCATGATAGAGGAGGCCCACGGACGGGGGCTGGCGATCGAAGCCTGGGTGAACCCTTTCCGGGTCCGGGCCCCGGGGATGGCCGCCGTCAGCGCGGAGTTGTGCCGGGACAACCCGGCCCTGGCCCTGCGGGAGATGGGGGACGTCATCGAGTACCGGGGGGGCCTGACCTACGACCCGGGGTCGGAGCGGGCCCGGGAGCGGATCGTGGCGGGGGTGCGGGAAATTTGCGAAAACTACCCGGTGGACGGAGTCCACTTTGACGACTACTTCTACCCCACCACCGATCCGGACTTCGACATGGACGGCTTCTGCCGCTATAAGCTGCCGGGGGGCGGCCTGTCTCAAAAGGCCTGGCGGCGGCAGAACGTGAAGCTGTTTTTAAAAGAGTGCCGCGCCGCTGTCCACGCCGCGGGCTGCGCCCGCTTCGGCGTCAGCCCCAAGGGATTCATGGAGTGCAATTTAGAAGAGGAGTTCCTGGACGTGCCCGGCATCCTCTCAAAAGAGGGCTATGTGGACTATATCTGTCCCCAGGCCTACTTCGCCATGACCGACGAGGTCTGGTCCTTCCCGGCGGTGATGGAGGAGTACGACAAGCTCATCGGGGACCGGGATATTGACCTGCTGGCGGGGCTGGCGGTCTATAAGCTGGGCCGCCGGGACCTCCATGCCGGGCCGGGGAACGAGGAGTGGCTCCGGGGCCGGGAGACCTTGGCAAATATGGTGTCCTGCGCCCGAAAGACAAAACACTATGCCGGGTATAGCCTATACAACTACCAGGCCTCCTTCCTGCCCCGGGCCGATGTGGCCCGGCGGGTGGGGGAGGAGCTGGCGGCCCTCCGGGCCCTGAGATAGGAGGAGTGTCTATGGCCTACTATGTGGCGGCGGACGGCGGGGGGACCAAGACCAAATTCCGCCTGCTGGACGGCGGGGGGGAGACGGTCTCCGAGGTCACCCTGCCCGGCTCCAACCCAACGGCCATCGGGGTGGAGGCCGCCGTGGCCCTCCTTCAAAAAGGAACGGCGGAGGCAGCCCGAGCCGGGGGGATCGGCCTTTCGGAAATCAGCCGGGGGGCCTTTTTCGTCCCAGTGCTGTGGCGGACAAAGGATGTTTTGAAGGGAGCTTTTCCCTTTCCGGCGGAGGTCCGCAGCGACGCCGAGGCCGCCCTCTGGGCCGCCCTGGGCCCCCGGGACGGCATGGTGGCCCTCAGCGGCACCGGCTCCTTTGTCCGGGGCCGTTTTCAGGGGAAAGAGGCCATGACAGGGGGCTGGGGAGCCGCCCTGGGCGACCGGGGCAGCGGTTATGCCATAGGGTTAGGGCTCCTTCAAGAGGCGGCCAGACGCTTTGACCGGGGACAGAAAGAAGACCGACTGCTTCAAGCGGTGGAAAAGGCCCTGAAAGTGAGCGCTCTGGAGGAGGTAAAGGGCCTCCAGACGGAAAAAGAGGGTCTGCCCCCGGCCCGAATAGCGGCCCTTTGCCCCGTGGCGGCAGCCCTGGCCGAGCAGGGAGAGGAGCAGGTCCTGAAAATTTTGGAGCAGGCGGCGGCGGACCTGGCGGACCAGGCAGAGGCCTGCGCGGAGCAGCTGGGCCTTTCCGGCAGGGGCCTATTTCCCCTGGGCGTTACCGGGGGCGTGATGCAGAGCGGCGCAGCGGCATGGATCTGCTGCAAAAAAGCCCTGGAGAGCCGCTTCCCCAGGGCGGAGGTCTTCCTGTCCCGCCGGGAGCCCATGGACGGCGCGGCGGACTATATCCGCAGCCTGCTTTAAGCGGCAATATGAGAAGAGGGAGCCCTGGGGGCTCCCTCTTTTTTTGAAAAAAGGAATGGAGGGGGAAAGAGAAGGGTATGATAAAA
This sequence comes from uncultured Eubacteriales bacterium, assembly GCA_949744075.1. Lineage (GTDB taxonomy): Bacteria > Bacillota > Clostridia > Oscillospirales > Oscillospiraceae > Vermiculatibacterium. Next base: position 19,775 of record CATJWI010000115.1, on the reverse strand, counting down.
AATCATACTTTTTCGCGCCGGAGAGTTTGGTATAATCCAAGTATGGAAGTTAGATAAGGAGGGTGGAATATGAAGTTGAAAAAATCAACATTCTGGAGCAGGATCCCCCACTGGGTGTGGCTGCTTATTTCCTTCGGAACGGCGATACTGCTCTGGCTTTTCCTTTCTCAGACGGCCAGCAGTGTCTTCGCTACCCCGGCGGTGACCATTGACAAGTTCCTGATGAAGATGCAGGACGGCACCCTGCCGGCCCACATCAGCGCCAGCCTCTTCCGGGTGATCACCGGCTTTGGCCTGGCCTTTGTGTGCGCTGTGCCCATCGCCTTTCTCATGGTGTGGTACGACCCCTTCCGCCACATTGTGGAGCCCTGGATCCAGTTCGTGCGGAACATCCCGCCCCTGGCCTATATCTATATGGTCATCGTGGCCGCCGGCGTGGGGGAGTCCTCCAAGGTCATCGTCATTTTCATCGCCTCCTTCCTGGTGATGGTGGTCACCATCTACCAGGGGGTGCGCAACGTGGACCTGACCCTCATCAAGGCCGCCCGGGTGCTGGGGGCCAAGCAGACGGACATCTTCTTCAAGGTCATCATCCCGGCCTCCTCCCCCTTCATCCTGGTGGCGGCCCGGCTGGGCTTGTCCGCCTCGCTGACCACCCTCATCGCCGCCGAGCTGACGGGGGCCTCCAAGGGCCTGGGTACCATGATCCAGCGCTCCAGCGGACAGTACGACATGGGCACCATGCTCATGGGCATCATCGTAGTAGGTATCATCGGCCTGATCTTTGAGCAGGCGGTAAAATTCCTGGAGAGGAGGTTTACAGGATGGCAGGAAACGGTGCAGCAGTGACTTCCCCTGTGAAAGTCCACATCGACCATGTGGTAAAAAAGTTCAACGGACGCAACGGCGAGATGGTGGCCCTCAACGGAGTGGACCTGGACATCAAGGAAAACGAGTTCGTCTGTGTGGTGGGCCCCTCGGGCTGCGGCAAGTCCACTCTGCTGAACATCATCGGTGGCCTGGAGACCCCCACCGAGGGCCGGGTGCTGGTGGATGGTAAGGAGGTGGAGGGCCCCGGCCCCGACCGGGGCATCGTGTTCCAGCAGTACGCCCTCTTTCCCTGGCTCACGGTGGAGAAGAACGTGCAGTTCGGCCTGAAGCTCCAGGGGAAGAACCCCCAGGAGTGCCAGGAGCTGGCCCACAAGTATCTCAAGATGGTGGACCTGGAGCAATTCGCCAAGTCCTACCCCAAAGAGCTCTCCGGCGGCATGAAGCAGCGGGTGGCCATCGCCCGGGCCTACGCCGTCAACCCCAAGGTGCTGCTGATGGACGAACCCTTCGGCGCCCTGGACGCCCAGACCCGGACCCAGCTCCAGTCGGAGCTGCTGGAGACCTGGGAGAAGGAGCAGAAGACCTGCTTCTTCATCACCCACGACGTGGAGGAGGCCATCATCCTGGCCCAGCGGGTGGTCATCATGTGTGCCCGGCCCGGCCGGGTGAAGGATGTCGTGGATATCGACATCCCCTACCCCCGGGACCAGAAGACCAAAATGTCCCCCCGGTTCCTGGAGCTGAAGAACTATATCTGGAACCAGGTCTACCAGGAGTACCTGGCGGTGAGAAAGTGATACCCCGGCTTGGGCCGGTTATCAAAACGCCCCATCTCAACATTTAAAGGAGGAACATACTGTGAAAAAGAAGAACCTGATCTCCCTGCTCCTGGCGGGCTCTATGCTCCTGGGCCTGGCCGCCTGCGGCGGCGGCACCGCCGCCACCCCCACCCCCGCTCCCTCTGAGCCCCCGGTGGAGTCCGAGGCCCCCGCCGGCCCTACCTATGAGCCTGCCTCCGTCCGGGTGGCCTTCATGCCCAACATGGGCTCCGGCTCCACCCTGGTCACCGCCCAGGAGATGGGCTACTTTGAAGACTACGGCCTGGAGGTCACCCTGACCCAGTTCCAGAGCGGTCCGCCCGAGATCGCCGCCATGGCCTCCGGGGATATCGACATCTCCCAGATCGGCCACGGCGCCCACGCCCTCTGCATTGAGGGCCAGGCCAAGATCTTCCAGATCGACTGTCTGGGCGTGTCCGACGTGGTCATGGTCAACACCGAGCAGGGCATCAACAGCATCGAGGACCTGAAGGGCAAGACGGTGGCCGTCTCCACCGGCACCTCCTCCGAGCTCATCCTCCAACTGGCCCTCCAGAAGGCGGGCATGAGCGCCGACGACCTGGACCTGGTAGAGATGGACGCCCAGGGCATGGTCACCGCCATGGTGGCCGGCCAGATCGCGGGCTGCGCCACCTGGGCCCCCAGCAACACCACCATTGAGCAGCAGATGGGCGACAAGGTGAAGACCGTGGCCACCAACTACGAGTTCCTGGATGTGGCCACTTTCCCCGGCAGCTTCATCACTACCGACAAGTATAACGAGGAGAACCATGACGTGCTGGTCCGCTTCGGCGCCGCCCTGTTGAAGGCCCAGGCCTACCGCAACGACCACATCGAGGACGTGTGCGCCTGGCTTGCCAAGGAGGTGGAGGCCGATCCCGCCACCATCCTGGAGACCAAGAACTCCGGCGAGTGGCTCACCCCCGACTTCATCGAGACGGGCCTGGCCGATGGCACCATCCAGGGCTACTACGAGGCTCAGCAGCAGGTCTTCGTGGACGGCGGCCGTATCCCCGAGAAGGTGGACACCGCCGAGTACGTTCTCTATGACGTGATGAACGAGTGCATGGAGCTCTACAACAGCACCAAATAATCAAAAAAGCCGGAAAGGACCAGCAGGGCACAAAGTCAAGGCTTTGTGCCCTGCTTTCCGTAAGGGGGAGGCAGACACATGGACCGACAACAGCTGCAAGATCGGCGGCGCTTTTATGAGGACCACCTGACCAAAGTGATCCTGCCCTATTGGCTGCCCAAAACAGACACGGCGCAGGGTGGCTTTTTCACCTGCTACGAGCCTACAGGCGAAAAGTTGGTGTCCAAAGAGAAATACGTGTGGTCCCAGGGCCGCTGTACCTGGATGTACGCCAGGCTGGCCCAGGGGGACATGGTAGAGCTGTCCCCGGAGCTGAGGGAGCGGTGCCGGGACCTGGCGGCCATGGGGGCCCGGTTTTTGCTGGAGCATTGCATCCTGCCCGACGGCTCCTGCGCCTTCCGTCTCTCCCCGGATAATGAACCCATGGAGCTCTATCCCGGCAGCGGATACGCCGTAAGCACCTTTGCCGACTGCTTCGTCATCATGGGCCTGGCGGCGGCGGGAGAGCTGCTGGGGGAGCCGGGGTATGTGAACAAAGCCCTGGCACTCTTCCGCCGCGCGGCGGAGGAGTGGCGGCAGGGGCGCTTCCGCACTGCCCCCGACGTGCTGCCGGCCGGCTGGCGGAGTCACGCGCCGGCCATGATCTTAGTGAACACCGGGGAGGAACTGGCCCAGGCCCTCCGGACCCTGGGCCGGGAAGAGGAGGCTTCGGAGGCCGACAAGGTGATCCTGGAGGCCATGGAGGACATCTCCGACCACTTCATCAGCCCCCAGGGCATCGTCCATGAGTGCCTGGATGAAAATAACGGGCTCTTGGAAACAATATATGGTCGGCACATCAACCCGGGCCACACCAACGAGAGCATGTGGTTCCTCCTCCGCTCAGGGCGGCGTCTGGGTCGTCCGGACGTGGTGGAGAAAGCAGTGAAGACCATCCGCCGCACCAGCGCCCTGGCCTGGGATGAAGAACAGGGAGGCATGATGTACTACTTGGACCGGGAGGGCGGCGCCCCCCGGGGGACCTTCTTTGAGGCGGAGAAAGCCCTGGCGGAGGCGGCGGTGCGGGACTGGAGCAACAAGCTCTGGTGGCCCCACACCGAGACCATGTATGCCAACCTCCTGTGCTATGCCCGGACGGGGGAGGAGGACTTTTGGGAGACCTACCAAAGGTACCACGAGTATACCTTTCGCACCTTCCCCAACCCCAACAAAGCGGTGGGGGAATGGATCCAGCTGCGCAGCCGGGACGGCTCCCCCAACCTGGGCCAGATCGGCGGGCGGCTGCCGGTGAAGGACCCCTACCACATCACCCGGAACCTGATGCTGCTCATAGAGCTGCTGAAGGAAATGGAAAAGTCTGCTTGAAAAGGGGGAAAAAGCCGGTATAATAGAGGGAGAAGGGGGGAAGGCCCAATGCTGATCCTGGTGCTGTTTTTGTGCCTGATGGTGTCCGTCTATGTGGCCTTGCGGCGGCGGGACCACCTTTCCCTGTATCTTTTGGGCATGAGCGTCACCGTCAGCATGATGCTGGCAGGGATCGTCATGTATATCGCCAAGGTAGGCGGGCTGGCCGCCACCGAAAAGACCTTCCTCTTCCTCCGGCCGGAGCTCCAGCGGTGGCTCCAGACCCGGCCCATCCCCATGAGTATCCTGGGGTATATGGTGGCCATCGGCCGGACCCTGTTCCCCTGGTTTTTACTGCTGGTGGGCCTGGAGGTGAGTATGAACAGCCGGGTCCGCCGGCGGCTCAAGCAGCTCAAGCGCCTGTCCTTCCTCATCCCCGCCCTGTTTCTGATCTACTATTACCCCGAGGTGTTCCGGGAGCTGGTCCGAGGGCGGTTCTGGCTGCTCACCGCCATGATCCCCATATCCATGGCCTGGATCCTGGCCTATGTGGCCCTGGCCTTTTTCCTGCTGGTCCAGGAGTACCGGGCCATCACCATCCGGTATTTCAAGCGGCACACCGGGTATATCCTTTTCTCCACCGTCAGCATCACCGCCCTCTACCTTCTCTACGCCACCAAGGACCCGGCCCAAATTTACAACATGTTCATAGGGGAGTATATCCGCCTGGGCATCACCAGTTATATCGGCCCCTCCCTCACGGTGGTGGGCTGGCTGATCCTGGGGGCCTGCACGGGCCTGTTCGTGATTTTGGGCAGCTACGGCATGGTGTGCTACGCCCAGCTGGACTACGCCGAGGACCGGGAGGAGGTCTCCCTCCAGCGAAAGTTCGACGCGGCGGGGACGGGGGTGTCTGTCTTTGTCCACGGCATCAAGAACCAGCTGCTCTCCAGCCGTGTGCTCCACAAAAAGCTCTCCCGGGCCCTGGAGGCCCAGGAGCCCGACCTGGAGCAGGTCCGCGCCTGCGCCCAGGCCCTGCGGGAGCTCAACGAGGGGATGCTGGGGCGGATGGACGAGCTCTACCGCACGGTGAAGAACAGTGCCCTGTCCCTCTCCCCGGTGAGCGTGGAGCAGGTGGCCCGGTCCGCGGTGGAGCGGTTCCACGGCAAATATCCCGGGGTGGAAGTCTCCCTGGACCTCATCACCGGGCGGTTGGCGCTGGCCGACCAGGGCCCCCTCAGCGAGGCCCTCTACAACCTGCTGACCAACGGCTGCGAGGCCGCCTTTCAGGCGGGCCGGGAGCCCCGGGTGGAGCTGATCGTCCGGGGGGAGCGGCTGTGGACCGTCTTCGAGGTCCGGGACAACGGCGGCGGCATCCCGGCGGAGCTCCAGAGCAAGATCTACGAGCCCTTTTTCACCAGCAAAAACACCAACTACAACTGGGGCATGGGCCTTTACTACGTCCGCCGCATCGTAAAGAGCCACTTTGGCCGCCTCCGCCTGGAGAGCCGGGTGGGGGAGGGGACCAGCTTTTTTATCATGTTGCCCCTCTTTGGCGAGGGGAACAAGGGGTGAGGGAGATGGAGAAGATCAGGGTGATGATCGCCGAGGATATGCCCCTCTTGCGGGAGGACGTCTGCGATGTCATCGGCCGGGCCGGAGATATGGAGGTGGCGGGCTCCGCCGCCAGCAGCCAGGAGATCTGCGCCCTGGCCCGGGAGCGGGAGTGCGACGTGATCCTCATGGACATCGAGATGGAGACCATGCAGGCGGGCATCATCGCCGCCGAGGCCATCCACCAGTTCCGCCCGGGGGTGAAGATCGTCTTCCTCACCGCCCACGAGACCGAGGATGTGATCCTCAGCGCCATGGCCAGCGGGGCGGTGGACTACGTGGTAAAGGGCTGCGAGGACGAGGTGCTGCTGGACCACATCCGCAGGGCCCACACCGACCAGACCACCCTGGAGCAGAACGTGCGGCAGATCGTCATGCGGGAGTATACCCGCCTCCACCAAAGCGAGCGCTCCCTCATTTTCTTTATCAGCAATGTGGCCCGGCTCACCCCGGCGGAGCGGGAGCTGGTGCGCCTGCTGCTCCAGGGCCTGAAGGTCCAGGAGATCGCCACGGCCCGGTGTGTGGAGCTGGTCACCGTCAAGACCCAGATCAAGGGCCTTTTGAACAAATTCGGCTGCTCCCGGACCAAGGAGATCGTCACCATGATCCGCCAGCTGGGACTGGAGCATTTATTCCTCTAAGGGGCCAGGAACGGAACCCCGTTCGACCAACTCCGTAGGGGCGAGCTGTGCTCGCCCGGTGCGTTGTTCTATCCCCATAGGCTCCGGGCGAGCGCAGCTCGCCCCTACGGACAACAAACAACGTTGTACCGCTCCGCCGCCGGGCGGTAGCGAGACCTTGCCCCCGCCGCCCCATACCGCACACAGACTTTCGGTGAAAGAGAGGTTTTTACCATGCATGACTACTACCGCTTATCCTCCCAGGAACTGGGAAAGGGCGCCAAGCTGCCCATCCTAAAAGTGGGGGACTCAGGAGAGGCCTTCTACGAGCTGGCCCGGGAGATGGTGGACACCATCCGGGACCACAACCAGCGGGAAGAAAAAACGGTGTTCATCGTGCCCGTGGGTCCGGTGGGCCAGTACCCCATCTTTGTCCGCCTGGTGAATGAGGAGGGCCTGAGCCTGAAGGACTGCTGGTTCTTCAATATGGATGAATACCTTGCCGACGACGGAAACTATATCTCCAGGGAGGACCCCCTGTCCTTCAGGGGCTTTATGGACCGGCAGGTCTACTCCCAGATCCGCCCTGAGCTGCTGATGCCCCAAGCCCAGCGGGTCTTTCCCGACCCGGCGGCCCCGGAGAAGACCGACCGGCTGTTAGAGGAACTGGGTGGCCCCGACGTCTGCTTCGGCGGCATCGGCATCACCGGGCACCTGGCCTTCAACGAGCCCCAGCCGGAGCTGACGCCGGTGCAGTTCAGCCAGCTGCCCACCCGGGTGCTGGACATCGCCCCCGAGACCCGGGCCACCAACTGCGTAGGGGACCTGGGGGGTGCGTTGGAGGATATGCCCCGAAAGTGCGTCACCATCGGCATGAAGCAGATCCTCTCGGCCAAGAAGCTGCGCCTGGCGGTGTTCCGGGACTGGCACCGGGCGGTATGCCGCCGGGCGGCCTACGGAGAGGTGACGGCGGCCTTCCCTGTGACCCTGGCCCAGAACCACCCGGATGTAACACTCATCGTCAACGCCGTGGCCGCCCAGCGGCCCTACTGAGAGAAGGGATATTATGGATAACAGCTTTTTTCTGAACAATATTCGCCTGGGGGGTGCCCTCAGCTCCCTGACGGTGGAGGAGGGGACCATCACCGCCCTGGGAGGGGAGAACACCAAGAGTCTGCCCGAGAGAGACGGGGGCGGAGCCCTGGCCCTGCCCGGCTTCCTGGACCTCCACACCCACGGAGCTGCCGGGGTGGACGTAAACGCCGCCGGTCCCGAGGGCCTGCGGAAGATCGCCCGGTTCTTCGCTGCCCAGGGGGTGACGGGCTGGCAGTGCTCCATCCTGACCGACACCAAGGAGCAGACCCTGAAGGCCATTGCCGCCGCCCGCACCGTGATCGAGGAGGGCAGCGGCGGAGCGCAGTTGCTGGGCATCCACCTGGAGGGTCCCTGCCTGTCGGTGGAGTACAAGGGGGCTATGCCCGAGCACCTGCTGATGAAGGAAGCCAAGGCCGACCTCTTCCGGGAGTACCAGCAAGCCGCCGGGGGCCACGTGACCTACCTGACCCTCTCCCCTGAGATCCCGGGGGCTATCGCCGCCCTGCCCCAGCTGCGGGAGCTGGGCATCGTGGTGGCCATGGGCCACAGCGCCGCGGACTACGACACCGCCTGGGCGGCAGTCAAGGCGGGTGTTACCGCCGCCACCCACCTGGGCAACGCCGAGCGGCTCTTCCACCAGCACGACCCCGCCATCTGGGGGGTGGCCCTGGAATCGGACTGCTGGGTGGAGGCCATCTGCGACGGCCTTCACCTCCACCCCGGCTCGGTGCGGCTCTATCTGAAGGCCAAGGGCTGGGACAAGGTGGTGGCCATCACCGACTCCATTATGGCCGCCGGCCTCCCCGACGGCACCTATAAGTTGGGAGTCAACGATGTCATCGTAAAAGAGGGGGATGCCCGGCTGCCCGAGGGCACCCGGGCCGGGTCCACCCTCACCCAGCTCCGGGCCCTCCGGAACCTGGTGTCCTGGACAGGGGCGACTCCGGAGAAGGCAGTGGAACTTATGAGCGCCAACCCCGCCAAGCTCATGGGCTGGGGGAAAAAGGGGAGCCTGGCCCCGGGGAAGGACGCCGACCTGGTGCTGCTGGACGGAGCTTGGAACGTCCTGGAGACCTATGTGAAGGGCACCCGGGTCTATCGGGCGGAGAAGGGATAGGAGGACTATGGGACAGATCAGCCTGCGCTATGTGGACCTCAAGGGGGTCATCGCCCCAGGAGAGCTGGAGGAGCGCTGCCGGGGGGCGGCGCCCATCCTAAAGCGGATGGCGGAGGGGGACCCCAAGTACGCCGACTTTACCGGCTGGCGCACCGTGGACGAAACCGCCGGCCCGGCCCGGGTGGACTACCTGCTCCAAGAGGCTGAGCGGGTCCGCCGGGACGCCGACGCTTTCGTGGTCATCGGCATCGGCGGCTCCAACCAGGCATCCCGGGCGGCCATCAAGGCCCTGCGGCCCAAGGATGGCCCCGCCATTCTGTGGGCGGGGAACACCATCTCGGCCGCCGAGATGGCCCGGACCTTAGAGGAACTGGACGGTTGCCGCTCGGTGTATATTGACTGCATCGCCAAAAACTTCGAGACCTTAGAGCCGGGTATCGCCTTCCGCGTGCTGCGGCAGTATTTGGAGAAACGCTACGGGGAGCAGGAGGCCGCCAAGCGCATCTTTGCCACCGGTACCCCTGGAAGCACCCTCCATCAGCTGTGTAAGGATCACGGCTACACCTTCCTCACCTTCCCAGAGCGGGTGGGGGGACGGTTCTCGGTGCTCTCCGACGTGGGACTCTTCCCTATGGCGGTGGCCGGGGTGGACATCCGGGCGGTGACGGCGGGGATGCGGGAGATGCGGGACCGCCTCTTTTCGGAACCGGCGGAAAACAACCTGGCCCTGCGCTACGCCTGCATCCGCAAGCTACTCTTAGAGAAGGGCTACGCCATGGAGATGCTCTCCTTCTTCGAGCCCCGTCTAAACTACTTCGCCAAGTGGTGGGTCCAGACCTTTGCCGAGAGCGAGGGCAAGGAAAATACCGCCCTCTACCCCATCGTCTCCAGCAACTCGGAGGACCTCCACGCCGTGGGCCAGTATGTCCAGCAGGGCCGCCCCATCCTTTTTGAGACCTTCCTGCGGGTGGAGGCCCGGGATGCCTCAGTGGTCCTGCCCCACGAGGAGAAAAAGGACTATTTCGACTACTTGGAGGACAAGGACTTCTGGGACATCAACGAGGCTGCCCGGGAGGGAACCTTCGCCGCCCACAGCCAGCGGGGCATCCCCTGTCTGGAGTTCACCCTCCCCGCCATCGACGCACACACTCTGGGACAGCTCTATTACTACTTTATCTTCGCCTGCTGCCTCTCCTGTGAGCTCTTAGGGGTGAACCCCTTCGACCAGCCGGGGGTGGAGGCGTACAAGCACGAGATGTTCCAACGGTTGGGAAAACCCGGAAAGGAGAAATAATATGCCCTTGATCCCACTGCGGCCCCTGCTGGAGGCCGCCGAAGCCCACAACTACGCCCAGGGGGCCTTCAACGTCAACGCCGTCTGCCAGGCCAAGGCGGTCATCGAGGTCCACGAGCTCTTCCGCTCCCCTGCCATCCTCCAGGGGGCCGACCTGGCCAACGCCTTCATGGGGGGCCGGACCGACTTCCAAAACGGCACCTTAGAGGACAAGAAGAAGGGGGCCAAAAACATCGCCGCCGCCGTGAAAAAATACGGCGAGCACAGCCCGGTGCCCGTGGTGCTCCACCTGGATCACGGTAGGGACTTCGACTCCTGCGTGGCCGCCATCGAGGGGGGCTACACCTCGGTGATGATCGACGGCTCCTCTCTACCTTATGAGGAGAACGTGGAGCTCACCCGGGAGGTGGTAAAATACGCCCACCCCCGTGGAGTCAGCGTGGAGGGAGAGTTGGGGGTGCTGGCGGGGGTGGAGGACCACGTCTTCGCCGCCGACTCCACCTACACAAACCCCCTCACCGCCATCGACTTTTTGAAGAGGACCGGGGTGGACGCCCTGGCCATCAGCTACGGCACCATGCACGGGGCCAGCAAGGGCAAGGGCGTGAAGCTCCGCCGGGAGATCCCCACCGCCATCCGGGAGTGCATGAGCCACGAGGGTATCCGGGCCTTCCTGGTCTCCCACGGCTCCTCCACCGTGCCCCGGTATATCGTGGAGGAGATCAACGCCCTGGGGGGCAATATCCAGAACGCCTACGGCATCTCCAAGGAGGAGCTGAAGGCGGCCATCCCCTGCGGCATCCGGAAGATCAACGTGGACACCGACATCCGCCTGGCGGTGACCCGGGACCTGCGGGAGCTGTTCCGGGACCGGCCGGAGCTGAGGGAGGACCCCCAGGTGGGGGGCGTCTGGAAGCTGCTGGACGAGAAGCGGGACGCTTTCGACCCCAGGGCCTTCCTGCCCCCCATCATGGACGCCGTCATGTACGGCACGGGAGAGGGGGAGTCCCTGAAAGCGGTCACCGACGCCATTGAAAAGGGCGTGAAGGAGGCGGTGGGCAGCCTCATCGTGGAGTTCGGCTCGGTGGGCCGGGCGCCCCTGGTGGCGCTGGACAGCCTGGAGGACATGGCCCGCCGGTATAAGGAGGGGGTCTAAGTGGGGGACAACCTGCTCATCGTCCACGGCGGCGGCCCCACGGCGGTCATCAACTGCTCCCTCTACGGGGCGGTGGAGGAGGCCGTGGCAAGCGGCAGGGTGGAGGCGGTCTACGGCGCCCTGGGGGGCATGAAGGGCCTGCTGACAGAGAACTTCATCCGGATGGACAAACTCTCCCAGGCGGAGCGCCAAGGGCTCCTCACCACCCCGGGCTCGGCCATCGGCACCTCCCGGGATGCCATGGAGAAGGAGGACTACGCCAAGGCGGCGGAGGTCCTGGAGAAAAACCACATCAAATTCGCCCTCTTCAACGGGGGCAACGGCACCATGGATACTTGCGGCAAGGTCTATGAGGCCTGCCGGGCCGCGGGGGGCGAGGTGCTGGTGGCGGGCATCCCCAAGACCATGGACAACGACATTGCCGTCACCGACCACTCCCCCGGCTTCCCCAGTGCCGCCCTCTATATGGCGGGGACGGTGCGGGAGATCTGCGCCGACGTGCGCTCCCTGCCCATCCACGTTTGCGTGGTGGAGGCCATGGGCCGCAACGCCGGCTGGGTCACCGCCGCGGCGGAGCTGGCCCGGCAGGACGGCGAGCTGGGCCCCGACCTCATCTACCTGCCCGAGCGGGATTTTGACGAAAACGCCTTCCTGGCCGACGTGGAGCGGCTGTGGGCCAAGGGGAAGGGCGTGGTAGTGGTGGCCAGCGAGGGCATCCACGGCCCAGGGGGCAAGCCCCTGGTGCCCCCCATCTTCCAGACCGGACGCTCCACCTACTTCGGGGACGTGTCCGCCCACCTGGCCCAGCTGGTGGTCAAGGGGCTGGGCGTCAAGGCCCGGAGCGAAAAGCCGGGCATCGCCGGCCGGTGCAGCATCCACTGGCGCAGCTCCGTGGACTGCCAAGAGGCGGAGGAGGCCGGCCGGGCGGCGGTCCGGGCGGTGCTCTCGGGACAGACGGGGGTCATGCCCGCCTTCCGGCGGCTCAGCGACAGCCCCTATGAGAGCGAAATGTTCCTCGCTCCCATCCAGCAGGTCATGCTCACCGAGCGGACCCTGCCCCAGGAGTATATCAACGCCCAGGGCAACGGGGTGACAGAGGCTTACGGCCAATGGCTCCGGCCCCTTCTGGGGGAGGAGCTGCCCCATATGATCCAGTATCAGAAACGCTGAGGAGGCAAGGCTATGAAGCACATCTATCTCAACTTAAAGCGGTTCGACGTGCCTGTGGCGTTGGGAGGCGTGAACCGCCTGGCCCCCCTGGCCGACTGGGGGAGCACTATCATCCGGGAGACGGAGAAGGGCCTCAAGGGCTACGATCCCAAAGAGGTGGAGTTCGTCCAGTATTTCCCCGAGGCCCACATCCTGAACGCCGCCCAGGCCCGCACCGGCCCGGTGCGGGTGGGATGCCAGGGAGTCTTCCGGGCGGACACAGCGGTGGGGGGCAACTTCGGAGCCTTCACCACCAACCGTCCCGCCCACGCCGCGGCGGCCCTGGGCTGCACCGACACCCTCATCGGCCACTGCGAGGAGCGAAACGACAAGGCGGGCATCCTAAGCGGGGCGGGAGTTACCGACACTGCCGCCGTCAACCGCCTGCTGAACCAGGAGGTCCTGGCCGCCCAGGCCGCGGGCCTCAGCGTCCTTTACTGCATCGGAGAGAAGAGCGAGGAGCAGGACCGCTGGCAGGAGGTGCTGGGGGAACAGCTGGAGGTGGGCCTCCAAGGGGCGGACAGGAACAGGGCGGTCATTGCCTACGAGCCCGTCTGGTCCATCGGCCCCGGCAAGACCCCGGCGGATGGCCCCTACATCCAGAAGATCGCCCGGTTCGTCAAGGAACAGACGGAAGGGCTGGACGTGGTCTATGGCGGGGGCCTGAAATCGGACAACGCGGAGATGCTTGCCTCTCTCCCCGAGATCGACGGCGGCCTCATCGCCCTGACCCGGTTTACCGGGGAGATCGGCTTCTACCCGGAGGAATATCTGGAGATCATTCGGCTCTATCTGGGCCATTGAGGAGGAACGCATATGAAATTAGACTTCGAATACGGCCAGGGCCTGATGAGCGCGGAGCTGCCGGACAGCACAGACATCTTCATCCCCGGCGAGACCGTCCCCGATCCCCCCTGCCTGCCCCAGGACTGGGACAGCCTCTACAACGCCACCCTGGACTCCATCCGCCACCCCATCGCCATGGAGCCCCTGAAAGCCCTGGCAGGGCCGGGGAAAACGGTGGTCTTCATCATCCCGGACATCGTCAAGGGGGGCAACCAGCCCACCAGCCACCGGAAGGTGGCCATCCGGGCCTGTCTGGACGAGCTCTACGCCGCCGGGGTAGAGAAGAAGGACATCCTGCTGCTCTTCTCCAACGGCCTCCACCCCCGTGCCACCGTGCCCGAGATGAAGACCATCCTGGGAGAGGACCTCTTCGCCGAGTTCTACCCCACCGGCCAGATCACCAGCCACGACAGCGAGGACTACGACCACCTAATGGACCTGGGTTTCACCCCCCAGGGAGACCACGTCATCATGAACAAGTATGTCTACGACGCCGATATCCCCATCCTCATCGGCCATACCCAGGGAAACCCCTACGGCGGCTACTCCGGCGGCTATAAGCACTGCGCCACAGGGATCTCCCACTGGCGAAGCATCTCGTCCCACCACGTGCCCCAGGTGATGCACCGCCAGGACTTCGTGCCGGTATCCACCCACAGCCTCATGCGAGACAAGTTCGACCAGCATGGGATGTGGATGGAGGAGAAGATGGGGAAGAAGTTCTTCTGCTGCGACGCGGTGCTGGACAGCAAAAGCCGCCAGATCGCCATCTACTCGGGGTGGGCCAAGGAGCTCCAGCCCATCAGCTGGAAGGTGGCGGACCAGCGGACCTACGTCCATTGGGCGGAGAAGAAGTACGACGTGGTGGTCTTCGGCATGCCGACAAATTTCCACTACGGCAACGGTATGGGCACCAACCCCATCCAGATGATGCAGGCACTGAGTGCCCAGGTGATCCGCCACAAGCGGGTCCTCAGTGACCGGTGCGTGTTCATCGTCAGCAGCATCTGCGACGGCTATTTCCACGACGAGCGCTGGCCCTACCTGCGGGAATTGTATGAGCTGTTCCAGCACGACTATATGAACATCCTGCCCGACATGAACCGCTACGGCGAGTACTTTGCCACCAAAGAGGAGTATATCCGGAAGTACCGCTTCGCCAACGCCTTCCATCCCTTCCACGGCTTCTCCATGATGAGCTGCGGCCACCTGGCGGAGGAGCACACCAGCGCCATCTATATCGTAGGCGCCCGGGAGCCGGGCATCGCCCGTGGGATGGGCCTGAAAACAAGAGCCACCTTCGAGGAAGCCCTGGCCGACGCCAAGCGGAAATACGTGGGGGAAAACCCCAACATCCTGGCCCTGCCCCGGACCTTCACCACCACGGCGGTCCACCTGTGCATGAAGGACCCCGCCCAGAACAGCCACACCCGGGCTTCCGCCCCCGCCCACCCCTGCGGAGGCTGAGGCTATGGTAAGCTATCTGATCTATTTCCTCATCGCCATCGGCGCTACCACCGTAGGCTCCCTCACCGGCCTGGGGGGCGGGGTCATCATCAAGCCCCTGTTGGACATCCTGGGGGACTATAACGCCTCCACCATCGGCATGCTGTCCTCCATCACCGTCTTCTCCATGGCGGTGGTGTCCCTGGGCAAGCAGATGCTGGCCAAAACGGAGATCCCCTTTCGCACCGCAGTCCCCCTGGCCATCGGCTCGGTGGCGGGGGGACAGGTAGGCCAGCGGCTGCTGAGCCGGGTGACGGCGGGCCTGCCCAACGCCCAGGTGACAGTGGTGCAGAACGCCGTGCTCTCCCTGCTCATCCTGGGGGTCTACCTATACATGAAAAACAAGGCCCGCATCCCTTCCAAGCACTGGGATCAGCCGGCCCCCGCCCTGATCCTGGGCCTTTTCCTGGGGGTATGCGCCGCCTTTCTGGGCATCGGCGGCGGCCCCATCAACGTGGCCCTCATCATTTTCCTCTTCTCCTATGACACCAAGAAGGCCGCCGTCAGCTCCATCGTTATCATCCTCTTCTCCCAGGCCTCTAAGCTGGCCTCGGTGGCCCTGGGGGGCGGTTTCGGCGGCTTTGACCTATCCATGGCCCCCGTCATGGTGGTAGGAGCCATTGCGGGAGGTTTTATTGGAGCAAAATATAACAAAAAGTTTTCAGAAGAAGCCGTCGACCGGGCCTTCAACGCCGTGCAGCTGCTGGTGTTGGCCATCTGTATCTTCAACATCGTCAAGAACGTACTGGCGTAGGGGAGGACGGAAATGGAATACGTACTGAAAAAAGGCCCCATAAGCCTGAAAGCGGCGGAAAAGGGGGCGGAGCTGTGCTCCCTGACCTGGCAGGGCCGGGAGCTGCTCTGGCAGGCCGACCCCGAGGTCTGGCCTCGCCACGCCCCGGTGTGCTTCCCCTGGTGCGGAAAGCTGTCCGGCGGCTGGGGGACGTACGGCGGCAAGCGCTTCGAGGGCCCCCAGCACGGCTTCGCCCGGGACCTTCCCCACACCCTGACAGACCAAGGGGAGGACTTCCTCTGCTTCCGCCTGAACTGGCCGGGGTCGGAAAACTGGCCCTGGCCCTTTACCCTAGACACCGAGCACCGCCTGCTGAAGGACGGTGCGGTGACCACCTGCACCGTCACCAACACGGGAGCCGAGCCCATGGCCCTCCAGTTAGGCTTCCACCCCGGCTTCCGCTGTCCCTTCGTGGAGGGCACCGCCGCTGCCGATTACCAGGTCCGCTTTGCCAACGGCCGGGTGGTGCCTTTGACGGAGCACCTCTTCGATAACGACTCCATCCCCTACGAGAACGTGGGCCCCTGGGCCCGCCTGGAGCACCGGGACAGCGGAGAATTTATCCAGGTGGGGACGGAGGGCTTCTTCCGGGTCCTCCTCTGGAGCAAGCCCGGCATCCCCGGCTTCCTGTGCATTGAGCCCTGGCAGGGCTTCCCCGGCCCCCAACGGGAGCTGGACCACCGCCCCGGCGCGGTGGTGCTGTCACCGGGGGAGGAGAAAAGCTGGAAGCAGGAGATCAAACTGGAAATGAAAAAGGCGGCTCTGTAGGGAATACAGCGCCGCCTTTTTGCGAAAGGGGCCCCTTGCCAAATGGCGGCGGCGGTGATACAATGACCGTTGCCTCTCCCTTTTTTCGCCAAAAAGGGAAATTCGAAGACAAGGGGGCATTTTTGATGGAAAGTTTACAGGCGGCGGTAAACGCCATATTGCCGCTGTTCGTGATGCTGGCGCTGGGCATGCTTCTGGTCCGGCTCCACGTGGCGGACGAGCTGGGCCTGAACCGGATCAACACCCTGTGCTTCAAGCTCTTTCTGCCCATGTCCCTCTACTACAACATGGTGACGGCGGACATCGCCACCCTGTTCAACTTCCGCCTGCTGGCCTACGCCATGGCCACCCAGGTGGTGATGCTGGCCATCGCCCTGCTGGCCACCTTCCCCACGGTGAAGAGCAGCAAGAGCCGGGGGGCCCTGGCCCACGGCATCTTCCACACCAACTTCGTCATCCTGGGCACCCTCATCGGCACTGCCCTGTGCGGGGAGGGGAACCTGGGCAGCGTGTCCCTGCTCATCGCCACCGTGGTGCCGGTGCAGCACGTGATCTCGGCCATCCTGCTGGAGCTCTTCCGGGGCAACAGTAAGGTAAACGCCAAAAAGCTGCTGTTAGGGGTGCTGAAAAACCCCTACGTGGTGGCGGCCATCCTGGGGGCCCTGACCAACCTGGCGGGGATCCGCTATCCCAGCGTGGTGGCCAACATCTTCCGGGACCTGGGCCGCTGCGGCGCGCCCCTGGCCCTCATCGCCCTGGGGGGTCTGTTCAACTTCGGGGCGGTGCGGGAGAACCTGAAGCCCATCGTGGTGGGGGTGCTGGGCAGCCTGGTGCTGGTGCCCGCCATCCTGGTGCCCCTGTCGGTGTACATGGGCTTCCGGGGAGCCGACATGGTAGGCCTCATGTGCGTCTACTGCGGCCCCTGCGCCACCTCCTCCTTCAGCCTGGCCAAGGCCATGGACTCCGACGCGGACCTGGCCGCCCAGTTGGTGGTCTTCACGTCCCTGTGCTCCATCGTGACCATGTTCTGCTGGATCTTTGGGCTGAAGCAGATCGGGGCGTTTTGAGAAGGGAAAAGGGAAAAAGGAAAAAGTGAAAAGCTAAGGAATGTACGGCGTGGCAGTATATTCAGATAGGGGAGTGGAGATAGGAGATATTTGGACCATACCAATTCGCCGCTGGGTGGAGGAAGCTGCAAGGTGGTTCTGCCGGGCCGCCGAAGGCGGCGGCCCCTACAGTGTTGCTTGGGTTGATATTGCTTTTCCTGAAACCGCCTGGTCTGTAGGGGCTGATGTCCTCATCGGCCCGGAGGGAGCAGGGGAAGGTTTCTCCGTGTTTCGTTAACGGTAGAACCCCGTAGGGGCGACCCCATGTGGTCGCCCGACGGTAGGTGGTGGCAAACCTGCAGGGGCGGCATGTATGCCGCCCCTACGGCGGATACAACATGGTACCATGTCTGAATGGACTGCCGAGGGCGGCGGTCCCCACATTGTTTCTTGGATTGATTTTGCCCTTCAAGGAAAAAAGGTTGAAATGCCAGAAGAGGGCTGATATAATGAAAAACAGGCAAAAGAGGATATCCTCTTTTTGTTGTCCGCAATGCGGACAACAAGGGTAGTTAAGAAAAGTAGAAAGGGTGAGCAAAATGAAAAAATGGCAATAATCTTCCTGCTGCTCCTGGCAAATATGCTGTGCCATTCAGGCCTACCTGGAGGCGGAATAAAGATAATATAGAGAGGATGGTCATAATGGGGGAAGCTATCTGGGTCTATGATGTGACATATATGGTCAATACGATGACTACCCGGGAGATCGTAAAGGCATATGGGAAAGACATGATAGAGAAAAAATTAAAAGCAGAACATCCAAACTGTAAAATCGTAATTTTAGATATTAAGGATTTGGGGAGAGAGAAATGAAAAAAAGAATGAATCTCATGGCATTTCTGCTGTTGCTGTCCATGCTGGCAGTTTCGTTATGTGCCTGTGAAAAGGCGGAAGCTCCAACGGAGAGCCCCATAAATTCCGGAGGGATGTCCGAGGTTGTCGATCCATCAAGGACGGAAAAGGAAAATCAGGCAAAGGAGGGAGAGGAGGAAAACCTGGTCAATCCCTTGTTTCGCTGTGGACTGGTGCCTGTATGCGCCGATGGGAAATGGGGATATGTGGATAAAGCCGGGAATTATGCGATCAACCCGCAGTTTGATCAGGCCGAACCTTTTTCCCCAAATGGGCTCGCATGTGTTAATATCGGCGGGAAATTCGGGTACATCAATACAGCAGGCACTTATGTAATCAATCCCCAATTTGATGAAGCATTTCCATTTGGGGGGAAGGATCTTGCATGTGTAATGATTGCAGAAAGAGTAAGTGAGGAAAATGTAGAAAAACTATATAGTACTACAGATTATGGTATGTATTACGATGATGGGGAGTGGTATTCTGAACCTGCTCCTGATTATTGGGTGTCTTATAAATATGGGTATATTGATCAGACGGGGGCCTATGTGATTACACCTCAATTTGGCTATGCTGAGAATTTTGGAAAAGACGGCTTTGCCTGTGTAGGTGTGGGAGATTACTGGCGTGGTAGTGATACCAGTATTTATGACAATTGTAAATACGGCTATATTGATCACACGGGGTCCTTTATAGGTACTCCACAGTTTGATTGGGCTTTACGTTTTGTCGATGATTTTACCTTGGTTCAAGTTGGCTCTAAGTATGGTTACATTGACAAAACAGGATGTGTAATTGCTCCGCAGTTTGATAGGGCAGAACTTTTTGCTGATAACGGACTTGCTGTAGTTGAAATCAACGGGAAATATGGTTATATTAATCAGCAGGGGATCTATGTCATTAACCCGCAGTTTGATTATGCAGAAACATTTGGAGATAATGGACTTGCTGCAGTTGGAATCAATGGGAGATATGGTTATATTAATCAGCAGGGGACCTATGTCATTAACCCACAGTTTGATTATGCAAGAGAGTTTGGAGACAATGGACTTGCTGCAGTGCGGATTGGTGAAAACTATGGTTACATTGATGAAACGGGTACTTTTGTGATTAATCCACAATTTGGAGAAGCAAGCGAATTTGGAGATAATGGTCTTGCGTGGGTTCAGATTGGAGAGTATGAGAATAGAAAATGCGGTTATATTGATCAAATGGGAAGTTATGTAGTT
The DNA here is from genome assembly GCA_949744075.1 of uncultured Eubacteriales bacterium. Classification (GTDB taxonomy): domain Bacteria; phylum Bacillota; class Clostridia; order Oscillospirales; family Oscillospiraceae; genus Vermiculatibacterium. Next base: position 463 of record CATJWI010000115.1, on the reverse strand, counting down.
GCTCCGAAATATTCTGATTTAGACATCAAATTTTCGGCTGGACTTTGTGCATTTAAAAATGAAAATGGGTTAATTGGTTATTTGGACAGCGATGGAAACGAAGTGATTCAGGCGCAGTTTGCGAGTGATGAATATAGTTTGGGATGGTCAGAATTTGAAGATAGACGATTTTTTGATGATGGGTATGCAATTATTGAAGTTGGCGATCAAAAAGGGGTTATAGATAAAACAGAGAAATGGATCATTCATCCGCAGTTTGGAAAAATTAATAACCAATGGTGGTAAGGGAAAAGGAGCCGCTGACATATTTGTCAGAGGCTCCTTTTTGTATAATTCTTACAGCAAAATGACCCCCGCGCTCTCACAGGCTTCCAGGGTCTCCCTATCCCAGATCCCCGCCTGGACCTCGCCGATGTGGGCCCGGCCCAGCAGGTACATGCACAGCCGGCTCTGGCCGATGCCG